>JBDHQQ010000022.1:0-22716 GCA_039807145.1 Pseudoxanthomonas sp. | reverse complement strand
CGCGAGGTCCGGCGTGCGGCCCCTGCTGAATTACGGTGGTGCTGACACCGAGGCGTTATCGGGCGCGCACGCCGGGCTCTCGGCTCTTAGGCTAGGGGAAACTCAAGACATAAGGCGTTAGCCGCCAAAGGAAAGATGGCGTACACTCCAACCATGAGCAGCTTCATGCCCGACTTCCGTGCCCTATCCATTGCCGAGCGCATCCAGCTCGTTGAGGACATCTGGGACAGCATTGCTGCGGATGCTCCTGAGTCCGTAGGCCTCACAAATGCGCAACGCGAGGAACTCCGCCGTCGTGTCGCCACACATGATGCTGATCCAAGTTCTGCCGTGTCGTGGAGCGCCGTGCGGGCGGAGCTTTTCCAGAGCAACCACTAATGCACGCCCGGTTCAGGCCGGAGGCGCGACTTGATGTGTTGGAGGCGAAGGCGTGGTACGAGGCGCAGTCGCCCGGTCTTGGGCTTGAGTTCGCGCGTGCACTTGACGTTGCCATGGAGTCCGCGCTTCGTATGCCTTTGGCATACCGTGAGATTGAAGGAAGCTGTCGCCGTGCCTTCATGCGCCGCTTCCCGTACTCAATCATTTACCGCCCTGAACCAAGCGGCATTCTTGTCTTCGCGGTTTTCCACCATCGCCGCGATCCAGGCAGCTGGTCAAATCGTGTTGGCGGCTAACAATTCTGTATGGACTCCTCCATCATCTCCTTCCGCAAAGCGACCCGCAGCACGCATAGCACGCATAGGTTGGGATGAGCGCAGCGAACCCCAACACCTTGCAACCTGACGCATGGCGATGTTGGGGTTCGCTGCGCTCACCCCAACCTACATCGGTCACGGGCCGCGCGGTGAAGCCGGCGTGCCCAGCAACTCGATCTCCGCCAGCGAGAACCGCCCCGCTTCGCTGCCCGCATTGAAAACGAACCGGTAGTGCCGGTAACGGGCGGGCGACGCCAGCCGGAACGGACGGGTGTAGCGCGCCCACTCGAAGACTTCGCCGCTGCGACGATCCAGCACCTTCCACCGCTTGCCGTCGTCGGAGCCTTCCAGCGTCCACGCGACCGGATGGCCACCGGCGCTGCCGGAAGTCAGCGTGTAGAAGCTCACTTCACCACGCGTCGCATTGTCGAACGCATACGTTACGCTCGCCGGCACGGAGAACGCCGCTTCGGTGCGCGAGGTATCGTCGAACAGCGCATCGGCCGAAGCCACGCCGCGACCCTGGCCGGTCAGGTCGGCCAGCGGTTCGGCGGGCGCATCGCCCGAGGTCAGCGACGGTGGCAGCGCCGCGGCATCGTTGCCCCAGGCGCTGCGTTGCGGCGACATCGTGAATTCGATCCTTCCGCCTTCGGCCAGCAACCGGTGCGGGATGAAGGTGCGGTTCCACGGCTGGCCGTTCACCGTGACGCCGGCGACGTGGATGTTGTCGCGACTGTTGTCCGGCGCGTCGATCACCAACTTGCGGCCGTTCGGCAGGCGCACGGTCGCCCTGGTGAACAGCGGCGAGCCGATCGCCAGGTACTCGCTGCCCATCTGCAGCGGATAGAAACCCAGCGCCGCGAACAGCCACCACGCCGACGATTCGCCGTTGTCCTCGTCGCCCGGATAACCCTGGCCGATCTCCGAACCGACGTACATCCGCGCCAGCGTCTCGCGCACGATCTCCTGCGTGCGCCACGGCTGCCCGGCGTACAGGTACATCCACGGCACGTGGTGGGCGACCTGGTTGGAAAAGCCCCACTGGCCCATGCGCACGTCGCGCGCCTCGATCATCTCGTGGATGACGCCGCCGTAGGAACCCGGATGTTGCGCGGTCTCCGGCGTGGCGAAGTACGCATCCAGCTTGCGTGCCAGACCTTCGCGCCCGCCGTACAGGTTGGCCAGGCCCTGGCCGTCGTGCGGCACGAGGAAGGCGAAGCCCCAGCCGTTGGTTTCGGTGTAATCGTGGTCGTGGCCCCAGACCCGCGGATCGTAGTTGCCGGGCGACGACTTCCACTTGCCGTCCGCCGCCCTGCCCTGGAAGAAACCGATGCCCGGATCGAACATGCGCACGTAGTTGCGCGCGCGGTTGCGGTAGTACGCGCTTTCCGCCTGCAGCCGCTCGCGCGCGACCGGCGGAGCAGGTTGCTCCGCCATCGCCGCAAGCAGGTTGGCGATGCCGTAGTCGTTGATGTAGCCCTCCAGCGCCCACGACACGCCCTCGCCCACCGTGTCGGGCGTGTAGCCGATGAACGGCGCGACATCCATGCCCTTGCGGCCGACGTTGTCGTTGGGCGGGACGACCGCCGCGTTGCAGATGACGGCCGCGTAGAGCGAAGCGGCGTCGATGCCGGCGATGCCCTTCACGTAGGCATCGGCGAACGCCACGTCCGAACTGGTGCCGGTCATCAGGTTGGCGTAGCCCGGCGAGGACCAGCGCGGCACCCAGCCGCCGTCGCGGTAGTGCTGCACGAAGCCGTCGATCATCTCCGCCGCGTCGCCGGGCGCCAGCAGCGCGTAGGCCGCCCATGCGGTGCGGTAGGTGTCCCAGAAGCCGTTGTTGACGTAGACCTTGCCGTCGGCGACGGCCGCGCCGGTGCGCGTTTCCGTGGTGCCGGGCGCGATGTCCTTGCTGGCCGAAGACTGCACCGCATGCCGCCAGACCGGCGCGGCATGGCTGCCGACGTTTTCGTGCGCCGCGTTCGGGTACAGGAACAGCCGGTACAGGTTGGAATACAGGGTGGTCAGCTGGTCGGGCGTGGCGCCTTCGACTTCGACCGCGCCGAGCTTCCCGTCCCAGGCCCGCTGCGCGCGCTCGCGCACGTCGTCGAACGTGTCGGCGTCGGCGATTTCCAGCGCCAGGTTGCGTTTGGCCTGTTCGACGCCGATCAGCGAGGTGGCGATGCGCATGGTGACGGTGCGCGTTTGCCCGGCATCGAAGCGGAAATAGCCGGGCACGTTGACGCGTTTCGCGCCGTCCTTGCCGTC
This sequence comes from Pseudoxanthomonas sp., assembly GCA_039807145.1. GTDB lineage: Bacteria > Pseudomonadota > Gammaproteobacteria > Xanthomonadales > Xanthomonadaceae > Pseudoxanthomonas_A. The sequence continues at coordinate 19,753 of JBDHQQ010000022.1, read as the reverse complement.
GGTCGCGACCAGCTTGCCGCCGGCGACGACCGGGCGGTCGAACTTCGCATAGACGAACATGCGGCCGGCGCCGTTCGACAGGCCACTGCGGGTGTCGGTGTAACCGGTCAGTTCGCCGGTTTCCGGCGACAGGAACAGGCCGCCGCGGTCGTCGACGTTGTCGAAGACCAGGTTCGCGTCGTCGCCGGGGAACGCGAAGCGGAACATCGCCGCGTGGTCGGTGGGCGCGATCTCGGCGACGATGCCGTTGTCCAGGGCGACGCGATAGTGGTGCGCGCGGGCGGTTTCGTTTTCGTGGCGGAACGTCGCCGCGCGTTCGGCGCGGTTCGCGCTCGGCACGCCGGCGGCCAGCGACGGCATGACCTGGAAAGTCTGGCGGTCGCCCATCCATGGGCTGGTTTCGTGGCTCAGCGCCAGCGCTTCCAGCCGCGGGCGGTTCTGCGCATCGTTGCGGCGGGCGTATTCGTAGAACCAGCTCAGCGAGCCGGCGTTGGTGACCGGCGCCCAGAAGTTGAAGCCGTGCGGCATTGCCGTGGCGGGGATGTTGTTGCCGCGCGAAAAGTCGCCGCTGGAATGCGTGCCGCGCGTGGTCAACACGTGGCTGCTGGGATGCGACGTCGGCGCAGAAGGCGCGACATCGGCGATGCGGAGGTCGTCGATCCAGCCGCGGAACCCGCCCGTTCCCGACGGACTGCGGTAGCCAACGGATATCCGGTCGATGGTCTTGCCCGCGGCCACCTCGCCGATGCGCGACTGCTTGTGGTTCCACTGGCGGGCGTACAGCGACTTCGATTCGCCCTGCGCCAGCGGCGACAGCACGAAGCCGTGCTGGTCGCGCGCACCCAGTCCGGACAGGCGCGTGCCGTCGGTGAAATGCAGGTCGATGGCGACGCAGGTGGCCAGGTAATCCGGATCGTCTTCGGCGTACTGCGGGAAGACCCGGTAGGAGAGTTCCGTCGCGGCGGTGACCGGGATGGAAACATCGAACACTTTCCTGTCCACGCCGCCGCTTCCGGCAACCGCTTTACCGGAATATTCCAGCGCACGCACGCCGGTGAAGCCGACGCCCGTGCGCGCCGCATAGGCGGCGTCGGGTCCATCTGAGATGCGAACATCGAGGTTCGCCTCGCCTGCGCGCGCGACCGGTTCCGCGACCGGCTGCGGCTCGCCGGCTTCGAAAGACGACTGGAACAGGACCGCCTGCGCGACCTGCCTGTTCGGGGCCGGGGCCGCGCCCGATGTCGCGCATGCGGCCAGCGCGACGGCGAATGCGACCAGAACCGGCAGGCGTCCGCGCATCGACGGGAACGCGGCCAAGCTCACATCCCGCCCATCGCATCGGCCAGCGAACGCACGCGCAACGCCTTGCGCAGCGCATCCAGGCCCGCGTCGCCGCGCAGCGCGATCTCGACCCGTTCGCCCGGCGCCAGGTCGAAGGCGTTGTCCGACAGCTGCACGTCGGCGTCGCCGAAATCCAGCCATACCGCACGCGCGAGCTTCTGCGCGGAAACGGTCACGCGGTAGCCGTCGCCGGCCTTCCGGATCCGCGCCTGCAGCCCGGGGTCCGGCAGCGCCAGCGACTTGGCCGCGTCGAACCAGACGAAGCCGCGCGAAACCGGCTCGCCCGCGACATGCAGTTCGAACACCGCCACGCTGCGCTTCGGGTCGGCGCCGCGCAGCAGGTCGGCGTCGACGAACTCGCCCACGGCCTTCGACGACAGCGGCGGCAGTTCGTCCGTGCGCTTTTCCTCGTGCAGCAGCTTGCCGTCCATGTCGAACACGCGCAGGCGCAGTTCGCCCTGCAGCGCGGTGGTGCGGTCGTTGAGCAGCGACACCGTAGTCGCGCCGTCCTTGCGCAGCGCGGCCACCGCGACCGGCGCGAAGAAGCGCCGCGCGTGGTAGTGCAGCGCCTTCCAGTGCCCGTAGTAGTCCAGGCTGGACCAGGAAGCGCCCGGCCACACGTCGTTGAGCTGCCAGTACAGGGAGCCCATCGTGTACGGGCGCGAGGCCCGGTGGTGCAGTGCGGCCAGTTCGATGCCCTCGGCCTGCATCACCTGGCTCAGGTAGAGGAAACCGGCGAAGTCGCGCGGCGCGCCGTATTCGCGTTCGACGTACAGCATCAGCCGGGTGTTGCCCTCGCCGGCCATGAACTTCTGGTGCGCGCGGATCACCGAGCTATCGATGCGCTGCTGATCGCGCGCGGCGAAGGCATCCACGGTCGATTGCTGCGGCCACGCCTGCAGGCCGAATTCGGACATGAAGCGCGGCGTTTCGTCCAGGTACGCCACCGGCGCATGCGCCGGCCCGCCCCATACGTCCCAGTAATGCTTGTCGCCGCGCTTCGAGTCGTTGGCCTTCTCGTCGAGGTCGTTGCTCGGCGAACTGGACCAGTACGGCACGCCCAGCCCCTCTTCGGCGACGACCTGGCGCAGGTCGTGGCCGAACAGGTCCACGTAGCCCTGCCAGACCTTCGCGGCGAACGCGGGATCGGCCTCCATCAATTGCTTGCGATGGCCCCAGTCCTTCCACGCGGTCTCTTCCTCGTTGTTGCCGCACCACAGCACCACGCTGGGGTGGTGGCGGATGCGGCGCACGTTGTCGCGCGCCTCGGCGACGACGTTGGCGCGGAACGCGGGGTCGTAGCCGGGCGGCATGCCGCCGCCGAACATGAAGTCCTGCCACACCAGCAGGCCCAGTTCGTCGGTCAGCTCGAAGAAGTCGTCGGATTCGTAATAGCCGCCGCCCCAGTTGCGGATCATGTTCATGTTGGCGTCGCGCGCGGCCTGCAGGTCGCGGCGCAGGCGCTCGCGGGTGACGCGTGCGGGAAACGCATCGAACGGGATCGCGTTGGCGCCCTTGGCGAACACCGGCACGCCGTTGATGACGAAGGCGAAGCCCTGGCCACCGTCGGCATCCGCTTCGCGAAGCAGCTCGACCGTGCGCAGGCCGGTCTTCCGTTCGATACGCGATGTCTCGCCGCGCGCATCGGTCACGCGGGCGACGAAGCGGTAGCGGTCCTGCCTGCCGTAACCGACCGGCCACCAGCGGCGCGGCTTGTCCAGCGCCGCCGGCAGCGACAGCGCGTTGTCGCCGACCTGCAGGTCGAAGCCGCGGCGCAGCGTGTCCACGCGCCTGCCATCGGGGTCGATCACGTCGATCTCGACCTGCGCATGCTGCGCGGCGTCGCTGGCGAGCGAAAGCGCCAGCTCCAGCTCGGCGCGCGATCCATCCAACGCCTTGGTTCGCACCGCGAAATCGGCGATGCGCGTGTCGTTCCAGCTTTCCAGCCGCAGCGGCCGCCAGATCCCGGCGGTCACGTAGCGCGGGCCCCAGTCCCAGCCGTAGTGGTAGCCCGGCTTGCGCGAGAAATTGCCGACCATCGCATCCTTCGGCTCGTCGCCGTAGGGCGAGGGATAGTTGCCGGCGATCTTGTGCGGCATCGCCTGCACCTGCGGCAGCAGCTTGCGGATCGGCGAACGGAACACGATGCGCAGTTCGTTGCCACGCGCCTTGAGCAGGCCATCGACCGGTACCCGCCAGGTGCGGAAGCTGTTGTCCGCGCGCAGCACCTCGCGGCCGTTCAACTGCACTTCGGCGAACGTGTCCAGGCCGTCGAACACCAGCGCCGCGTGCTTGCGCGCCAGCGTCGCGGCATCGACGTCGAAGCGGCCGAGGTATTCCCAGTCGGCCAGGCCGACCCATTGCAGCCCCGCTTCCGGCGCGCCGACGTAAGGGTCGGGGATCAGCTTGTTGTCGAACAGGTCGGTATGCACCGAACCCGGCACCCGCGCGCCGTGCCACTGCGACGCCTCGACGTGCGTTGCCGCTTCGGCGTCGCCCGGCAGCAGGCGGAAGCGCCAGTCGCCGCCGAGATCGCCCGCCACCGCCGATGCGCAGGCCAGCCACAGGCCCAGCAATGCCCCGCCCAATCTCCGCATCCCGTCGCTCCCCGTCATTCGCGGGCGGGCCGCACGACGTTCAACACTTCGTGGCACGCGCCCATGGTGTGGTAATCGGTCTTGCCGGCCGGACTCTTCTCGTCGTCGTACTTGCGGTTGTCCGCGTCGAGGATGCGGTACCACGCGCCGTATCGGTGATCGACCATGCGCTTCCACGAATACGCCCACAGGCGGTCGTACCAGTCCCAGTAGCCGTCATCGCCGGTGCGCGCGGCCAGCAGCGCCGCGGCGGCCAGCGATTCGGCCTGCACCCAGAAGTACTTGTCGTCGTCGCAGACGAACATGCCTTCGCCGATCGGCGCACCGGTCATGTCCGGCTGGCGGCGCGATTCCGGCGCGAAGCCGTAGTACAGGCCGCCGCGGCTTTCGTCCCACGAGTGTTCCACCGCGGAATCGAACAGGCGGCGCGCGGTCGGCACCAGCCAGTCTGCCTCGACGTGGCGGTCGAGGATCATCAGCAGCTTGGCCCATTCGGTCTGGTGGCCCGGCTGGAAGCCCCACGGCCGGAACAGATGCTTGGGGTCGTCCAGGTGGTAGTTCCAGTCGATGTTCCAGCTGGGATCGTAGTGCTCCCATACCAGGCCGCCGGCCATCGCCGCCTGGCGCCGGGTCATGTTGTCGGCGAGTTGCAGCGCGCGGTCCAGGTAGCGGCGTTCGTTGCCGGCTTCGAACGCGGCCAGCATCGCCTCGCACATGTGCATGTTGGCGTTCTGGCCGCGATAGCCGGTGAAGTTCCACTGCGCGTCGGCTTCGTCCCTGTACAGGCCGTAGGCCGGCTCCCAGAAATATCGCTCCAGCAGCTGCCAGGTCTCGTCCATCCAGCCGCGCGCTTCCTCGATGCCGGCCTTCAGCCCGCACGAATACGCCAGCAGCACGAAGGCCGCGCCGTAGCAGTGGTTCATGTCGTCTTCGACCTGGCCGTCGCGCAGCGTCCACGCGTAGCCGCCGGTGGCCGGGTTGCGGTGTTTCCCGCGCAGGAAGCGCAGGCCGTGCTTCACCGCTTCCAGGTATTCGGGGTCGCCGAACTCGCGGTACGCCATCGCGTAGTTGAAGACGAAGCGCGTGCTGCTGACCAGGTGGCGATGGCTGGCGTCGTAGACCGTGCCGTCGTCCTTGTAGTAGTGGAAGAACCCGCCCGCCGGATCGATGCAGTGCGGGTGGTAGAACGCCATGGTGTCGGCGACGTGCGCGCGCAGGAAATGCGGCGAGCGGAAATCGGGCGCGGGATTCTCAGGCAGCATGGGGGGCTTGCTCCTGCAGCAGTTGCTGCACTTCGTCATGGGTGGGCATGGCGGCGAACGCGCCCTTGCGGGTGACCGCCAGCGCGCCGACCGCCGCGCCGAAACGGATCGCGTCCTCGATGGCGGCGGGGTCGCGGCAGAACGCGGCGAAGCCGCCGCCATCGCCGCCGCGCTCGCCCAGGCGCACCAGCAGGCCGCCGACGAAGGCGTCGCCGGCCGCGGTGGTGTCCAGCGCATCGACGCGGAAACCGCTTACCTGCCCTTCCGATTCACGGGTGAGCCAGCGCACCGGCGCGGCGCCATCGGTGATCACCACCCACTGCGCCTGCGCGGCGAACAGGCGCGACAGCGCTTCGGCCTCGCCCGTCGCGCCGCCGCCGAGCGGACGCGCAAGGTATTCGAGTTCCTCGCGCGAAAGCTTGACCAGATCGGCCTGCGACAGCGCCTGCCACAGGCGCGGCGATGGATCGACGCCATGCGGCCACAGCGCCGGACGCAGGTTCAGGTCGATGCTGACCACCGCGCCGGCCGCGCGCGCGCGCGCCATGCCGTGCAGAGTGGCCTCGGCCACCGCATCGTCGGTCAGGCTGTTCGAGCAGGCGTGGAATATGCCGGCGCCATCGAAGCAGGCCGCCTTGAAATGCTCGGCACGGAACAGCAGGTCGGCGGCCGGCGGACGATAGAAGCTGAAACTGCGCTCGCCCCCCGCATCCAGTGCGACGAAGGCCAATGCGGTCTTCGCCTCGCCGGTGCGCACGATGCAATCGGTCGCCACGCCCATCGCGGCGAAGCTGTCCAGCAGGAAGTCGCCGAACATGTCCTCGCCGAGCATGCCGGCGAAATGCGCATCGGCGCCGAGCCGGGCCGCGGCCACCGCGACGTTGGCCGGCGCGCCGCCCGCGTATTGCAGGAATGCGCGCGGTGCGTCCGGGGTGGCCGGCGGCTGGGCGAGCAGGTCGATCAAGGCCTCGCCAAAACAAACAATCTTCGACATCGGTTCGCTCGTTGAAAAGACCGGCACGGGATGCCGGTCAGGATTGTTTCGGTGCGCCGCAGCTTTCACGGACGCGCAGCTCCACCGTCGCCACGGTGTGGCGCGGCGCGGCTTCGGGATGGTCGATGCGCTGCAGCAGCAGTTCCGCCGCCTGGCGGCCGCGCTCGCGCGGATCCACTGCGATGGTGGTCAGCGCTGGCGTGGTCGCCGCCGCTTCGGAAATGTCGTCGAAGCCGGTGATGGAGAAATCCCGGCCCGCACGGATCCCGCGCGACGCCAGGCCCAGCATCAGGCCCAGCGCGACGTTGTCGTTGTAGCAAACCGCCGCGGTCGGTACGGCGTCGCCCGTGAACAGTTCCGCGGTGCGCGCGGCGGCCTCGAGGCGATTGGGCGCCGATTCGATCAGCGAGGCTTCCGGCACTTCAAGCCCGGCTTCGGCCATCGCCTGGACGAAGCCTTCGCGACGCTGCTGGCACGAACTCGAATCGGCATGGCCACCGAAGAAAGCGATGCGGCGATGGCCCAGTCCGATCACGTGGCGAGTCGCCAGGTAGGCGCCATGGCGGTTGTCCAGCGCGAGGAAATCCCAGTCGGTGCCGGCCACCGCGCGATTGAACAACAGCACGTTGCTGTGGCCGAGCACGTGGCGCAGGCTGTCGCCATCGCTGCCTTCGGCCGGCGACAGGATCAAACCCGCCGGCGTGTGTTCCATCAACGAGGCCAGCACCGCCTGCTGGCGCTCCGGCGATTCGCCGGCACTGCCCAGCAGGGTGACGTAGCCCTTCGCCGCGAGCGCCTGGTCGACGCCGGCGGCGAATTCCGCGAAGAACGGGTTGGAAAGATCGTTGATCACCAAGGCGACGCTGGACGAAGTGCGCCGGCGCAGGTTGGCGGCGCCGCGGTTGTACACGTAGCGCTGGCGCGCCAGTTCCGCCTGCACGCGGGCACGCGTATCGGCATGGACCAGCGGGCTTTCGCGCAGCACCAGCGACACGGTGGCCCGCGACACGCCCGCGGCGCGCGCGATGTCGTTGACGGTGACCGCCCGCCGCTTCGTCGGAGACGCAACGCCCCGCGCTTTCTTTTCCACCACTCCGCGTCGCTCCCTTGGTTCGCGCACGTGCTGCGGTGCTTCTTGAGGTTTCATCGCGCCGGCGACGGACACAGTGCGGCCGGCGCGTCGGCGGCGTTCGTTCCCCAGCCTCCCGTCGGCGGTGCGTCGACCAGGTCGAAGCGGATCGCGCCGCCGCGGCTCAGTCGCTCCCAGTCCAGCCACACCGGAGTGTAATCGCTGCCATCCACTTTCACCGAACGCACGTACTGCAGCTTGGCGCCGTCGGCCCCGGGCGCCTCGACCCGCAGGGTCTTGCCGGCACCGAGGTCCAGCTCGACGCGCTCGAAGCGCGGCGCGTGCAGCAGGAACCGTCCGGAGCCCGACACGGCCGGGTACACGCCGACGGCGCTGAACAGGTACCAGGCCGACATCGTGCCCAGGTCGTCGTTGCCGGTGACGCCGTTGGGCGCGTTGGTGAACAGCCGCTGCGCCGCGCGCAGCACCGTCGCGGTCTTCCACGGCTGGCCCAGCAGCGTATAGATCCACGGCGCGTGCAGGTCCGGCTCGTTGTTCGGGTTGTAGCGGTACTGGTTGTAGTAGCTGTACGGACCCACCACCCAGTCCTTGCGCGCGGCGTTGGCCGGATCCTTGACCAGATCGTCGTAGGCGAAGAATGCGTCGAGCCGGTTCAGCGCGGCGTCGCGCCCGCCGATCGCCTCGACCAGTCCCGGCAGGTCCTGCCACGCCAGCCACTGGTACTGCCAGGCCGTGCCTTCGTGGAAGCCGTGGTTGGAACGCGGGCTGTAGCCTCCCTGCGGCGGCGCATAGAACGCGCCGCCCTCGATGCGCGGGCGCGGAAAGCCCTTGAAGCCGAGCTCCGCATCGACCGTGTCCGCATCCCACACCTTGCGCCAGTTGCCGCCGCGCGCGCGCAGCAGCGCGGCTTGCTTTTCGTGGCCCAGCGCCGTGGCCATCTGCGCCAGCGAGCAATCGGCCAGCGCGTATTCCAGCGTCGCCGAGCCGCCGTGGTGCGGGTCCACGTCCATGCCTTTCGACGGATAGGCGCGGTCGTATTCGACGTAACCGTTGGTCAGGTAGCTGTCGTTGCCGGCGCGACCCTGCGCTCGCGACGCCATCGGCGGACGCCCGGAGGCGTTCTGCCACAGTGCCTGCCACGCCTGCTGTTCGCGTCCCTGCAGCGCGCCGAAGCGCCACAGGTCCACCAGCCACGGCGTGACCGGATCGCCGGTCATGATGTTGGTGTCGAAATTCGCGTAACCCCAGCGCGGCAGCCAGCCGCCCTGCTCCTGGATCGCCAGCACCGAACGCGCGATGTCGCGTGCGCGCTGCGGGCGCAGCAACGCCAGCAGCTGGTTCTGCGAACGGTAGGTGTCCCACAGCGAGAAGTACTCGTAATAGGTCCAGCCGTCGGCGGTGTGGATCCGGTCGTCGTAGCCGCGATAGCGGCCGTCGGCGTCGCTGCCGGTCATCGGCTGCAGCAGCGCGTGGTACAGCGCGGTGTAGAACACGGAACGGTCGTCGGCGCTGCCGCCCTGCACGCGCACGCTGGACAATTCCTTGCGCCACGCGTCCTGCGCCTGCGCGCGCATCGCGTCGAAGCTCGCCAGCTTGCCGCCGCGCTTGCCGTCGGCGGCCAGGTTGCGGCGCGCGCCTTCCGCATCGACGTGCGAGATCGCGGCGACCGCGGTGACGCTGCGCGAATTGCCCAGGTCGAAGCTCAGCCACGCGCCGTTGGCGACCTGCCACTGTTCGCCCATGCTGTGGCGCGAACCCGGTGCGGCGCCTTCCCTGTCCCAGGTGCCGAAGGACTTGAACGGACGGTCGAACTCGATGCGGAACCAGGTGGTGTACTGGTGCCCGCCGCAGAAACTCTTGGTGACCAGCTTGCCCTCGACCACGCGGTCGCCGACCACGTCGATCACGCTGCCGACGACTTCGTGCTTCTCGTTGGCCTGGCCGGGATTGACCAGGAGGTGACCGGTCTTCTGCCCCGCGGCGAAGGTGTAGCGCTCGGCGCCGGCGCGGGTCAGCGCGGTGGTTTCGGCATCGATGCCGCCGTAGTCGGTCAGCCGTACCTTGTAGTAGCCGGCCTGGCCGACCTCGCCTGCGTGGGTGAACGCGGAGGCGTAATTCTTGTAGTCGAACGGCTCGGCCTTCTTGTCCGTGTCGAAATCGCCGCCGGGGCCGATGGTTCCGGAAACCGGCATGACCGACAGGCTGCCGCCCTGCTCCCAGCAGCCCGCGCCGGAAACGAAGGAATGGCCGAAGCCGCGGATCTTCGGATCGGTGTAGCGATAGCCGGCGTAGTAGTCGGTGATCGGCCCGATCTGGATCAGTCCGAACGGTGCCGATGCGCCGGGGAAGGTGTTGCCTTCGTCCTGGGTGCCGATGAAGGTGTTGACTTCGGCGGCCAGGTCCGCGGCTTGCAGCGGGCACGCCATCGCGGCCAGCACGCCGAGCAACCCTGCCATTCCGCGCTTCATCGTGTATTGGACGCTTGCCTTCATGCCTGCACCTTTCTCCACTGGCCACGATCCGCGGCCGGAACATTATGAACGTTCAAATCCCGGGTTTAGAACGTTCCAATTCTCAAAATCCGACGCGCCCCGCCGAAGCGGCAATTTCGGATCAATCACGGGGTGATTGCATCCTGCATCGCAACAATCCGCGCCGACTGTACGTTGACCATGGTCAACTCGTTTCGAATCAGCGAATTGCACCGACGCATGCCGCTTCGCCCGCGGCGCTGCAGGCTTCGTCGCTGGACGGTTTGCGCAAACCGCGCGTGCGGCAGGACCTGATCCGCATCGGGTCAATCGCATAATTGCAGGACCATTCAACGACCAATCGCGCAGCCAAGAAAATTTTCCGGCGCTGCCGAATCCCGCCGTCCTTCCGCATGGCCGCCACGTGCAGGCAGGATCGCACTGGACGCCAGCCTGCACCCCGATCATGTCAGCGACTCTCGCACGGCAAGGTTTCCGTCATGGTCGTCGAACAGCGCCGGATTCGGTTCGGGACCCATCACGAACTCCAATGTCCCGCCTTCCGCCAGGTCGGCATGGCGGATCCAGCTGCGCGCATACGGTTCGCCGTTCCAGCGCACCCGCTTCACGAACACGTTCCGTTCGTTGTTGTGGCGGGCGATGATGCGCAGGATCCGGCCGTTGCCGACATCCAGCTCGGCGCGGCGGAACAGCGGACTGCCGAGCACGTAGTGGCCGCTGACCGGATCGACGGGATAGAAACCCAGCGCGCTGAGCACGAACCAGGCGCTCATCTGCCCGCAATCCTCGTTGCCGGACAGTCCGTCGCGAGCATCGCGATACTGCTCGCGCAGCAAGCGTCGCACCATGGCCTGGGTCTTCCACGGTTGACCGGCGCAGGCATACAGATAGGCCACGTGGTGGCTGGGTTCGTTGCCGTGCGCGTACTGGCCCACCATGCCGTCGATGTCCGGCGGCGCGCCGGCGGGCAGTTCGGAACTGGTGCCGAACAGTTCATCGAGCTTGCGCACGAATCCGTCGCGGCCGCCGAACCCTTGCATGTAGCCAGGCAAGTCGTGCTGGTTGAGGAAGGTGGCCTGCCAGGCGTTGGATTCGGTGAAGTCGTGCCAGCGCCTGGAATGGCCGAGCGCACGCGGGTCGAACGGTTCGGCCCAGCGGCCGTCTTCCAGGCGGGGCTGGATGAAACCGCTGCCGGGGTTGAACAGATTGAGATAGTTGCGCGAACGCGCGAGCAGCGCGCGATGGTCGTCCTCGGCGCCGACCGCACGCGCCAGGTGCGCGCAAGCCCAGTCGTCGTAGGCGTATTCCAGGGTACGGCTGGCCGCTTCGTCGACCTTGTCGCTGGGTATGTAGCCGAGCCGGCGATAGTCGGCCAGGCCATGGAAGTCGTCGTCCATCGCGCGCTTGCGGAACAAGGGCCACGCCGCGGCGTAGTCGATGCCGCCGAAACCCTTGGCGTGCGCTTCGGCCAGCACCACGGCCGAGTGGTAACCGATCATCGTGCCGGTCTCCACGCCCTGCAGCGGCCAGATGCCGACGCCGTCCGGACATTCCGCCGCGCCGCGCACCAGCCCCTGCACCAGGTCGGGAACGCGTTCGGGCTGCACCAGGGTCAGCAGCGGATGCAACGCGCGATAGGTGTCCCACAGCGAATAGGTGCTGTAGTTGCGGTAGCCCTCGGGCAGCGTGTGCACCCGAAGGTCCATGCCGCGATAGCGGCCATCGACATCGCTGAACAGCGTCGGCGCCAACAGCGCGTGGTAGAGGCCGGTGTAGAAGATGCGTCTTTGCGCAGCGTCGTCGGTGTCGATGCGCGCCCGCGTCAGCGCCCGTTCCCAGGCCGCGACCGCTTCGGCATGCACGCGGGCGAAGTCGAAGTCCGGCAATTCGGCATCGAGATTGGCCAGCGCGTTTTCGGCGCTGACCGCGGAGATGGCGACCTTGACCAGCAATGGCGCGCCGCCGGCATCGGCAAAATGCAAGGCGGCCTTGAGCCGCGTGCCGTCGACGCTGCCGGCGTCTGCTGGCAGCGGCCGGTCGTCGTCGTAAAGCTGCGCACGGGCGAATGGCCGCGACAGGCGCATCGCGAAAAACAGATAGCGGCCCTTCGCCCACTGGTATACCCGGCGTCCGCCGACCAGCGTGCTTGCGTCGACGATGCGCAACTGCGCGTCGCTGATCCGCGTGGGCGTGGCGTCGTTGTCCTGGTAGCCGTGGCACAGGTCCAGCAGCAGGTGGCCGCTCACGCCCGCGGGGAAGTCGTAGCGGTGCAGGCCTGCGCGTTCGGTGGCGGTCAGTTCCGCGCGGATGCCGGTGTCCTTCAGCAATACCCGGTAATAGCCCGGCGAAGCGACTTCATCGGCAGGGTCGAAGCGCGACCGATAACCGGTTTCCGGCGCCTCCGGCGAACCGGAATGCAGGCGCACCTCGCCGGTGCGCGGCACGACCAGGAAGTCGAGCATGTCGCCGATGCCGGTACCGGACAGATGGGTATGCGAGAAGCCCATGATCGAACCGTGGGACTCGTGGTAGCCGCTGCAGCCGTCCCACGTCGTGTTCCAGGTGTCCGGGCCGAGCTGGACCATGCCGAACGGCAGCGTGGCGCCGGGAAACGTGTGGCCATGGCCACCGGTGCCGATGAACACATCGACATGCCGGGTCAGGTCGGCATGCGCGCGGCTGTCGAGGGGAAGCGCGTTGCCGCCGGTCCGCGCACGAGCGGCGGCCGTGTATCCGCCGATGCCGGAGATGGCCAGCGCGGCGGCACCCTTCAGGAATCCACGTCGCGATGTCATTGCATGTTCCCTGCGCGGCATTTCGGAATCAGCGCGGCAACGGCGCGCGGCCGACGATCGAGAACGCGGCCGTTTCGCCAGGCGCGCCGGTGCCGGGCTGGCCACCGCCGACGAACACGCGGTAGTCGCCGGCCTCAACCGCGCGCTGGCCGGTGCGATCGACATCGCTGAGCCTGCGTGCGTCCAGTTCGAACGTCACTTCGCGCGATTCCCCCGGCGCCAGCGCCACGCGCCTGAAACCGACCAGGCTGCGGATCGGCGAATGCGGCCTTTGCGGGGCTTGCAGATACACCTGCACCACTTCCTCGCCGCTGCGCCGGCCGCTGTTGCGCACGCGCGTGCTCAGCCGCAGCGTCTCGCCCGCCTTCAACGTCCGCGTCGACAGGCGAGGCGCTTCATAGGCGAAAGTGGTGTAGCCCAGTCCGTGGCCGAAGGGATACAGCGGCTTGCCGGTGAAGTAACGGTAGGTACGCCCCTTCATGTCATAGCTGACGTAGGGCGGCAGGTCCCGGGTCGACTGGTAGAACGTCACCGGCAACCTGCCCCCGGGACTGAAATCGCCCGCCAATGCCTGCGCGATGGCGGTGCCCCCCGACTGGCCCGGGTACCACGCCGCGACAATCGCATCGGCGTGCTGCTGCGCCCAGTTCAGCGCCACCGCGCTGCCGCTCATCAGCACCACGACCAGCGGCTTGCCGGCCGCCTTCGCGCGTTCGAGCAACGCCTGCTGCGCCGCCGGCAGGCCGATGGCGTTGCGGTCGCCGCCATCGAAGCCCGGCACGTCGACTTTCAGCTCCTCGCCTTCCACGTCCGGCGACAGGCCGACGAACGCGACGACGGCATCGGCTTGCGCCACCGTACGGGCGGCTTCGACCAGCTGCGCCTCGGCCGGCGCCAGCCACTCCAGGCGCAGGCCCTGGTCCTGGCCTTGATGTTCCATTTCCAGACGGATGCGTCGCGGGCGCGTGTCCTCGAAGTGCAACTGCGCTTCCACGTTGCGGCCATCGGCGTTGTGCGCGCCCGCGGCGATGCGCTTGTCTTCGGCGTTGCCGGCGATCACCAGCGCGTCGTCCACGTACAGCCGCACCGGGTCGTGGCCCGTGCAGTCGAAGCAGCGCGCGACGCGCACCGCGAGGGTGTAGTCGCCGGGCCCCGGCGGCAGCAGTTCGCCGGTCCACCGCACCGAATAGCGATCCCCGTCGATGCCGGCAGCGGGCGATACCCGATCCCAGTTGAAGCTGACCACGCGATCCTGGCGCACCACGCGAGGCGTGCCGGCCAGATCCGGATTGTCGAAGTACTCGCCCTTGAGGCCCGGTTGCGCATCGTGGCGCAAGGCGGTCTCGGGAATCATCACCGGCACGCCCGCCGCCAGCGGCGCACCCTGCGCATAGGCTACCTGCGCGTCGCCGAAGCGCTGGCGCAGCCCGCGCAAGGGCGTCACCGGGTCGGACGAAGTGCCCTGGTAGTTGGCTTCCAGCGCGGCCAGCGCATCGGCATTGGGGCCGATCACCGCCAGCCGCGCGTGCGATTGCAGCGGCAACGTCGCCCGGTCGTTCTTCAGCAGCACCAGCGACTGCCGCGCCGCCTCCAGCGCAAGTTCGTCGCTGGCGGGCGTGCCGATATCGTCCGCACCCAATCGCGCGTACGGATCCTGCTGCGGGCGTTCCAGCTCGCCGAGGCGGTAGCGCGCGGAGAACAGGCGGACCAGCGACTGGTCCAGCAGCGATGCCTCGACCTCGCCGCGATCCAGCGCCTGGCCCAGGGCGCGATAAGTGTTCCCGCAGTTGAGATCGTGCCCGGCCTTCAGCGCGGCGGCGGCGACACCTGCCTCATCGGGGCGGAAATAATGGAAATGGAGCATGTCGTAGAGCGAATCGCAGTCGGACACCACGAAGCCCTGGAATCCCCAGTCCTTGCGCAGGCGTCCATCGAGCAGCCAGTCGGCGGCGCAGGCAGGCGTGCCGTGCAGCGAGTTGTAGGCGCACATCACCGCACCGGCGCCGCCTTCGACCAGCGCGGCGCGGAACGCCGGCAGATACGTGGCCTCCAGATCCTGCGGCGAAACATCGACATCGAAACCATGGCGGCCCGGCTCGGGACCGCTGTGCACGGCGAGATGCTTGGGCGTTGCGATCGTGCGCGGATGTCGCGGATCATTCCCTTGCAGGCCGCGGATGAAGCCGATCGCGAGCTGCCCGGTCAGGTAGGGGTCTTCCCCGTAGGTTTCCATGCCGCGTCCCCAGCGCGGATCGCGGAAGATGTTGATGTTCGGCGACCAGATGGTCAGGCCTTCGTAGCGCTGGTGGTCGTGCCCCGGTCCGCCGGCAATGTTGAACTTGGCGCGCGCTTCGGTCGACGTCACCGTGCCGACCTGCTGCAGCAGATCGGCGTTCCAGGTCGCCGCCAGGCCGATCGCCTGGGGGAACACCGTGGCACGTCCGCTGCGCGCGATGCCGTGCAAGCCCTCGTTCCACCATTCGTAGGCAGGCACGTCCAGGCGCGGAATCGCCGGCGCGGCGTTCATCGTCTGCGCGATCTTCTCCTCGCGGGTCATCTTCGCCACGAGCGCAGCCGCACGGTCCGCCGCCTCGTCGGCGCGCAGGGACGGAGCGACCAATGCAGCCAGCGCCGACAACACCACGGGCGCCAATCGCAAACGACGGTGACAACGAAGGAACACTTGCATGACAGCTCTCTACGATGCGGTTCGGCGTACAGCGACAGGCGCAGGATAACGGCACGTCGGCGGGAGGGAGTGGGCCTGCGTGCCTTGACGGCGATGCAGGCAGCGATGGACGCCGGCGCTGCGGGCTTGCCACGCCCCGCGACCCTTCTTGCGGATGGATGCCTGCTGCCGAATTTGCGCAAGGCCGGCCATCCGCGGCAATGAAAACACCGGCACGGGGCCGGTGTTTTCACGATCGACCAATCACGCACCCGTCAGTCGAACTTCCAGACATACTCCAGCGACACTTCGCGGCCGGTCGGGTTGCCGCGGTAGTACACGTAATCGCCGGCGGCGGGGTCGGAATAGACCTTGTCCGTCAGGTTGCTGACGGCGAAGTTGACGCCCATGCTGTCGGTGATCCGGTAACCCGCGGTCAGGTTGTAGATCACCTGCGCCGGGAGGTAGCCGTTGAGCTCGAAGTTGCCGCTGCGGCGCTGCGGCAAGCGGGTGGCGAGCAGCATGGCGTTCCAGTTGTCCTTGTCCCAGCCGATGCTGGCGCGGGTCTTGGTGTGCCAGTCGCTGCCGTGGTGCGCGCCGTCCTTGCCATTGGACCAGTCGCTGGCTTCCGAAGCGCGTTCGGACGCCTTCAACAGGTTGGTGTAGTTGAGCGCGAAGGTGAAATTGCCCAGGCCGGTTGCCAGGCGATAACGGGTGGCCAGGTCGATGCCTTCACGACGCATGCCGGCCTTGTTGAACGGGCCGACCTCCACCATGGTGATGGCATTGTTCGGGCCGTCACGGTGCACGCGCGCCGTCATCAGGGCGCAGTACTCGCTGTCCGGCGCGGAGCCGGTGTTCGGATTCAGGTAGGTGTCGCCAGTCACCGTCAGGCCGGTGGCGCAACCGGCCTCGGCGGCCAGTACTTCATCTTCGCCGACCGTGCTGATGGCGTTCTTCAGCTCGATGTTCCAGTAGTCGACGCTGAGCGACCAGTTGTCCATGACGTCCCAGACGACGCCATAGGTGAAGGATTCGCCTTCTTCGTATTCCAGCAACGGCGAGCCCTTGCTGGTGATGATGATGTCGTACCAGTTGCTGACGGCCGGATCTTCGTTGTCGCCGTTGGCCCCGATGCAATTGTTGATGTCGCCGTTCTGGATGCAGCGCAGGGCGTCGACGCGTTGCGCCAGGCCTTCGCTGCCCTTCGAATACACCTGGTACATCTCCGGCGCGCGGAAACTGGTGGCATAGCTGCCCCGGACCAGCAGGCTGTCGGTCGGCCGCCATTCCAGGCCGGCCATGTAGGTGGTCTTGGCCTTGCTGACGGTCTGGCTGTAGTCGTCGTAGCGCGCGGCCAGCGTGGCGGTGGCCTGCGACCACAGCGGCACGCGGAACTCGGTGCCCACGGCCCAGCGATCGCGCGAGCCGTCGCCGAGCAGGTAGCCGTAATGCGGCGCCTTGTACGGCGAGTTCCAGACGTTGCCGATGGCACCGCCGAACACCCCATCGCCTGCCGTGTAGGTATTCGGGTCGGGAGTCAGGCGGAAGCTCTGCTTCGCGGCTTCGGCGGTCGCGGCGAAGCCGATCGGGCCGGCCCAGCCTTCGAACAGGTCGCCGGAGAAGGTGAACTGGAACTGGTCCGCCTTGGTGACGTTGTGGTCGTGGCCGGTGGTGGAAATCTGGTTCCAGATGTCCTGGTTGATCGGAGCGAAGAACTTGTTGAGGTCGACCCGATGGATCGGCTGGCCGCTCGCCGCATCCACGCCCAGTTGCGGGCCGAGGTAGTACTCGTTCATCAGGGCGTGCACCACCGCCGGGTAGTACTTGTCGATCTTGTATTCGGAATGGTTGTACGCGGCATCCCAGTCGAAGCGGCCCAGCGCGCCCTGCAGGCCCAGGGTCACGTCGTAGGAACGTTCCCTGTTGCGGGTCAGCGCATCGCCGATTTCCCGTCGGGTGAAGAAGCGCTTGCCCTCCACCACGGCGCCGATGCCGGCGTCGTACCAGGTCACGCCCGGCCAATAACCCAGGGCGAAGTCGCCGACGCTGTTGGTGACGGTGTTCGCGTTCGCCAGCACGGTGGCGTATCCGTGCAGGCTGTCGGTGAAGTCGTAGCTGCCGCGCACGTACACGGACTTGTTGCTTTCGCCGTTCAGGATCGTCCAGTTGTCGAACAGGTTGCCCTGCGAGCAGTACTGGCCCATCGCCGGACCCAGCGTGCCGGTCGTGCTGTCCCACACCCGGTAGTCCTCCAGGGTGCTGCCGTTGCCGTAGGCCGCGCAATCGACGCCCGCCGGCATGATGCGCTGGCCGGTGTCGGTGCGGCTGATGCGTGCGGCGTCGTAGCCCATGTTGTAGCGGTTGCCGCGGGCGAGTTGTTCCGCGCTCCACGCCTGGATATTCGCGTCGTTCGGGTTGTCGGTGAAATCGCGCTCGCCCGCGAACAGCGGATCGCGCTTCATGAACTGGACCCCATACACCAGGCTCCACTTGTCGCCGCTGGTGCCACCCGTGTACGAGAAGTCGAACAGGTCGCGTCCGCCGCGGGTGGACGCGCCGCCCTTCAGGCGGATTTCGTTGCCTTCGAAGTTCTTCTTCAGCACCACGTTGACCACGCCGGCGACGGCGTCGGAACCGTAGATGGCGGACGCGCCGCTGGCCAGGATCTCGATGCGCTCGATGGCGGCGGCCGGGATGTTGCCGTAGCTCTGGAAGCCCTTCACGTCCCAGATGGCGCCGGTCTGGCCCGGATAGTCCGGGGCACGGTGGCCGTCGATCAGCAGCAGGCTGCGACCCGGGCCCATGCCGCGCAGGTTCAGCGGAGAGGAGTTGCTGGCGGAACCCCAGCCTTCCTGACCCTGCACCTGGCCGGTGAACTCGGTCAGCGAAGCCAGCGCGTCGTACGCGGTGGCGAAGCCTTCCTTCCTGATCTGGTCGGCGGTGATCACGGTGACCGGCGCCGGGCCTTCCACCGCCGCGCGCTTGATGCGCGAACCGGTGACGGAGACCGTGTCGAGGGTCTGGGCCGGCTCTCCGGCTTTCTGCTGATTCACGGCATCCTGCGCGGCGGCAGGCATGGCGGTCGCCATCGCCAGGAACAGCGCGGCGGCGAGGGGGCTGTATTGCAGTCGGGTGGACATGGACATGACGGGTTCCCAGGGCGATTGACAGGACAGTGCGCGGCTGCCGGCGAAGATTGTTTCGATCCAAATCCGGTTTTAGAACGTTCCAAAACCAGAATCCGAACCCACCGGCTCCGGCGCCAATTTCGGCATCACTCCGGGCTGATTGCATTCTGCAGCGCACCAATGGTCCAACCAATGGGCCAGTTAAAGGTTAAAGTGCTGTTAAATCAAATGCTTGCGGAAAATTGTGTAATTCGAATGACATATTCGTTCGAAGGACGAAACGTGGAATTGCGCAAACGCCGCGACCGCAACCACGGCCCGCCGCAACGAAAAACGCCGGCACATGGCCGGCGCTCTCGTCATCCACGGTTTTCGGACGTGCTGGCGCGTCAGTGCTTCAGGTTCTTGCGCAGGCGTTCCAGCGCCTGCAGCTGCACGGTGGCTTCCAGCAGCCTGGCCTGGGCTTCGGCGACTTCCAGCGCTTCGGCACGGCCGGCGAGGATGCGTTCCGCCTCTTCCTTCGCCGCGCGCACGGCGGCCTCGTCGATGTCCTGCGCGCGCACCGCGGTGTCGGCCAGCACGGTGACCATCTGCGGCTGCACTTCGAGGATGCCGCCGCCGATGGCGAAATCGAGCTGCTCGCCCGACGCCGTGGTCACCACCACCTTGCCCGGCTTCAGCCGGGTGATCAGCGGCGCGTGCTTCGGCGCGATGCCCAGCTCGCCCATTTCGCCGGTGGCGACGACGAGCGTGGCTTCGCCGTGGAAGATCTCGGCTTCTGCACTGACGATGTCGCAACGGATGGTGCTGCTCATAACGTGCTTCTCTTCCGATTCCCCCTCTCCCGCTTGCGGGAGAGGGCTGGGGTGAGGGTGCGGGCGATTGCCCTCACCCTAACCCTCTCCCGCAAGCGGGAGAGGGGATGGAAGCTTACGCCTTCTCGGCCAGCTTCTTCGCCTTCTCGGCCGCTTCCTCGATGGTGCCGACCATGTAGAAGGCCTGCTCCGGCAGGTGGTCGTATTCGCCGTCGACGATGCCCTTGAAGCCGCGGATGGTGTCCTTCAGCGACACGTACTTGCCCGGCGAGCCGGTGAACACTTCGGCCACGTGGAACGGCTGGCTGAAGAAGCGCTCGATCTTGCGCGCGCGCGACACGGCCAGCTTGTCGTCTTCCGACAGCTCGTCCATGCCCAGGATCGCGATGATGTCCTTCAGCTCCTTGTACTTCTGCAAGGTCTGCTGCACGCGCTGGGCGGTGTCGTAGTGCTCGTGGCCGATGACGTTCGGGTCCATCTGGCGGCTGGTCGAGTCCAGCGGATCGACCGCCGGGTAGATGCCCAGCGCGGCGATGTTGCGGCTCAGGGTGACCGTCGAGTCCAGGTG
>JBDHQQ010000183.1:0-4618 GCA_039807145.1 Pseudoxanthomonas sp. | reverse complement strand
GTCCTCCGGGTCGGCGTCGCGCAGCAGCACCAGTTCCTCGGCCAGCTGCTCCAGCAGCGCCTCCGGCGTGGTCGCATCGCTCAGCACGAAGCGAACCTGCCGCTTCACGTGGACCGCCTTGGCGAACGGGCACAGGTTCAGGCCGATCACCGCGCGCTCCAGCCAGCGGCGGGTCAGTTCGAGGGGGTCGTGCGGCGAAGCGGTGCGGTCGTTCAAGGGGGGCGCGTCGGCATCGAATCGGGGACGCGGATTATTCCATGGCCGCCGCGGTCGCCAGCGCGAGGCGGAAGACGATGAATTCGGCGGGCTTCACCACGGCCACGCCGATCTCGCAGACCAGCCGGCCGGCTTCGATGTCGGCCTCGGTCATCGTGGTGCGGTCGCAGCGCACGAACCAGGCCTCGTCCGGGCGGTTGCCCATCAGCGCGCCCTCGCGCCATTGCCGGGACAGGAAGTCCCCGGCCTGTGCGCGCACGTGCGTCCACAGGGATTCGCCCTGCGGCTCGAATGCGGTCCACGCCAGGCCGCGGTCCAGCGAGAGCTGCAACTGGTCGAGCAGGCGCCGCACGTTGACGTACTTCCAGTCGGGATCGCGGGAGAGCGTCCGTGCGCCCCATGCCCGCAGGCCGCGGCCGGGGAACCGGCGCAGGCAGTTGATGCCCAGCGGATTCAGGACTTCGTTTTCGTTCTTGTCGAGGAAACGCTCGAATCCGGTCGCGCCGTTCAATGCCACGTTCGCCGGCGCACGGTGCGTGCCCTGTTGCGCGTCGACGGCGGCATACACACCGCACAGGAAGCCGCTGGGCGGTTGCGGCATCGCATCGGCGATGATCCACGGGTAATACGTTGCTGCGTGCGCGCTGTCCAGGCGCGCACGCCAGGCGCGGACGCCGCCGGGGTCGAGTCCCGGCGGCGGATCCAGCACCAGGAAACGCCACCGGCCCGGCGTGCCGACGTGGGCCAGCAATGTGTCTTCGATGGCCTCGCGGTCGGCGAGCAGCGAAGCGCCCGGCGCGGCGACCACGCCGATGTCGTCCTGCACGAGGCTGGCCTGCAGGGCGGCGGAGAAAGCCTGCGCATCCGCTTCGCCGCCCGTGCCCGTGGCGACCGGCGCGACATGCAGCCGGCGGCCACCGTTGGCGAAGAAGGCGGCAGCCGCGCGTCGCAGCGGGTCCGGTGCGGTCGCGTCGACGGGTCCGCAAGCCTGCTCGAAACCGGCCGGATCGGTGAACGGTCCCAGCAGGGCATCGCCCGCTTCGTCCGGCAGCGAACCGACGAACAGGGCGGCGTCGCGGGCCAGCCGTTCGATCGGAGCGGGCGCGACGGATGTTTCTTCGGTGTAGATGCCGGGAGGTGCGGGCGTGGGCATGGCAACGTTCCTGGAAACCGTCCACGGCGAACGCGAACGGAAGAGGGCGCCGCTGTCGGCGGCAAGGGCGATAATGCCGCATGCGTTTCCGGACAAGGACATCCTGTCGTCGTATCGCCGTCGCCATCGGCGGCTTGGGTGCGCTGGCCCGCGCAGGCGCGGATCGCGGCGGCAGGGTGCACATGACCGGGCGGACGGGGCGCGACTGATGCCGTTGCTGCTGGTTCCCTTGCTGATCCTGTTGTTGCTGCTGGCGTGGTTGCTGTTGTTGCCGCTGTCGCTGTGGCAGCGCTACCGCTTCGGCAAGATGCGACGGCGCGCCTTGCCGTGGCTGGTCAAGCTCAACGCCTGGCTGCTGCTGGCGTCGGCGCTGCTGTTCGCACTGGGCATGCTGGCGACGGATCACTGGTGGCCGGGCGCTGTGCGCCATGCGGCCATCGGGCTGGGCGTCGGCGTGCCGCTGGGGGCGGCCGGGCTGTGGCTGAGCCGGTTCGAGCGCACGCCGCAGGGTCTGTACTACACGCCGAACGCGTGGCTGTCGCTGCTGCTGACCTTGATCGTCGCCGCGCGCATCGCGATGGGCTTCATCGATGTACTGCGGCGCTGGCGCGGCGACGGTTCGCTGGCGATGCTGCCGGCGTTCGACCACGCCAGCCTGTTCGCGGTCGCCGGCCTGCTGGTCGGCTACTACCTGGCGTACCAGTGGGGCCTGCGCTGGCGTCTGCGCAGCTGAAGCGAAGGCGGCGGCGGAACCCGGTTCCGTCGCCGCCTGCAGTCCGTTCGTCCGGGATCAGAAGCGCGCGCCGATGCCGACGCCGACCGTCCACGGATCGTAGGTCATTTCCTCGCCGCTCTTCTCGCCGGCGACGTTGATGTCCGACTTGCCCTTCATGTAGCGCACGTCGGTGCGGGCGAACCAGGTCGGGCTGATGTTGAAGTCCATGCCTGCGGTGGCGATGGCGCCCTTCGCCGTGTCGATGCCGACGTGCAGGCCGTCGTCGCCGGCGACCTTCTCGCCGCTGAAGTTCGATTCGTAATAACCCAGGCCCACGAACGGACGGAACACGTTGGATGGCGCGCCGAAATGGTACTGGCCGCTCAGTGCGAGCGGCTGGCTGTCGATGGTGCCGAGCTTGCCGGCGTCGCCGCGCACGCGATGGTTGAACTTGTCCGCCGCGCCCCACAGTTCGACCGCGATGTTGTCGGTGGCGTACCAGCTGGCGCTGACGGTGGGGGCGCCGTCGCCGTCGATGTCGAGGCGCGCGCCGGGAACCGGGTCGGAATCCGGCTGCAGCAGGGTGGCGCTGCCGACCACGGCGAAGCGCTTGGCGGCGGCGTCCCCGCCATCCTGCGCGAATGCGGCCGGCGACAGCGCGAGGGCGGAGACGATGGCGAGGCCCAGCGGGCGAAGCGAAGGCGAAAGCGGAAT
The DNA here is from genome assembly GCA_039807145.1 of Pseudoxanthomonas sp. Taxonomy (GTDB): domain Bacteria; phylum Pseudomonadota; class Gammaproteobacteria; order Xanthomonadales; family Xanthomonadaceae; genus Pseudoxanthomonas_A. Next base: position 1,820 of record JBDHQQ010000183.1, on the reverse strand, counting down.
CATGGGTTTCTCCACGTTGGAATTGGAAAGCCCGGGGAGTGGGCGGCGCCACCGTATGCGTTCGCGGATGAACGTTCGCCGGCATGGAGCCGCCTCGTTCAGTTCGAGGCTCAGTCGCGATTCACCGGCGTCAAGCGAGAGGACGCGCAGGCCTGCCATCGCAAGGACGTGGCGTGAACATGCGCGCATTGCTGGCGTGAACGACCGGATGGCGGGGTTCAGTTTCGTCGCGCGGCGAGGCGGTCGCCCGCACGCCTGTCGGGGTGCGCCGGCGTCGCGTATCGTTCGGCGTCCGCACTTCGAGGAGAACACGATGAAACCGATCGGCATCGCCCTGGCGATCTTCATCGGCATGCTGTTGCCGTTGCAGGCATTGATCAACGCGGCGCTGGGCAGGCAGAGCTTCGGCGCGCTGTTCGCCTCGCTGGGTTCCTTCGTCGTCGGCACCGTCGCCTTGCTGCTGTGGTGGCTGGGAACGCGCCCCGCGTTCGACATGGCCACGCTGGCGCGGGTGCCGTGGTGGGCGTGGACGGGCGGATTGATCGGCGCGGTGTACGTCGCGTCGGCAACGCTGCTGGTCCCGCGGCTGGGCGCGGCGGCGCTGATCTGCCTGGTGGTGTTCGGCCAGATCGCCGGTTCGCTGCTGCTCGACCACTTCGGCGTGCTGCATGCGCGCCAGCCGGTCGACATGGTGAAGCTGGCCGGTGCGCTGCTGGTCCTGGTCGGCGCCGTGCTGGTGGTGAAGCCGTGGCAGGGCGCACCAGGCTGATGCCCGTGGATGGGCTGCTGCAGGGCCTGCCGCCGCAGGTCGGCGAAGGTTGCCGCGTGCTGGTGCTGGGTTCGATGCCCGGTGCGGCGTCGCTGGCGCAGGTGCAGTACTACGCGCATCCGCGCAATCGCTTCTGGCCGCTGATGGCGGCGCTGTGCGGTTTCCCGACCCGGCTCGATTACCCGGAGCGCCTGTCCGCGTTGCGCGGCGCCGGCATTGGGTTGTGGGACGTGATCGGGCAGTGCCGTCGCCGCGGCAGCCTGGATGCCGACATCGTGCGTGGCAGCGAAGTGGCCAACGACCTGCCCGCGCTATGGCGCGCGCATCCGGGCATCCGCGCTGTCGCATTCAACGGCGGCAAGGCGGCGCAGGCCTTCGCCAGGCACTTTCCCCGCGGCATACCCGCGGATGTCGCGGCATGGGCGCTGCCGTCGACCAGCCCGGCCAACGCGTCGTATTCGTTCGAGCGCCTGTTGTCGGCGTGGGAGCCGCTGCGCGCGCAGTTGCGCTGACGATGCGGCGGCGTATTGCATCGCCACGGTTGCAGCGGAAACCGCTTCGCCGCCATACCAAAGCCTTGCCAATCGGCGCGATGTCGCAGCGCATCATGCGCATGTCCTGCGTCTTTCGCCGCGGGAATCGCTCCAAGTGCTTGGCGCTTTGCATGCGGATGTTCAGAATAGCGGTTCGTTCCCGCTACCCACCGGAGTTGCCGTATGGCCGAAATCAAGGAAGCCCGTGTCCCCGACATCGGCGACTACAACGACGTGCCGGTGATCGAAATCCTGGTGGCGGTCGGCGATACGGTGAAGCAGGACCAGGGCCTGGTCACGCTGGAATCGGACAAGGCGACGATGGAAGTGCCGTCGTCGGTTGCCGGCGTGGTCAAGGAACTGAAGGTCAAGCTGGGCGACACGCTGTCCGAAGGCAGCGTGGTCGCGCTGATCGAGGCCGGCGATGCGGCGGCGGCGCCTGTGCCCGCGCCCGCCCAAGCGGCTGCCGCGCCGGCGCCGCAGCCCGCCTCCGAAATTCCCGCCAAGGTCGAGCCGGT
>JBDHQQ010000021.1:0-22965 GCA_039807145.1 Pseudoxanthomonas sp. | reverse complement strand
GTGCGGCGCCGAAATGGTCGAGTACCACGACCTCGCCGCGGCCGGGGCGATAGCCGCCGCGCAGCGCCCGCTCGATGTAGTCGGTGGCCGCCTCGACGGCTGCGGGCAACGGCTGCCCGCAGCCGAGGTTGGCGGCGATCGCGGACGCCAGCGTGCAGCCGGTGCCGTGCGCGTCCAGCGCTAGACGGTCGTGGACGAACTCCGCCTGCGTGCGGCCGTCGTCGTAGCGGTCGACCACCATGTCGCCTTCGTCGAGATGTCCGCCCTTCAGCAGTACGGCGGGCGCGCCCAGCGCGCGCAGCGCGTCGATGGCCGCCATCGCGGCTTCGGCATCGCCGATGCGCACGCCGGACAGGAGTTCGGCTTCCGGGATGTTCGGCGCGGCGATGCTCGCCAGCGGCAGCAGCCGGGACTTCAGTGCGTCCAGCGCGTCGTCTTCCAGCAGCTTGGCGCCGCTGGTGGCGACCATCACCGGATCGAGCACGATATGGGCAGGGCGATGGCGCTGCAGCGCGTCGGCGACGGCATGGATCACCTGTGCGTTCGCCAGCATGCCCAGCTTCACCGCGCGCACGTCGAAGTCGTCGAAGCAGGCGTCGATCTGTTCGCGCAGGAATTCGACCGGCGGCACGTGCACGGCGGTCACGCCGCGGGTGTGCTGGGCGGTCAGCGCGGCGATGGCCGACAGGCCGTGCACGCCGTGCGCGGCGAAGGTCTTGAGGTCGGCCTGGATGCCAGCGCCGCCGCCGGAATCGGAGCCGGCGATGGTCAGTACGGAAACGACGGAAGACGTGGGCATGCGGCCATTGTGCCGGAAGCCCGCGGCATCGTCAGTCCGCGGGTTTTTCCACCAGCGTCTTCGCCAGCCTGACCGCGCGTTCGAAGTTGGAGACGAAGTGCAGCTCGCCGGGCGACTGGTCCAGGCGCATGTCGGCGATCACCCGGTTGGGCTGCTCCTGCAAGCCGGAAACGATCAGCACGATGCCTTTGCGGTGGCAGCGTTCGGCCAGCTTCTTCAGCGCGTGCACGCCGCTGGCATCGATCACCGGCACCAGCCGCATGCGCAGGATCAGCGCCTTGGGCGGTTCGAAGAACTGGTCCAGCAGGTTGTCCAGCCGGTTGGCCGCGCCGAAGAACAGCGGCCCGCCGATCTGGTAGGCCTCCACGCCCTTGGGCAGCATCGCGCGCTGCTCGAGGTCGGCGGCGCGCGCCGGGTCGTCGCCTTGCAGATCGTCCTCGATCATCTTCACGCCGGAGCTGACTTCCACCGCTTCGGCCATGCGGTACATGAACACGAACGCGGCCAGCACGATGCCGGCCTGGATCGCCACGGTCAGGTCCAGGAACACGGTCAGGAAGAAGGTCAGCAGCAGTACCAGGCGGTCGCCCACCGGCGCGGACAGCGTGTTGCGGAAGTTCTCCACCTCGGCCATGTTCCAGGCCACCACCAGCAGCACCGCCGCCAGCGCGGCCAGCGGCACGTAGCCCATCAGCGGCGCCAGCGCCAGCATGAACAGCAGCAGGAAGCCCGCGTGCAGCATGCCCGCCACGGGGGTGCTGCCGCCGGCGCGGATGTTGGTGGCGGTGCGCGCGATGGCGCCGGTGGCGGGCAAGCCGCCGAACAATGCGGAGCCGACGTTGGCCACGCCCTGCGCGACCAGCTCGCCGTTGGAACGGTGCCGCCCGCCGGTCATGCCGTCGGCCACCACCGCCGACAGCAGCGACTCCACGCCGGCGAGGAAGGCGATGGTGAACGAGCTGGGCAACAGCTCGAAGGTGCGCTCGAACGGAATGCGCGGGAAATCGAAGCTCGGCAGCGCCGAGGGCAGTTCGCCGAAGCGCGTGCCGATAGTTTCCGCCGGCAGCGCGAACAGTGTGCAGGCCAGCGTGCACAGCAATAGCGCAATCAGGAAGCCCGGCCATTTCGGCTTCCACTTGCGCAGGCCCACGATCACCGCCAGTCCCAACGCCGTCATCGCCACCGCCGTTGGCTGCAGCGTGCCGATGTGCTCGGCGAACGATTTCCAGCGCGGCAGGAACTCGGCCGGCAGCTTGTCGATCTGCAGGCCCAGCATGTCCTTCACTTGGCTGGAGAAGATGCTCACCGCGATGCCGGCGGTGAAGCCCGTCACCACCGGCTGCGGCATGTACTTCATCAGCGTGCCCAGCCGCAGCAGGCCGGCGGCGATCAGCATCAGCCCGGCCAGCAGCGTGCACAGGATCAGCCCGCCGTAGCCGTACTTCTGGATGACCATGAACACCACGGGGATGAACGCGGCGGTCGGGCCGCCGATCTGCACCCGCGAACCGCCCAGCGCCGAGATCAGGAAGCCGGCGATGATCGCCGTGTGCAGTCCCTTTTCCGGCGTGGTGCCCGAGGCGATCGCCAGCGCCATCGCCAGCGGCAGCGCGACGATGGCGACGGTCAGCCCGGCAACGGCGTCGGCCTTGAAGGTGCGCAGCGAATAGCCTTCGCGCAGTACCGTCAGCAGTTTCGGCTCGAACATCCGCAGGTACTGGCGGCGGTCGAAGCGCGGCAGCGTGGCCATCAGCGCGGTTCCTTCAGGCGAACGCCGCGTCCGCGGCCCTGGCTGGTCTGGTCGTTGCCGATCAGTTCGATGCCGGCGGCGTCCAGTGCCGCGACGATCTTGGTCAGCGTGGAAACGACGCCGCGGACGTGTTCGTCCTTGCTGGCTTCCATGCGCTGGATGGTGGGCAGGGACACCCCGGACATCGACGCCAGCGTGCGCTGGTCGATGCCGAGCAGGGCGCGGGCGGCACGGAGTTGGGCGGACGAGATCATGCTGCAATTGCAGCATGACTATCCGTCTCTATGCAATTATCAGATATGCATTATGATGTTTTAAACATTAAATTGGTCAGAGAACCTCGGAAGCGTAATCCGCCAGTCGCGACCGCTCGCCGCGACGCAAGGTGATGTGCGCGCTGTGCGCCCAGTTCTTGAAGCGGTCCACCGCGTAGGTCAGGCCGGAAGTCGTCTCGGTCAGGTAGGGCGTGTCGATCTGCTCCACGTTGCCCAGGCAGACGATCTTGGTGCCCGGGCCGGCGCGGGTGATCAGGGTCTTCATCTGCTTGGGCGTCAGGTTCTGCGCTTCGTCGAGGATCAGGTAGCGCGACAGGAAGGTGCGCCCGCGCATGAAATTCATGGAACGGATCTTGATGCGGGACGCCAGCAGGTCGTTGGTCGCCGCGCGCCCCCAGGCGCCGCCTTCCTGGTTGTGGGTCAGTACTTCCAGGTTGTCGGTCAGCGCGCCCATCCACGGGGTCATCTTTTCCTCTTCCGTGCCGGGCAGGAAGCCGATGTCCTCGCCGACGCTGACCGTGGCGCGGGTCATGATGATTTCGCGGTAGCGCTGCTGGTCCATGGTCTGCGCCAGGCCTGCGGCGAGCGCCAGCAGGGTCTTGCCGGTGCCCGCGGTGCCGAGCAGGGTGACGAAGTCGATCTCCGGGTCCATCAGCGCGTTCAGCGCGAAGTTCTGCTCGCGGTTGCGCGCGGTGATGCCCCAGACCGCGTGCTGGCCGTTGCGGAAATCGTCGACCAGCGCCAGCGTCGCCTTGCCGTCCGCGCCGGCCTTGACCACGCGCAGTTCCACCTCGTCCTCGCCGGGCAGGTACAGGTACTGGTTCGGATGCCAGTCCTCGTCGTCGGCGCGCTGCACCTCGTAGCTGGTGCGGCCGCCCTTGTCGGTCCACGACTTCAGGTCGGCCTGGTGGTGCTGCCAGAAATCCTCCGGCAGTTCGGTCGCGCCGGTGAACAGCAGGCTGAAGTCGTCCAGCGCGCGATCGTTCTCGTAGTCTTCGGCGGCCAGCTGGCTGATCGACGCCTTGATGCGCAGGTTGATGTCCTTCGACACCAGGATGACCGGCGTTTCCGGATGCCGTTCGCGCAAGTCCAGCACCGCGGCGAGGATCTTGTTGTCCGGGGCGATGGTGCCGAAGGTGCGGCCCGGATCGACAGGCTTGGTCTGGAAGAACAGCTTGCCGATCTGGCCCTGACGCTTCAGCTGCAGGCCCTGCGGATGGGTCAGCAGGATGCCGGATTCGATCTGGTCGGCGCCGGCGCCTTCGATCAGTTCGTCGAGGAAGCGGCTGACCTGGCGCGCGTTGCGGCTGACTTCCGACTGGCCCTTCTTGGCGTTGTCGAGTTCCTCGATGACCTGCATCGGCAGGAACACGTCGTGCTCCTCGAACTTGAACAGCGCGGTGGGGTCGTGCATCAGCACGTTGGTGTCCAGTACGTAGATGCGCTTGCCTCGGGTCATCGGTTTTCCCTTGGGTTGGGACAGCAGCAGGCCGCCATGGCCCGCGGGGCGGGATGGCGGAGTGGAATGAACGGAGATGTCGTCACTGCGACTGGAGCGTCTTCAGCGTTTCCAGCACGGCCTCGGCGTGGCCGGGCACCTTGACCCCGCGCCATGCGTGGGCGAGACGGCCGTCGGGTGAAATCAGGAAGGTGCTGCGGATCACGCCCAGCACCTTTTTCCCGTACATGTTCTTCTCGCCGATCACGCCGAAGGCGTTGCACAGTTTCTCGTCGGCGTCGCTGACCAGCGGGAACCTGAAGCCCTGCCGGGCGCAGAAGTTGTCGTGCGACCTGACCGAATCGCGCGACACGCCGAGCACCGCGGCGTTCGCCTTCGCGAACTTCGGCAGCAGTGCGTTGAAGTCGATGCCTTGGGTGGTGCAGCCCGGGGTAGAATCCTTCGGGTAGAAATACAGCGCCAGCCATTGCCCGGCGTAGTCGGCCAGCGTCGCCGCGCCGCCGCCGGACAGCGCCAGCGGCAGCTTCAGCGTGGTCTTCGGGAGCGGCTTGCCGATGCTGGCCATCAGAACTTCATCGGGTCCATGATCGCGTCCAGGTTCAGGTGGTCGCAGAATTCGAGGAAGTCGTCGCGCAGCGCGGCGATGTGCATGTTCGACGGCACGCCGACGGTCAGCTGGGCCGAGAACATTTCCGCGCCGGTCTGCATCGCCCGGTAGCGGGTGCTCTGCAGGTTCTCGATGGTGATGCCTTGGCGGTCGAAGAAGTCGGCCAGCTGGAACAGGATGCCCGGCTTGTCCGCGGCCACCACCTCGACGATGTACGGCAGCAGGTTGCTCTGCACTTCCTTCGGCCCGGTGCGGTACCAGACCAGCTTCAGGCCCTCGTCGCGCTCGAGCCGGCCCAGCATGGCCTCCAGCTTGGCCACCGCATCCCACGAGCCCACCGCCAGCGCGGTCACCGAGACGTCGCGGCCCACCGTGGACAGGCGCGCGTCGGCCAGGTTGCAGCCGGAATCGGCGATGCGCCGGGTCACCGACAGCAGCGGCGACTCCGGATGCGTCGAATAGGCGTTGATCAGGAGATGGTTTTCGTTCGGCGAAGGCCGGGGCGTGGTATCGGTCAAAGCGGCTTCCGGCAATGCGTCGGTTTCTGAATGGCGGCCGGTTCGGGTCCCGGCGACTGCGCCCAGCATACTTGCCCGTGCTTTCCGGCGGCAAGTAACATCGCCCGGTGCGCGGGGCTTCCGCGCGGACCGCGGACGAAGGCTACCGTCTTGTCACTTTCCGGCTGCATCACCGCATTGGCCACGCCGTTCACCACGGCGGGCGAACTCGACCTGGACGCCTGGCGCGAGCTGTTGAAACGGCAGCGCGATGGCGGCATCCGGGGCGTGGTGGTGGCCGGTTCCACCGGCGAGGCGGCCGCGCTGTCCGACGACGAGTTCGTCGCCCTGCTGCGCATTGCTGCGGAGATGTCGGCGGGCCCCATGGAGGTGCTGGCCGGCACCGGCACGATGAACACCGCCCAGACCATCGCCAGGACCCAACTGGCCGGCGCGGCCGGCGCGGAAGTGGCGCTGGTGGTCGCGCCGCCCTACGTGCGCCCGACCCAGGCCGGGCTGGTCGCGCACTATCGCGCCGTGGCCGAACATGGCGGCCTGCCGGTGCTGATGTACAACGTGCCCGCCCGCACCGGCGTGGACCTGCTGCCGGAAACCGTGGCCGAACTGGCGGCGCACCCGAACATCGTTGGCATCAAGGAATCGGCGGCCGCGCCGGAGCGCATGGCCGCGCTGCTGGCCTTGCGCAGCGACCGGTTCGCGGTGTTCAGCGGCGACGACGGCAGCGCCGCGCGCTCGATGCTGGACGGTGCCGATGGCGTGGTCTCGGTCGGCTCGAACGTGCTGCCGGCGTCGTTCCGCCGTCTCTGCGAGCTGTCGCGCGCCGGCGATCGCGCCGCCGCCGAAAGCTGGGACGCGCAGCTGCAGCCATTCCACGATTTCCTCGGCGTCGAGCCGAATCCCATCCCGGTCAAGGCGCTGTTGCAGCGCCAGGGCATCGGCCACGGCCTGCGCCTGCCGTTGCTGCCGCTGTCCGCCGCCCACCATGCCGACGCCGACCGACTGGCGGCGCTGGCGTCGGCGCTGGAAGCAGAATCCCGCCGCGACGCGCTCGCGGCCTAGTCCAGAACATTTCCCAGGAGTTGCCCATGCGTTTTCCCTCCAAGTTCGTGCGTCCGCTGGCGATGATCGCGCTGGCTTCGTTCATGGTCGCCGGCGTCACCGGCTGCAAATGGTTCCGCAAGGGTGACCGCGGCGATTACGCGCTGGCGCCGGAAGCGCGCCCGCTGGAAGTGCCGCCCGACTTGAACCTGCCCGACACCAGCGGCGCGTCCAAGCTGCCCAACACGGCTTCCGCGCTGACCACCAGCGCGCCGCCGGCCGCGGTTTCCGGCACCGGCTTCCAGACCGGCGGCAGCCGCGACGAGGTCTTCGCCAAGCTGGGTCCGCTGCTGTCGGCGACCGAAGGCCTGACCGTTTCCAGCAGCGCGCCGCTGTTGGGCGTGTACGACGTCACCTACGGCGGCGGCAACTTCCTGGTCCGCGTGACCGCGGTGGAAGGCGGCGCCTACGTGTCCGCCGTCGATCCGCGCGGCCTGCCGGCCACCGGCGAGGCGCCGGCGAAGCTGATCGCTGCGCTGAAGGCGCAATTGGGCGGCTGAGTTTTCCGCCAGCCGGCATGCGAAAAGGGCGCCGTTGGCGCCCTTTTCAATGGTTTCCCGTAGAGCGGGGCTTGCCCCGCTGCTTTTCGTTTCGCACTCGCACTCGCAAGAGCAGCGGAGCAAGCCCCGCTCTACGTATGCTCAGCGCTCCAGCAGCGGCAGCTTGTCCGGCTTGCCGTCCCATTCCGCGGCGTCCGGCAGCGGATCCTTGCGCGCGGTGATCACCGGCCAGTCCCTGGACAGTTCGGCGTTCAATGCCACATAGCCTTCCTGCCCGGCGGGCACGTCGTCCTCGGGGTAGATCGCATTGATCGGGCACTCCGGCTCGCACAGGGTGCAGTCGATGCATTCGTCCGGATCGATCACCAGGAAATTCGGACCTTCGTGGAAGCAGTCGACCGGGCAGACCTCGACGCAGTCGGTGTACTTGCACTTGATGCAGTTTTCGGTGACGACGAAGGGCATGGCATGCGAACGCTACGGAAATCCGCACAAGTTTAAAGCAAGCGGTTATGCGCGCGCAGCGCGCATGCCCCGGTGCCTGTGGATCGTGCGCGTGCGCGGTGCGCGCCGGACCTCCCAGGAGGTCCGGAATGCCTTCATCCCGGCGGTGCCATCCGTTCGGCCGCCGGAGGCCGAACGGGGGCAAGCGAAGATAGATTAGGGTCAATATTGAAACAATCAATGGATTATTTGAATATTTAATTCATACAAGGAACGATTCAAGCTTCCCGCCAGATCCCCGTCCAGGAGTACCGAGATGATCGTCCTGCGCCCCGCCGGCGAACGCGGCCATGCCAATCACGGCTGGCTGGATTCCTGGCACAGCTTTTCCTTCGCCGAATACTTCGACCAGGGCCACGTGCACTGGGGGCCCCTGCGCGTGATCAACGAAGACCGCGTCGCCGCCGGCCGCGGCTTCGGTCAGCACGGCCACCGCGACATGGAAATCATCAGCTACGTGCTGGAAGGCGCGCTGGGCCACAAGGATTCAATGGGCCACAGTTCCAGCATCGTGCCCGGCGACGTGCAACGCATGAGTGCGGGCACCGGCGTGCAGCATTCGGAGTTCAACTACAGCGAAACGGGTACCACCCATTTCCTGCAGATCTGGATCATCCCCGATCGCCAGGGCGTGGCCCCGTCCTACGAGGAGCGCAAGTTTTCCGACGCGGAGAAGCGCGGCCGCCTGCGCCTGGTCGCCAGCCCGGACGGCGCCGATGGCTCGGTGAGCATCCACCAGGACGCCCGCCTCCATGCCGGCTTGTTCGATGGCGACGAACGGGCGGAACTGGCGCTGGCGCCGGGCCGGCTGGGCTACGTGCACGTGGCGCGCGGCGAAGTCGAGGTCAACGGCCGCGCGCTGTCGGCCGGCGATGCCTTGCTCTACGAAGGCGAGCCCCTGGTCGCCCTGCGCAACGGCCGGCAGGCCGAAGTGCTGGCGTTCGACCTGCCCCGGCGGTAAGGGGGCGGGGCGTTCGCCGGGGCGCCAAACGAAAACGCCGGCCTCGGGGCCGGCGTTTGTCCATGATCGCGAAACTGGCGCTCCCTAGGGGACTCGAACCCCTGTTTTAGCCTTGAGAGGGCCACGTCCTAACCACTAGACGAAGGGAGCGTTTGGGCCGCGCGACGGCGGCCCGTTAGTATATGGGGCTGTGGCGTGACCCGGCAAATCGCCGGTGCGCCGAACCGACCGCATGGAACCCGCCGTCATCGCCCCGCAAGCCGCCCTGCACATCATCCCGCGCGATCAGCACACGATTTCGCGCAAGGACATCAGCCCCAACGCCCTGCGCGTCCTGTACCGCCTGCGTGATGCCGGCTTCGCCGGCTACCTGGTCGGCGGCGCGGTGCGCGACCTGCTGGTCGGCGGGCACCCCAAGGACTTCGACGTGGCCACCGACGCCACCCCGGAGCAGGTCAAGCAGCTCTTCCGCAATTGCCGGCTGATCGGCCGGCGCTTCCGCCTGGCCCACGTGGTGTTCGGCCGCGAGATCATCGAGGTGGCCACGTTCCGCGCCAACAGCGACGACGGCAGCGGCGACCGCGAGATGGAGAACGGCCGGCTGGTGCGCGACAACGTCTACGGCAGCATCGAGGACGACGCGGTGCGCCGCGACTTCACCGCCAACGCGCTGTACTACGCGATCGAGGACTTCTCGGTGCGCGACTACGTGGGCGGCTACGCCGACGTGATGGCGCGGCGGCTGAAGCTGATCGGCGACCCCGAGCAGCGCTACCGCGAGGACCCGGTGCGCATGCTGCGCGCGGTCCGGCTGGCGGCGAAGCTGGGCTTCGAGATAGACCCGGCCAGCGCCGAGCCGATCCCGCGCCTGTCGGGCCTGCTGGCCGAAGCCGCGCCGGCGCGGCTGTTCGAGGAAATCCTCAAGCTGTTCCTGTCCGGGCACGGCGTGGCGAGCTTCGAAGGGCTGGAGCGCACCGGCCTGCTGCCGGTGCTGCTGCCGGAAACCGGTGCCGCGCTGGCGGCCAACCGCAGCGGCGCGCTGCGGCGGATGCTGGTCGAAGGCCTGCGCGGCACCGATGCGCGCGTGGCCAACGACGAACCGGTGTCGCCGGCCTTCCTGTTCGCGCTGCTGCTGTGGCCGGCCTATTGCCGTGCGCTGGCCGGCCTGCAGGCGCAGGGCGTCGGGGTGGAGGATGCGCAGCGCCGCGCCGCCGACCGCGTGACCCTGCACCAGTTGAGCACCATCGCGCTGCCGCGGCGCTTCTCGCTGCCGATGCAGGAAATCTGGCTGCTGCAGTCGCGCTTCGCCAGCCGCCAGCGCAAGCGGGTCATGCGCCTGCTGGCGCATCCGCGCTTCCGCGCCGCGTACGACTTCCTCGTGCTGCGGCTTGCCGCCTCCGACAGCCATGCCGACGACGTGGCGTTCTGGCGCGAGGCGCAGACCCAGTCCGGCGAGCAGCTTGCCGCCAGCCTGGGTGCAACGATGCCCATGGACAGCTACACCGACGAGAATGCGCCGCCGTCGAAGCGCCGTCGCCGTCGTCGCCGTCGCGGCGGCACGGCCGGCGCGGGGGAATGAGCGCGGCGCGCAGCGCGCCGGTCGACGCCTTCGTCGGCCTGGGCGCCAACCTCGGCGATGCCGCGGCCAGCGTGCGTGGCGCCCTCGGCGCGCTGGGCGAGTTGCCGGACACCACGCTGCTCGCGGCGTCGCGTTTGTACGCATCGCCGGCCTGGGGCAGGGAAGACCAGCCCGATTTCGTCAATGCCGTCGCCTGGCTGCGGACCTCGCTGGCCGCGCGCGAGTTGCTGGAAAGCCTGCTGGCGGTGGAGCGCGAATTCGGCCGCGAACGCGCCGAAAGCGAACGCTGGGGCCCGCGCACGCTGGATCTGGACCTGCTGCTGTACGGCGACGCGCGGATCGACGAACCCGGCCTGCAGGTGCCGCATCCGTACCTGCACCGGCGCGCCTTCGCCCTGCTGCCGCTGCTGGAAATCGCGCCGGAGGCCTCGATTCCGGGCATCGGCCCGGCGCGGGACGCGGTGTTGCAAGAGGACGGATCGAACATCCGGCCCTTATGAGGGGATAATCCACGGCCATGAGCACGCAGGCCGACAGCAAACCCTGGACCGTTCCCGCGCTGGCCGAGGCCAAGCGCGAGGGGCGCAAGCTGGTCATGTTGACCGCCTACGACAACAGCTTCGCCCGCGTGGCCGACGCCAATGGCATCGACCTGGTGCTGGTCGGCGATTCGCTGGGCATGGTGGTGCAGGGCCACGACTCGACCCTGCCGGTCACGCTGGATTCGATGGTCTACCACACCCGCGTCGTCGGCCGCGGCTTGCGCCGCGCGCTGCTGGTCGCGGACCTGCCGTTCCAGTCCGACGCGACGCCCGAACGCGCGCTCGACGCCTCGGTCCGGCTGCTGCAGGCCGGCGCCGAGATGGTCAAGCTGGAAGGCGCGGGGCACAAGCTGGAAACGATCCGCTTCCTGGTCGAACGCGACATCCCGGTCTGCGCGCACCTGGGCCTGACCCCGCAGTCGGTGCTGAAGTTCGGCGGCTACAAGGTGCAGGGCCGCGAGGCGCAGGCCGCGGCGAAACTGCACGCCGACGCGAAAGCGGTCGAGGCCGCGGGCGCGCAACTGCTGGTGCTCGAATGCGTGCCGACCGCACTGGCGGCGACAATTTCCGCGGACCTGTCGATCCCGACCATCGGCATCGGCGCCGGCCCCGGTTGTGACGGCCAGGTGCTGGTGCTGCACGACTTCCTCGGCCTCGACACGGGCCACCGCAAGCCGAAATTCGTCAAGGACTTCCTCGCCGAAGGCGGCTCCGTCGCCGGCGCCATGCGCGCCTACGCGCAGGCCGTGCGCGATGGGTCGTTCCCCGACGCCGAGCATTCCTACTGAACACGTCCGCACCTCCGCAGAAGCCGCGATGATCGAAACCATCACCGAACTGGACGCGCTGCGCGCCCGCGTGCGCGGCTGGAAGCGCGAAGGCCTGCGCGTCGGCTTCGTGCCGACCATGGGCAACCTGCACGCCGGCCACTACTCGCTGGTCGAACTCACCCGGCGGCATGCCGACCGCGTGGTGTCCAGCGTGTTCGTCAACCCGACCCAGTTCGGCCCCAACGAGGATTACACCCGCTATCCGCGCACGGTCGATGCCGATGTCGGCGGGCTGGATGCCGCCGGCTGCGATGTGCTGTGGCTGCCGACGGTCGAATCGATGTATCCGTTCGGCGTGGAACTGGCGGCGAAGGTGAGCGTGCCCGGGGTCAGCGCGGTGCTGGAAGGCGCGCATCGCCCCGGCCATTTCGACGGCGTATGCACCGTGGTCGGTCGCCTGTTCAACCAGGTGCAGCCCGACGTGGCCGCGTTCGGCAAGAAGGATTACCAGCAGCTCGCGGTGATCCGGCAGATGGTCGCCGACCTGGCATTCCCGATCGAAATCCTGGCCGGCGACATCGTCCGCGAGCCGGACGGGCTGGCGATGAGTTCGCGCAACCAGTACCTGGGTGCGGAAGAACGTCCGCGCGCGGCGGAAATCCGCAAAACGCTCGACGACATGCGTGCAGGCATCGCCGCCGGTCGGCTGCGCGCCGAGGTCGAAGCCGCCGCGACCCGCAGGCTGCAGGCGGCCGGCTACGTCGTCGATTACACCGCGGTGCGTCGCGTGAACCTGTCCGAGCCGACGGAAGGCGAAGATGGCGCCAGGGTTGCGCTGATCGCGGCCCGATTGGGGCGCACGCGGTTGATCGACAACCTGGAATTCTGAGTTTTCCTGCTCCCCGGGGGAGAAGGATTAGAATCCCGTATCCGTTCCAGGCCGTCCCCCATGCAACTGAACCTGCTCAAAGCCAAGATCCACCGCGCCACCGTCACCCATTCCGAGCTGAACTACGAAGGCTCGATCGCCATCGACGAGCTGCTGTTGCAGGCGACCGGCATCCACGAGTTCGAACAGGTGCACATCTGGGACGTCAGCAACGGTGCGCGCTTCACCACCTATGCGCTGCGCGCCGAGGCGGGCAGCGGCATCATTTCGCTCAACGGCGGCGCGGCGCGCCACGTGCAGGTCGGCGACCTGATCATCGTCGCCGCCTTTGCAGGCATGAGCGAGGCCGAGGCCGACGCATTCAAGCCGAAGCTGGTCTACGTCGATGCCGCCAACCGCATCACCCATACCAACGACAGCATCCCCAGACAGGCCGCATGAACGCATTGGAGAAGGTGGCCGCGCACGCCGTGCGCCTGAAGCACGCGAGGACCGCCGATCTGCTGGCATCCGATCCGGCGCGGCCGGCCGAATTCGCCCTGCGCGTGGGGCCGCTGTACGCCAGTTTCGCCCGCCAGGGCTACGACCGCGCCGCACTTGCCGCGCTTGCCGCGCTGGGCGAGGAAAAGCAGCTTTCGGGCGCGTTCCGCCGCCTGTTCGATGGCGAGAAGGTCAACGTCACCGAAGGCCGTGCCGCGCTGCATACCGCGCTGCGCGGCAACCTGTCGCAGGCCGCCGCGGCGCGCGAGGCTTTCGCCACCGCCTTGGAAGTGCGCGAGCGCATGGGCCGCACGGTCGCGGCGCTGGAATCCGGCGGCGTCACCGACATCGTCAGCGTCGGCATCGGCGGTTCCGACCTCGGTCCGCGCCTGGTCGCCGACGCGCTGCGACCGGTGTCGGGCGCGCGCTTGCGCGTGCATTTCGTTTCCAACGTCGACGGCGCGGCGATGCAGCGTGCATTGGCTTCGCTCGACCCGGCCAGCACGGCCGGCATCCTGATTTCCAAGACCTTCGGTACGCAGGAAACCCTGCTCAACGGTGCGATCCTGCACGACTGGCTGGGCGGCAGCGACCGACTGTACGCGGTCAGCGCGAATCCCGAGCGCGCCGCCGCCGCGTTCGACATCGCGCCCGAGCGCGTGCTGCCGATGTGGGACTGGGTCGGCGGGCGCTACTCGCTGTGGTCGGCGGTCGGTTTTCCGATCGCACTGGCGATCGGTTTCGACAAATTCGAGTCGCTGCTGGCCGGCGCCGCCGAAATGGACGCGCACGTACTGGATGCGCCGCTGGACCGGAACCTTGCGGTACGCCACGCGCTGACCGCGGTGTGGAACCGCAACCTGCTGGGCCACGCCGCGCACGGGGTGATGACCTACGACCAGCGCCTTGCGCTGCTGCCCGCCTACCTGCAGCAGCTGGTGATGGAAAGCCTGGGCAAGTCGGTGAAGCTGGACGGCTCGCCGGTGGACGGCGACACGGTGCCGGTGTGGTGGGGCGGCGCGGGCACCGACGTGCAGCACAGCTTTTTCCAGGCGCTGCACCAGGGCACGCAGGTCGTGCCGCTGGATTTCGTCGGCACCGTGCGCAACGACGATCCGTATGCGGAAAACCATCTGGCGCTGCTGTCGAACCTGCTGGCGCAAAGCGAAGCGCTGGCCAACGGCCAGGCCAATGCCGATCCGCATCGCAACTATGCCGGCGGTCGTCCGGGCACGATGTTCCTGCTGGATGCGCTGACCCCGCAGTCGCTGGGCGCGCTGATCGCGATGTACGAGCACAGCGTCTACGCGCAGTCGGTGATCTGGGGCATCAACGCCTTCGACCAGTTCGGCGTCGAACTGGGCAAGCAACTGGCGAATGGTCTGTTGCCGGCGCTGAAGGGCGAGGCGCAGGCTGCCGACGCGATGACCAAGGTATTGCTGGCGGAATTGAAGTCGCGCAGTTGAATTTCCTTCTCCATCCGGGAGAAGGAAGAATCAATAGTCGTGCCGTGCCAACGCCCACGCCACATGCTCGCGCACCAACGGCGATGGATCGTCGCGGCGCGATTCGAGCGCGGCAATGACTTTGGGCGTCGTCGGCGCGTTGCCCAGCGCCACCGCGATATTGCGGAGCCAGCGCTCGTGGCCGCTGCGGCGTATCGCCGAGCCCTCGGTCCGCGCCAGGAATTCCTGTTCCGTCCATGCGAACAGCTCCGGCAGCGTCGCCGCGTCCAGGTTGTTGCGCGCGCGGAAATCCGGTTCGTCGCTGCGTTTGGCGAACTTGTTCCATGGGCACACCAGCTGGCAGTCGTCGCAGCCGAAGATGCGGTTGCCCATCGTCGGACGCAGTTCTTCGGGAATCGCGCCGTCGTGCTCGATGGTCAGGTAGGAGATGCAGCGGCGCGCGTCGAGCCGGTACGGCGCGACGATGGCCTGGGTCGGGCACACGTCGATGCAGCGCGCGCAGGTGCCGCAGTGCGGTGTCGCGGGCTCGTCCGCCGGCAGCGGCAGGTCCACGTAGATTTCACCGAGGAAGAACCACGAGCCGCCGTCCCGGTCGATCAGGCAGGTGTGCTTGCCGATCCAGCCGAGGCCGGCGTTGCGCGCCAGCGCGCGTTCCAGCACCGGCGCCGAATCGACGAACGCGCGGTGGCCGAACGGGCCGATCTCGGCGGCGATGCGCTCGGCCAGTTTCTGCAGGCGGTTGCGCATCAGCTTGTGGTAGTCGCGGCCCAGCGCGTAGCGGGCGACGTAGGCGCGCTCGCCGTCGGCCAGCGTGGCCCAGGCCTCCTCGTCGTCGCGGCGACCGTAATCCAGGCCGACCGAGATGACTCGCAGCGTGCCCGGGATCAATTCGGCCGGGCGCGAACGCTTGTCGCCGTGCGCGGCCATCCAGTCCATCGAGCCGTACAGCCCCTGCGCCAGCCATTCGCGCAGGTGCGCTTCGTCCTGGCCCAGCTCGACGCCGCTGATGCCGCAGCGCTGGAAGCCGAACTCGCGCGCCAGTTCGCGCACGCGGGCGGCGAGCGCGGCGGGATCGGCGGCGGAAGCGGGCGCGGACATGGGCGAAGTATAGAATCGGCGCCATGCACGGCATCGCGCCCCTGTTCGACACCCGCGCCGCGCGCGAGCTGGACGCGTGCGCCACCGCGCTGCTCGGCGGCGACGCCTACGTGCTGATGCAGCGCGCCGGGCAGGCCGCCTGGCAGGCGCTGCTGCAGCATTGGCCGCGGGCGCAGCGCATCTGCGTGGTTTGCGGCCCCGGCAACAATGGTGGCGACGGCTACGTGCTGGCGCGGCTGGCGCTGCAGTCGCGACGCGAGGTGCGCGTGCTGCACCTCGATGTGCACGGGCCGCGCACGGAATCGGCGCAGCGCGCCTGCACCGAATATGTCGCCGCCGGTGGCCGCATCGCCCTGTTCCCCGAGGCGCTGCCGAAGGGCGACGTGGTCGTTGATGCGCTGTTCGGCATCGGCCTGGCGCGCGCGCCGGATGCGGAGGCCGCGCTGCTGATCGAAGCGATCAACCGCCAGCCTGCGCCGGTGTTCTCGCTCGATGTGCCCAGCGGGCTGGATGCCGATGTCGGCGTCGCACGGGGCGCCTGCGTGAACGCGGACGCGACCGCGCAGTTCATCGTGCCGCACGTCGGCCTGCACACCGGCGAGGCGCTGGAACGGGTCGGTGAATGCGATGTCGACGCCCTCGACGTGCCGGCCGACGCCTTCGTTTCCGTCGCTCCCAGCGCATGGCTTCTGGGCAAGGACGCGCTGTCGCACTGGCTGCTGCCGCGCCGGCGCAATACGCACAAGGGCGAATCGGGGCGCGTGCTGTGCATCGGCGGCGACCACGGCCACGGCGGCGCGATCGCGCTGTGCGCGGAAGCCGCGCTGCGCACGGGCGCCGGACTGCTCACCGCGGCCACGCGCGAGCGCCACGTGTCGGTGCTGCTGTCGCGCCGGCCCGAAGCGATGGCGGTGGCGGTGGAGTCGGGCGAAGACCTGGCGCCGTTGCTGGCGGGTCCGGATGTCGTCGCGCTCGGTCCCGGCCTGGGCCAGGGCGACTGGGGACGCGCGGTATTCCAGCTGGTGCTCGACGCCGGCAAGCCACTGGTGCTGGATGCGGATGCGCTGAACCTGCTGGCGCAATCGCCGCGCGAACTCCCCGGCGCCATCCTCACGCCGCATCCGGGCGAAGCGGCGCGGCTGCTCGGCATTCGGGCCGACGAGGTGCAGCGCGACCGATTTTCCGCCGCGCGAAGCATTGCTAGCCGCTTCAACGCCGTCGTCGTGCTGAAGGGGGCGGGCAGCATCGTCGCCGCGCCGAACGAACCGCCGCGCGTGGTCGGTGCGGGCAATCCGGGCATGGCGGTCGGCGGCATGGGCGACCTGCTGACCGGCGTCATCGCCGCACTGCGCGGGCAGGGCCTGTCCGCTTTCGATGCCGCCAGCGCGGGCGCGCTGCTGCATTCGCTGGCCGGCGACGCGGCGGCGGAAGACGGCCAGCGCGGTTTGTTGCCTTCCGACCTGATGCCGCATTTGCGGCGATTGGCCAATCCTTCGTAGGCGCACATTCCGATGCATAGCCTGGCCGATGCGATGGAACCTGTCGCGGACCAAGGTGCGCTCCTACAATGCCGGCAATGAAGATGCCCCTGAATCTGCCCGATGCCGAAGCCACCGAGGCACTGGGCCGTGCATTGGCGCGCACGCGGCCGGCGTCGGCGATGGCCTTCCTGCACGGCGATCTTGGCGCGGGCAAATCGACCCTGGCGCGCGCGCTGTTGCGTGAACTCGGCGTGCAGGGCGCGATCCGCAGCCCGACCTACACGCTGGTGGAGCGCTACCCCATCGAAGGCGGCGAAGCCTGGCATCTCGACCTGTACCGCATCGGCGATGCCGGCGAACTGGATTTCCTCGGCCTGGACGAAGCGTCGGCCACGCTGTGGCTGGTGGAATGGCCCGAGCGCGGCGCGGCGGCGCTGCCGGCGCCGGACCTGCGCATTGCGCTGGCAGTGGAGGGGCAGGGGCGCAGCGCGGTGCTGGAAGGCGTCTCGGCCGCGGGCCGGAACTGGCTGGATCGACTGCGGGTGCCGGCGGCCCAGTGAAACAGCACGCCCGGACACTCTCCTGCAGTCAAGACTAGGAAGTGTCGGCAGGTTGCGGATTATTAAGGGAAAAGTGCTTGCGTTCCTCGCGGGATGGTGCTTGAATCCGCGGCATGCGCGACAGCAGGGGCCGGTTCGAGTGGATCGTGGGGGGCGTTTTGCTCGTCACGGGCGCGCTTTGCCCGCTGTTTTCCGCCATCGCCGGTGAAGTGCGCAGGATCGACCTGAACCAGGGCGCCACCGGTACCCGCGCCGAGATCGAGCTGCAGGGTGCGGGCGAATTCCAGACCCTGTCGCTGAGCGGTCCCGACCGGCTGGTCGTGGACCTGCCGGCTTCCAGCGCCAAGGCCGGCCTGAAGCTGCCGGCCGGCACGGGCATCGTCAAATCGGTGCGTACCGGCCAGCCCGCGCCGGGCACGCTGCGCATCGTGTTCGACCTGTCGTCGTCGGTCGCCGCGCTGAAGCCGCACATGGAGCCGTCCGCGAACGGGGCCAGGCTGGTGATCGAATGGCCGGGCGACGGTCCCGCGTCCGTGCCGGCTGCCGCCGCGACGGGCGTTGCCGTGGCGGCCGCGACGGAACAGCCGGCGTCCGCGCCCGGTCCGTCCGCCGCGGAGGCGACGGCAGCGTTGGCTTCGGCCGTGCAACAGCAGGCGGTCGTGCCCGATCCGGGGCAGCAGCAGGTGCAGGCATCGCCTTCACCGCAGGACATCCTCAACGGCCGCGCCGCATCGACGGCGACCGCGCCGACAACGCAGACGGCGTCGGTGCCGCTGGGCGACTACATCGCGTCGAAGAGCGCTGCCGTGCCGCCGCCGAACGTCACCGCCGAACCCGTCGCGCCTGACCCGCTGCCGCCCGTGCCGATGCGCAGCGGCATGCGTCCGCTGGTGATCGCCATCGACGCCGGCCACGGCGGCCAGGATCCGGGCGCCGTCGGCCCGACCGGCAAGTACGAGAAGAACGTGACCCTGGCCATCGCCCGCGAACTGGCCCGCCAGGTCGACGCCACGCCGGGCCTGAAGGCATACCTGGTGCGCGATGGCGACTACTTCATCCCGTTGAACCAGCGCGCGCAGAAAGCGCGTGCGCACAAGGCCGACATCTTCGTGTCGATCCACGCCGACGCGGCGGAAAACCGCAGCGCCAGCGGGTCCTCGGTCTACGTGCTGGCGTTGCGCGGCGCGTCGTCGCAGCGCGCGCGCTGGCTGGCCGACAAGGAAAACGCCTCCGACCTGGTCGGCGGGGTCAACCTGCAGAAGGTCGACAACACGCTGTCGTCGGTGCTGATCGACCTGGCCCAGAGCGGGCACATGAAGGCGTCCGAGGACGCCGCCAGCCACGTGCTGCAGGGCCTCAAGCGCATCGGCAACAACCACAAGCCGCAGATCGAGCGCGC
This sequence comes from Pseudoxanthomonas sp., assembly GCA_039807145.1. Lineage (GTDB taxonomy): Bacteria > Pseudomonadota > Gammaproteobacteria > Xanthomonadales > Xanthomonadaceae > Pseudoxanthomonas_A. Next base: position 4,230 of record JBDHQQ010000021.1, on the reverse strand, counting down.
CAACTTCGCCGTGCTGCGCACCTCCGACATGCCGGCGATGCTGGTGGAGACGGCGTTCATTTCCAACCACGAAGAAGAGCGCCGCCTCACCGATCCGTCGTTCCAGCGCAAGATGGCCGGCGCGGTGCTGGAAGGCGTGCAGGCCTACTTCACCCGCCAGCCGCCGCCGGGCACGCTGTTCGCCGCGCGCGCGCAGTCCGCGCAGGGCAGTGTCGCGGTCGGCGGCGGTTCGCCCTGACGTCGGCCGCTGCATCGCGGGACCTGCCGGAGCCGCAGCGCATGTCGAGATTCCGCAGATAGTCGCGGCATCCACGAATCGAAAGCGGACCGGTATCATGACGGCGTGCCGATCCGCCCCCTTCCCGAAATCCTGATCAACCAGATCGCCGCCGGCGAAGTGGTCGAACGCCCCGCGTCGGTGGTCAAGGAACTGGTCGAAAACGCGCTGGATGCCGGCGCCAGACGCATCGACATCGACCTTGAGGAAGGCGGCATCCGCCTGATCCGGATCCGCGACGACGGCGGCGGCATCGCGCCGGAAGAACTGCCGCTGGCGGTGGCGCGCCACGCGACCAGCAAGATCGCCTCGCTCGACGACCTGGAAGCGGTGGGTACGCTCGGTTTCCGCGGCGAGGCGCTGCCTTCCATCGCTTCGGTCAGCCGTTTCTCGCTGGCCTCGCGCCGCGCGGACGACGCGCACGGCTCGGTCCTGCAGGTCGAGGGCGGCAGGCTGGGCGAAGTCGCGCCGAAGCAGCAGGCGCCCGGCACCACGGTGGAAGTGCGCGAGCTGTTCTACAACGTGCCGGCGCGGCGCAAGTTCCTGCGCGCCGAACGCACCGAACTGGGCCACATCGAGGAATGGCTGCGCTCGCTGGCGCTGGCGCGTCCCGACGTGGAACTGCGCGTTTCCCACAACGGCAAGCCGAGCCGCCGTTACAAGGGCGATGCGAGCGAAGCTGCCGCGCGCCTGGGCGAAACCCTGGGCGACGAGTTCGCGCGCAACGCGCTGCGCATCGACCACGCGGGCGCGGGCCTGCGCCTGCACGGCTGGATCGCGCAGCCCAGCTATTCGCGCGCCAGCGCCGACCAGCAGTACGTCTACGTCAACGGCCGCAGCGTGCGCGACCGCAACATCGCCCACGCGGTGAAGATGGCCTACCAGGACGTGCTGTTCCATGGCCGCCAGCCGGCCTACGTGCTGTTCCTGGAAATCGATCCGTCGCGGGTCGACGTCAACGTGCATCCGGCCAAGCACGAGGTGCGTTTCCGCGATTCGCGGCTGGTCCACGACTTCGTCTATCGCACCCTGCAGGAGGCGCTGGCGGAAACGCGCGCCGGCGCGACGCAGGCGGCGGGTTCGAGTCCCGTCCACGCCGCCGTGCCAATCGAGAACGGGCAGAGGGTGCCGACGTGGATGCCCACCCGGCAGTCGCCGCTGGGCTTGGGCGTGGCCGATGCGCCGGCTGCCTACGCCGCGCTGTATGCGCCATCCGCCGAGGCGTCGCCGGCTGCGGCGTCCGCAGGGTTGCCGGAGCCGCTGCCCGCGACCGCCGATTCCGGGGTGCCGCCGCTGGGTTACGCCATCGCCCAATTGCATGGCATCTACATCCTCGCCGAGAACGCCGACGGCCTGATCGTCGTCGACATGCACGCTGCGCACGAACGCATCGGCTACGAAAAACTGAAGGCCGCGCACGATGGCATCGGCGTGCGTTCGCAGCCCCTGCTGGTGCCGATGAACCTGGCCGTGGCCGAACGCGAGGCCGACGTGGCCGAGCGCGAAACCGATACCCTCGCGGCGCTCGGTTTCGAAGTGGTGCGCAGCGGTCCGCAAAGCCTGAGCGTGCGCAGCGTGCCCGCGCTGCTGGCCCACGCCGAGCCGGAAGCGCTGCTGCGCGACGTGCTGGCCGACCTGCGCGAGCACGGAGAGACCCGTCGCGTCGCCGCCGCGCGCGACGAACTGCTGTCGACCATGGCCTGCCACGGCGCGGTGCGCGCCAACCGCAGGCTGACCGTGCCGGAGATGAACGCGCTGCTGCGCGAGATGGAAGTCACCGAGCGTTCCGGCCAGTGCAACCACGGGCGGCCGACCTGGGCGTATTTTTCGCTGGCGGAAATCGACCGCTGGTTCCTGCGAGGACGATGAGATGACGAAACGCGCGTGGTGCCTAGTGGCGATGTTCGCGGCGCTGTGCGCCTGCCAGCGCGGTGCGCAGGAACCCGATGCGGCCGAAGCCGCTGCGCGCCAGGCGCAGGAGAAAGCCTTCCTGGTCGAAAACACCGCATGGCGCGAGCAGCGCAAACAGGAGCTGCTGCAGCCCGACGGCTGGACCAGCCTGGTCGGCCTGCACTGGCTGGAGCCGGGCCCGCACTACATCGGCAGCGGTGGCGGCAGCGGCATCCGCCTCGCGGCGGGCCCGGCGAAGATGGGCATGGTGACGCTGCGACAGGACCGCATCGACTTCACTCCGGAATCCGGCGCGGCGCTGACCCTGGACAGCGAACCGCTCAAGGGCCGGGTGGAACTGCACAGCGACCGCGACGAGACGCCAGGCGTCATCGGTTTCGATGAAGGCAAGGGCAAGCTGACGGCGATCAAGCGCGGCGACCGCTACGCGCTGCGGGTCCGGCATGCCGACGCGCCCAGCCGGCTGAATTTTGCCGGCGTGGACTACTGGAAGGCGGATGCTTCGTGGCGCATCGACGGCCGGTTCGTCGCCAACCCGCCGGGCAAGACCCTGCCCATCGTCGACATCGTCGGCATCACCACCGACGCGCCGAACCCGGGCGCGGTGGAATTCGTCCGCGACGGCAGGACGTACCGCATCGAGGCGCTGGGCGAGGGCGACAGCGGCGCGCTGTTCCTGGTCTTCGCTGACCGTACCAGCGGCCACGGCAGCTATCCGGCCGGGCGCTTCCTCGACGTGGCCGCGCCCGATGCGCAGGGCCGGGTGGTGCTGGATTTCAACCGTGCGTACAACCCGCCGTGCGCGTTCACCCCGTTCGCCACCTGCCCATTGCCGCCGCCGGAGAACCGCCTCGACCTGAAGATCGACGCGGGCGAGAAGGCATACGTGCACCCGGCCCCAACCACCGACAAGGAAGATCGATGAAATTGCCCCGCTTCGGAAAGCGCATTCCGTTGGCCCTGCTGGCCGCGCTGTCCTGCATCGCCGCCATGGCGACCGCGGACACGCCCGCGCCCGCGCTCGCCGCCCCTTCGCCGGTGCCGCTGCTGTGGAAGGTGTCCGACGCCGACAACAGCGTCTACCTGCTCGGTTCGTTCCACCTGCTGAAGCCGGACGACTATCCGCTTTCGGAAGAAGTGAATGCGGCGTTCGCCGATGCCGAATCGCTGCTGTTCGAACTGTCGCCAGAGGATCTGGTCGCCCCCGACGTGGCAGGCAAGTTTGTCGCCGCCGCCGGTTACGCCGACGGCGGGACGCTGCAGCAGGTATTGCCTGCCGACACCTATGCGGCGCTGGACAAGCTGGCTGCCGCGGCCGGTGGCGCGGCCGCGATGCAAGCGCAGGAGCCGTGGTTCATCACCATGGCCATCAGCATCGGCATCGCCCAGCGGCTGGGCTTCAAGCCGGAGCTGGGGCTGGACCAGTACCTGATGCAGCGCGCGGCCGCGGCGAAGAAGCCGGCGACCGGGCTGGAATCCGTCGATGCGCAGCTCGCGGCGCTGGATTCGACGCCAATGACGGAACAGGTCGCCAGCCTGAAGGAATTCGTCGATGACCCGCAGAAAAGCGTGGCCGACATGCTGGAACTGCACCGGCAATGGCGCGCCGGCGACGTGGACGGACTGAACCGCACGATGCGCGAGGAGATGATCGCGAAGACGCCGCAGACCTATCGGCTCATCGACGTCGCCCGCAACGAAGCATGGCTGCCGAAGATCGATGCGCGCCTGACCGCGCCGGGCACCGACGACACTCTCGTCGTGGTCGGCGCGCTGCACCTGCTCGGCCCGGACGGGCTGGTCGAGAAGCTGCGTCAGAAAGGCTACACGGTCGATCGGATTTGTTCGGCCTGCAAATGACCTTGTAGGAGCGCACCGCAGGGGCGCGACCAGGAAACGGCGCTACGCGGGCCTCCACGAATTCGAATACGCTCCGGTCGCGCCCCTGCGGTGCGCTCCTACGCAGGAACCAGCACGATGCAATCCACCGGGCACGCCGGCACGCACAGCTCGCAGCCGGTGCACAGCGGTTCGATCACCAC
>JBDHQQ010000182.1:0-4642 GCA_039807145.1 Pseudoxanthomonas sp. | reverse complement strand
GCAACGCCGACACCTGCACGGTGGAACGCGCCGGGAACGGCGCCTGGAAGTATTCCTGCATCACCGCGTTGACCGCCGCGAATTCCGACAGGTCGGTCAGGAACAGGCCAAGGCGGACGATCCGGTCGAGCGAACCGCCGGCGGCTTCGGCCACCGCCTTGAGGTTGTCGAACGCGCGCCGCGCCTGCGCCTCGATGCCGCCTTCGACCACGTCGCCGGTGGCCGGATCGAGCGGTATCTGCCCCGAGAAATACACGGTATTGCCCGCGCGCACGGCCTGCGAGTACGGGCCGATGGCGGCGGGGGCATTGGTGGTGTTGATGATCTGTCGGGTCATGACGGACTCGCTGAGGTCGAAAGACGGTGATTCTAAGGCTGAATCCGGAAATCCATCCGGCATCGTTCCCGTGCAGGCGGGAATCGGGGCCGGGGGCTACTGCCGGCGCACGCCATGCACCACGCTCAACCGCCGCAGCCGGCGCATCACTTCGGCCAGGTGGTTGCGGTCGCGGACCTGGATCTGGAAGCGCAGCACCGCCGCGTTGACATCGCGCTCCAGGTACTCGACGCGATCGATGTTCGATTGCCCCTGCGCCATCGCCGCGGCCACCTGGGCCAGCACGCCGGGGCGGTTGTCCACGTCGATCAGCAGCGCGGCGTCGTAGTCGCCGCTCACGTTCGCATCCCAGTCGATCGGCACCCAACGTTCCGGCGAGCGGCGGAAATCGGCCACGTTCGGGCAATCCAGCCGGTGCACGACGACGCCCTTGCCGGCGGTGTGGAACCCCATGATCGCGTCGCCCGGGATCGGCATGCAGCACTGGGCGAAGCTGACCACGCCACGCTCCGCACCGGTGATCAGGATCTTCTCCTGCGGATGCGTGGCGCGCGCGGGATCGCGCAGTTCCGCGTTCGCCAGCAGCGCCTGCGCCGCCTGCACCGGCATCCAGTTGCCCAGCGCCACGTCGGCCAGCAGCGCCTCCAGGCGCGGATAGCGGTGTTCGGCCAGGAAGGACTCCAGGCGCTGCTGCGGCAGGCGTTCCAGCGAACTGCCCAGCTGCTCCAGCGCGCTGTCCAGCATGCGATGGCCCAGTTGCACGGCGTCCTCGTGCTCGAGCTGCTTGAGCTGGTGGCGGATCGCGGTGCGCGCCTTGCTGGTGACGACGAATTCCAGCCATTGCGGCTTCGGCGTCGCCGACTTCGCGATGATGATCTCGACGGTCTGCCCGCTGGACAGCCGGGTGCGCAGCGGCACCAGCTTGCGGTCCACGCGCGAGGCGACCGCGCGGTTGCCGATGTCGGTATGCACGGCGTAGGCGAAATCCAGCGCGGTGGCGTTGCGCGGCAGCGACAGGATCTTGCCCTTCGGCGTGAACAGGTAGACCTCGTCCGGGAACAGGTCGACCTTGACGTTGTCGAGGAACTCCAGCGAAGAGCCGGCCGCGCGCTGGTTCTCGATCAGTTCGACGATCCACGCATGGGCGCGGCTCTGCGCGCTGTTGGGCGATTCGCCGCCGGACTTGTAGCTCCAGTGCGCGGCGACGCCGCGCTCGGCGATCAGGTCCATCTCCTCGGTGCGGATCTGCACCTCGATCGGCGCGCCATACGGGCCGAACAGCACCGTGTGCAGCGACTGGTAGCCGTTGGCCTTGGGAATGGCGATGAAATCGCGGAAGCGCCCGTCCAGCGGCTTGTACACCGCGTGCACCGCGCCCAGCGCGTGGTAGCAGTCGGCCACCGATTGCACCACCGCGCGGAAGCCGAACACGTCCATCACCTGGTCGAAGCTCTTGTTCTCCCCGCGCATCTTCGAATAGATGCTCCACGGCGTCTTGACCCGGCTGACCAGGCGGTGGGCGATGCCTTCCTTGTGCAGCCGCTGCGACAGCAGCGCCTCGATCTGGGCGATGGCCTCGCGCCGCATCACCGGCTGGCTGCGGATGTGCCGCTCGATGATGTCGTGGCGCAGCGGGTACATCGCGCGGAAGCTGAGGTCCTGCAGCTCCGACTTGATCAGGTTCATGCCCAGGCGCTGGGCGATGGGCGCATAGATGTCCAGGGTCTCGCGGGCGATGCGCTGGCGCGCCTCGGCGCTTTGCGCGCCCAGCGTGCGCATGTTGTGCAGGCGGTCGGCCAGCTTGATCATGATCACGCGCAGGTCGCGCGACATGGCCAGCAGCATCTTGCGGAAGCTCTCGGCCGCCGCTTCCTGGCGGTCGCGGAACTTCAGCTTGTCCAGCTTGGTGACGCCGTCGACCAGTTCGGCCACCGCCTCGCCGAACTCGGCGGCGATCTCGTCGCGGCCCAGCGGCGTGTCCTCGATGGTGTCGTGCAGGATCGCCGCGACCAGCGTTTCCACGTCCAGGCCCATGTCGGCCAGCACCCCGGCCACCGCGACCGGATGGGTGATGTAGGGCTCGCCGGACTTGCGCGTCTGCTCCGCGTGCGCGGCGGCGCCGACTTCCCACGCGCGGCGCAGCAATGGCAGTTGTTCCTTCGGCAGGTAGGACGCGGCCTGCAGCAGTTTGCGCACGTAGTCCGGCGTGTCGTCGCCGTTGGACGGCTCGGCGACGGCTTTGGCCTTGACGGTACGCGCGGGGGTCATGGCGGAAGCCTATGCCAGCAGTGGGAATCCGGCAAATTCGGGCGGGGAACAACGGTTGGGGTTGCGCTTCCGCCTTTTCGCAGAGCGGGGCTTGCCCCGCTGCTTTCGGCCCGCCATGGATGAAGCAAGAGCAGCGGGGCAAGCCCCGCTCTACGAAAAGCAGAGGCGCCGGCAGGAGCGCAACGTCATGGCAACGTCCATGGATGACCCGCCGTACGGCTGTTGAAGAGCGATTCCCGCCTTCGCGGGGCTTTCAACCGACCCATGTCGGGTCATGACGAGCGAAGCTAGAGCGACCCTCATCCACCTTCGGCGCTTTCGGCGGGAAAGAAGCATCGAAAATGCGAATGGCCCGCATGAAGCGGGCCATTCGAGAACCTCAAGCAGCGGACCGGAACTCAGTCGTCGCCCTTCGACATGTCGTCGTCGGCCACCACTTCGGCCGCGGCCCATTCCAGCGCCTCGCGTTCCTTGCGCTCGCGCTCGGCCTTGTCGACCTGCTCTATCAGGCCGTTGTCGATGCTGCGCGCGGCGATCTCGCGCAGGGCCAGCACGGTCGGCTTGTCGTCGGACTCGCTGTTGTCGAGCGTCGGCTGCACGCCGTTGGCCAGCTGGCGGGCGCGCTTGGCAGCCATCATGACCAGCTCGAAACGGTTGTCGACGACTTCCAGGCAATCTTCTACGGTGATGCGGGCCATGGGGGCTCCCGGCGACCCCAGGGGCCGCGCGTTCAAAAGAGAAAGGGGCGGGGATTTTAGGGACAACGCGGCCGAAGCGCAACTCTTTCCTTGAGAATCAATGAGTTAAGCCAATCAAACCGACATTCCCGCGGCTCATTCCGCCAGCAGGGCCGCAATCAGCTTGTCGTGGCGGGCGACCTGGCGCTCCCGACGCAGGCGGCTGGCGGTGAAGATGGCGTGCATCTCGTCGACCGCGCGCTCGAACACGTCGTTGACGATCACGTAGTCGAACTCGCCGTAGTGCGACATTTCTTCGCGCGCGGCGGCCAGCCGCTGCCGGATCACCGCCTCGCTGTCCTGCGCGCGCTTGCGCATGCGCTCTTCCAGCGCGCCGCGCGACGGCGGCAGGATGAATACGCCGACCGCGTCCTTCACCTGCGCGCGCACCTGGCGCGCGCCCTGCCAGTCGATCTCCAGCAGCACGTCCCGGCCCGCGCACAGCTGCGGCTCGACCGACTGGCGGGCGGTGCCCTTCCAGTCGCCGTGGACCCGCGCGTACTCGAAGAAGTCGCCGGCATCGATCATCCGCTGGAATTCCTCGGCGCTGACGAAGTTGTAGTGCTCGGCATGGCGCTCGCCCGGGCGCGGCGCGCGCGACGTGAACGAGATCGACAGCGAAATCTGCGGGTCGCGCGCCAGCACCGCATTGACGATGCTGGATTTGCCGGCGCCGGACGGCGCCGCGACAATGTACAGGGTGCCGCGCATGGGAAGGCCGTGATTCGTGATTCGTGATTGGAGGAAGAGCTGGGCCTGCGTGGGACGTTGGAAATCTTAACTGCTTTTACAAATCACCAATCACCAATCACGGCCCTATTCGATGTTCGCCACCTGCTCGCGAACCTGGTCTATCAGCACCTTCAGTTCGACAGCGAGATTGGTGGTGCGCACATCGACCGACTTGGAGCCGAAGGTGTTGGCTTCGCGATTGAACTCCTGCAGCAGGAAATCGAGGCGGCGGCCGACCGGCTCGCGCTGCGCCAGCACGCGGCGGATTTCCTTGACGTGGCTGTCGAGGCGGTCGAGTTCCTCGTCCACGTCGAGCTTCTGCAGCCACAGCACCAGCTCCTGCTCCAGCCGGCCCGGGTCGGCCGGCTGCGGCAGGTCGGCCAGACGCGCCTCCAGCTTGGCGCGCTGGCCGGCGCGGATCTGCGGGATCAGCGCGCGCGCCTCGGCTGCGCGCGCGGCGATGGCGTCGACGCGTTCGTTGATGACGGCGGCCAGCTTTTCGCCTTCGCGCTCGCGCGCGGCGACGAACTGGTCGAGCAGCGCGTCGAGCAGCGCCAGCGCCTCGGCC
>JBDHQQ010000181.1:0-4665 GCA_039807145.1 Pseudoxanthomonas sp. | reverse complement strand
GCCCGCGTCGACCAGCACGTGGCCCCGCGGCGAAGTCACCAGCAGCGCGCTGATGCCGCAGGTGCCGACGTACCAGGTATTGCCGAAGATCCGCTGCGGCGGTGCGCGGTCGTTCCAGCCATCCATGGGGTTGGCGTCGGCGGAGCAGGCGGCGGTCGGCACGGCATCGGCGGCGGTTGGCGGGGTCCGTGGCGATGCGCAGCCGGAAAGGGCGATTGTCGCGATCAATGCAGGCACGAAGCGCACGCTATTCCTCCGTTCGAAACGCTTTCGTCATCCCGGCGCAAGATGGGATCCATTTGGCCGTTGCGCTCGCTCTTGATCGCAAGGATGAAACAGCAAAACAAGTCGAAATGGGTCCCGGCTTGCGCCGGGATGACGGTTAGATTTCCTTGGCGAGCCTGTCAGCCAGGCCGATGTAACTTCCGGGCGTCAGATCGAGCAACCGTTGCTTCGCGTCCGCAGGCAGTTCCAGCGATTCGATGAAGGCGCGCATCGAATCGGCGGTGATGCCCTGGCCGCGGGTCAGCGCCTTGAGCTGTTCGTAGGGATTCGGCAGGCCGTGGCGTCGCATCACCGTCTGCACGGCTTCGGCCAGCACTTCCCACGCGGCGTCGAGGTCGGCGTCGAGGCGCTGCGGGTTGGTTTCCAGCTTGCCCAGGCCCTTGGCCAGCGAATCCAGCGCGACCTGCGTATGCCCGAACGCGGTGCCCAGCGCGCGCAGCACGGTCGAGTCGGTCAGGTCGCGCTGCCAGCGGCTGATCGGCAGCTTGGCGCTGAAGTGCTCGAACAGCGCGTTGGCCAGGCCGAAGTTGCCTTCGGCATTTTCGAAGTCGATCGGGTTGACCTTGTGCGGCATGGTCGAGCTGCCGACTTCGCCTTCCTTCAGGCGTTGCTTGAAGTAGCCCAGCGAGATGTATCCCCAGACGTCGCGCGCCAGGTCGACCAGCACGGTGTTGGCGCGGCGCGCGGCGTCGCCGAATTCGGCCACGTTGTCGTGCGGCTCGATCTGCGTGGTGTACGGATTGAAGGCGAGGCCGAGGCCTTCGACGAACTTCCGCGCGAACGTGGGCCAATCCACGTCGGGGTAGCTGACGACGTGGGCGTTGTAGTTGCCGACCGCGCCGTTGATCTTGCCGGTCAGTTCGACCGCGGCGATCTGCGCGATCTGGCGCTCGAGGCGGGCGACGACGTTGGCGATTTCCTTGCCCAGCGTGGTCGGCGACGCGGTCTGGCCGTGGGTGCGCGACAGCATCGGCTGGCCCGCCTGCGCATGGGCCAGCGCGCGCAGGGACGCGGCGACGCTTTCGTAGGCCGGGACCAGCACGTTGCTGCGGGCGGCGGCAAGCATCAGTCCGTAGGACAGGTTGTTGATGTCTTCGCTGGTGCAGGCGAAGTGGACGAATTCCAGCGCCGGGCCGAGCTCGGCGTCGTCCTTCAGCCGTTCCTTGATGAAATATTCGACCGCCTTGACGTCGTGGTTGGTGGTGCGCTCGATGTCCTTGACCCGCGCGGCGTCTGCCGGCGAGAAGCCTTCGGCCAGCGCGCGCAGCTTCGCCTTGCCGGCTGCGGTGAAGTCCTTCAGTTCGACGATGCCCGGTTCGGCAGCCAAGGCCAGCAGCCATTCGATTTCGACCTTCACCCGGGCCTTGATCAGGCCGTATTCGGAAAAGATCGGACGCAGCGCATCGACCTTGGCGGCATAGCGACCGTCGAGCGGGGACAGGGCGAGCAGGGCGGAATCGGACATGGGGTCTGCAGGAATGGGAAGTGGGTGCCGGCTTTACGCTTTTGTTCGTCATTCCCGCGAAGGCGGGAATCCAGTGTCTTTGCTTTCCAGCGGGAATGTCGCAACCTGATCGGAAGTCGCCGGATGAACCTGCATTCGTTGGTTGGAAACCCCGCTTTAGCAGGAATGACGAGCAAAAGCCGGATCCCGGCTTGCGCCGGGATGACGACGCATTATCCCACAGGATCCCCCAGGCTCCCGGACGGCGGGCGTATCCTCGGCGGATACGAAACCGATGGAGTCGCCATGAGCCAGTCCTACCGCATCGAACACGACAGCATGGGCGAGCTGCGCGTGCCCGCCAACGCACTGTGGGGAGCGCAGACCCAGCGCGCGGTGCAGAACTTCCCGGTTTCCGGCCGGCCGATGCCGCGCGGCTTCATCCGCGCCCTGGGCCTGGTCAAGGCCGCCGCCGCCGAGGTCAACGCCGGGTTGGGCCTGCTGCCCAAGGGCACGGCCGGGGCGATCCGCGGCGCGGCGCTCGCGGTCGCCGACGGTGGCTACGACGCGCATTTCCCCATCGACGTGTACCAGACCGGCTCCGGCACCTCGTCGAACATGAACGCCAACGAGGTCATCGCCCGCCTGGCCTCGCGCGCCGGCAAGGCGCGGACGGTGCATCCGAACGACCACGTCAACCTGGGCCAGAGTTCCAACGACGTGGTGCCCACCGCGATTCGCGTCTCGGCGCAGCTGGCGGTGGTGGAAGACCTGCTGCCGGCGCTGAAGCACCTGCGCCGGACCATCGACAAGCGCGGCCGTTCGCTGGCGAAGGTGGTGAAAACGGGCCGCACCCACCTGATGGACGCGATGCCGCTGACCTTCGCCCAGGAATTCTCCGCGTGGTCCGCACAGCTGGCCTCGGCCGAGGCGCGCCTGGCCGACAGCCTGAAGCGCCTGCGCCGGCTGCCGCTGGGCGGCACCGCGATCGGTACCGGCATCAACGCCGACCCACGCTTCGGCAAGCGGGTCGCGGCGGAACTGTCGAAGCTGACGAAAACCAGATTCGAAAGCGCGGCCAACAAGTTCGAGGGCCTGGCCGCGCAGGACGATGCGGTGGAACTGTCCGGCCAGCTCAGCGCGCTGGCGGTGGCGCTGACCAAGATTTCCAACGACCTGCGCTGGATGAATTCGGGGCCGCTGGCCGGACTGGGCGAAATCGAACTGCCGGCGCTGCAGCCGGGCAGCTCGATCATGCCGGGCAAGGTCAACCCGGTGATCCCGGAAGCGGCGGTGATGGTCTGCGCGCAGGTGATGGGCCATCACGCGGCCGTCACCATCGCCGGGCAGGCCGGCAATTTCCAGCTCAACGTGACCTTGCCGCTGATCGCGGCGAACCTGCTGGATTCGATCGGCCTGTTGGCCAACGTGTCGCGGCTGCTGGCCGACGATGCCATCGCCGGGCTGAAGGTGCGGCAGGACCGGGTCAAGGAGGCGCTGGACCGCAACCCGATCCTGGTCACCGCGTTGAACCCGGTGATCGGCTACGAGAAGGGCGCGGCCATCGCCAAGCAGGCCTACAAGCAGGGCCGGCCGGTGCTGGAAGTGGCGAAGGAAGTGACCGGCCTGCCGGAAAGCACCCTGAAACCGCTGCTGGATCCGGCTGCATTGGCGAAGGGCGGCATCCATGGCAAGGGCGGCGGTGGGGGTTGATCCAGACTCAGGTCATTCCTGACGCAATCGGCGTCTTCGACCTGAGCGTCGTTTTCGGCCTGATCGTTGTCATCCCGAGCGCAGCGAGGGATCTCGCTTCTGCCTTTGCATCACGAAGAATCAAGATCCCTCGCTGCGCTCGGGATGACAAACAGACTCTTTGCGCCGTATCGCCGGGAGCGAATACACGGCCTCCGCGAGCAGGTATCCGGCAAAACCGGCGGCCCAGACGCCGACGAACATGTCCTCGGCGAAGGCCATGGCCAGGATCAACAGGCCGACGCCGCACAGCCATCCGAGCGCATTGGCCGTTCTTGCGCTGCCGCCCGAGGCAATGGCACAAGAGCGGAAGTGCCCGGCCACGCATCCCAGGCCTGCGCCAATGGCGGTGAGCAACCACGGCCGAGGCAGGGTCGTGGCGAATGCAGCCGCGAGCGCGATGGCCCAGAGGATCGCGAATCCCAGTTTCGATGCCGTTCCAGAAATCCGGTTCATGGCGTTTGGCGCACAACGGAGACTGGCTTGTGGGAGCGACCGAGGTCGCTCCTACGACGCAGGAATGCGCTTACTTCTTTTCCGTCGCAGCCTCGGCCGCCGCCTGCGTGCCGCCGCGTACCGCTTCACGGATGCTCTCGCGCACGGTCGTGCGCACTTCCTCGCGCAGCTGTGCCTTGTCTTCTTCCGAAAGCGCCGATGCGCCTTTGTCGTCCTTGCCGCAATCGTCGACGTCTTCCTGGGTCATCGTCGCGTAGGGCCTGAATTCCGGCAGCGTCGCGGCCAACCGGGTCTGCGCGGCCAGCATCGGCGGCAGCTGCGCGCAGATCCGCATCGCGTCCGCCTTCAGGTTCTCGGCTTCGGCTTCGATCTTCTTCTCGATCTCGTCGGTATCGCCGCTCAGGATGCTGCCCAGCGATTCGGTCAGTGCCTTGCCGGCCAGGTCGGCGCCCTTCAGGCCGACGTTCATGCCGGCTTCGGCCACGCCGAGCAGGTGGCTGCGGTAATCGAGCAGTTGCTGGCGCTGCTCCGGCGTGATGGCCACCGCCTTGCCGTCGACCAGCAGGTCGCCCTGCGGCGTGATCTCGGCCTTGGGCAGGCTGGCATCGTTGCGCCCACCGTACCTGCGGCCATTGACGGTGATGCCGCCGTTGCCGTTCAGGGTCAGGTTCTGGGTCTGCAGTTCCTTGCGCGCCCGTTCGATGCCCCGCGCCGCGACCTTGCCCAGC
>JBDHQQ010000020.1:0-23331 GCA_039807145.1 Pseudoxanthomonas sp. | reverse complement strand
TCCCAGCCGCCGAACAGGTCGGGCTGCAGGGTCAGCTGCACGTAGCGGGGCGATTCGCCGGGCGAGGGACGTTGTTGCAGGAAGACGCGCATGGCGCGAATTGTAGCGGTTTTGAGCCCCTCTCCCGCCGGGAGAGGGGTTGGGGTGAGGGTACGGTGGAAGGGTGTTGCCCTGACTCGCGGAAAACATGCCGCATGCGGTAGTCCGCTTGTTGCCGGGTTCTTGCAATGTGGGCGTAGTTGACTTCGTCGTACCCTCATCCGGCGCTTCGCGCCACCCCCGACTAAAGCATTCGAGGGCAAGCTCTTCTCCCGGGGGAGAAGGAAGAAGCGTCAGCCGGCCAATACCTGCAACACCGCCGCTTCATCCACGTCCGGCACCACCTCCGCCACTCCCGCGCCGCGCCACAGCACCAGGCGCAGGCGGCCGGCGATGTTTTTCTTGTCCAGCCGCATCCGCGCCAGCAGGGCTTCCGGCGCGAGGCCGGGGGGAATGCGGGTCGGCAGGCCGTAGGCGTCCAGCAGGGCAGCGAGCCGGTCCGCGTCTTCGGCGGGCGCCCGGCCGAGTTGGGCCGACAGGCGCGCGGCCAGCACCATGCCCACCGCGACCGCTTCGCCGTGGTTGAGGTTGTCGTTGTCCATGCCGCCGTAGCCCTGTTCGGCCTCTATGGCGTGGCCGAAGGTGTGGCCGAGGTTCAGCAGGGCGCGCTCGCCCTTTTCCAGCGGGTCGCGGGCGACGATTTCGGCCTTGTGTTCGCAGCTTCCGGCGATGGCCAGCGCCAGCGCCTCGTCGTCGCCGGCCAGCAGCGCTTCGCGCTCCTGTTCCAGCCACTGCAGGAAACGCGGGTCGCGGATCGCGCCGTACTTGATCACTTCGGCCAGCCCGGCGCGCAGCTCGCGCGGCGGCAGGCTGCGCAGCACGGCGGTGTCGGCGAACACCGCGCGCGGCGGGTGGAACGCGCCGACCAGGTTCTTGCCCTGGGGGATGTCCACCGCGGTCTTGCCGCCGACCGACGAATCGACCATCGACAGCAGGGTGGTGGGCAACTGCACGCAGTCGACCCCGCGCATCCAGCATGCGGCGGCGAAGCCGGCCAGGTCGCCGACCACGCCGCCGCCCAGCGCGAACACGCAGGCGTCGCGGGTGGCGCCGAGTTCGGCCAGTGCCTCGATCGCCTTGCCGAAGTGGGCCAGGGTCTTCGATTCCTCGCCGGCCGGCAGGACGAAGGTGCCGATCTGCAGTTCCGGTCGCGCCGCGTGCAGGGCCTCGCGCACGCGGCCGGCGTACAGCGGGGCCACGTTGGCATCGCTGGCCAGCAGTACGTGGCGGCCGCGCACGTGGGCCGCCAGCGCCGTGCCGTCGGCAAGCAGGCCGGGGCCGATGGCGATGCGGTACGGCGTGTCGCCGGCAACGTCGACGGTACGTGGGGGCATGGAATCGTTCATGTCGTGGTTTCGCGGGAAGCGGGACTGCGTTGCCAGCACGCGGTCAGCCGTTCGATCAGTTCGGTGGTGGCGCGGCCGGGGCTGAGGCCTTCGGTATCGTGGCGCAGGTCGGCGATTTCGGCGTACAGCGGCTCGCGCACTGCGGCCAGATCGCGCAGCGCGCGCTCGCGGTCGGGGCTCCGCAGCAGCGGGCGGTTGCGGTCGTGGCCGACGCGGCGCAACTGGCCTTCGACGCCGACGTGCAGGTGCACGACGAACCCGCGTTCGCGCATCAGCTGGCGGTTCCCGGCGTCCAGCACGGCGCCGCCGCCGGTCGAGACGACCTGGCCTTCGCCGGCCAGCGCCAGGGCCAGCGCGGCGCATTCGCGCTCGCGGAAGCCGGCTTCGCCGACGTGCTCGAACAGGGTGGGGATGTCGGCGCCGGCGCGTTCCACCACCAGATGGTCCACGTCGACGAAATGCAGGCCCAGCCGTTCGGCCAGCCGGCGGCCGATGGAGGTCTTGCCGGCGCCCATCGGGCCGACCAGGATCAGGTTGGGGGCGGACTGCATGGGCAAATGATGCCAGCAGTCCGTAGCGGGCGCTTAACGGCGGCGGTACTAGGCTGACGTTTCCTGCGGCCCCGCCGCATTCAACGGAAGGAAAACGACATGTCCGTCGCCAAGATCATTGAAGTCAATGCCTCGTCGAAGACCAGTGTGGAAGACGCGGTCAAGCACGGCCTGAAGAAAACCTCGGAAACGGTGAAGAACATCAAGGGAGCCTGGGTCAACGAAATCAAGGTGGTGACCAGCGACAACGGCGACATCGCCGAATGGCGGGTCAACCTGCGGGTCAGTTTCGTGGTGGATTGACCCGGCTGGCCGCGGCGTCGTTCGCGTCGCCGTGGATCCTGCCGTTCACTTCGTCGTCTGCTGCACGGAGGCGAGTTCCCGCGCCAGCGCAACCTCGAACGCTCGCGCGGTCGGGTTGTCGTCGCCGAAATCCGCACGCAGGGCGTCTGCGGCCTGGCGCATATGCCGCAGGCCGGCGTCGCGCTCCCCGCAGTCGAGTTCGATTTTCCCCAGGTTGCCGCTTTCGATCAGCGCGGCCTGCATGTTCTCGCCGAACTGCCGGACCATGCGTTCTTGCACGCTGCGGGCCAGCGGCAGCGCTGCGGAGCAGTTGCCCGAAGCGCCATGAATGCCGACGACCGCGGAAAGCTGGGTCAGGGTGAGGTAGTTGTCGGGGCCGAGGAATTTTCCGCTGGTTTCCGCCGCCGCCTGCGCCAGCGGCAGCGCTTCGGCATGGCGTCCCAGGTCGTGCAGCGCATCGGCCTTGACGGATTGCAGCAGCGCCACGCTGACTTCGCCGATGCGTTCGGGCGCGAGCAGCGGGTCGGCCTGCGCGGCACGCAGCCAGGCGAGGGTCTGTTCCGGCTTGCCGGAGCGTCTCAGGGCATCGGCGATGTTGCTGCGGATCAGTGCCGCGGTTGCGGCATCGTCGGGTGCGATCTTGCGCTGCAGGCGGTCGGCGCGGCGCAACGCGAGCAACGCCGGTTCCGTCTGCAACCGGCGCAGGTGGAAGATGCCGCGCTCCAGCGCCGCCTGCAGCGCCAGCGCGTTGTCCTGCCGCAGGCGTGCGCCGGCCAGCCGGTCGGTTTCGTCCAGCAATGCGCCGGCTTCGGCGAAGGACTGCGCGGTCTGCATGTAGGCCAGCGTGCGCACCAGCGCGTATCGGGTCTTCAGCGTCAGCTCGTGGCCTTCGCCGAAAGCCTGCGCGTAGCCGCGCACCGCCGTGCGGTATTCGGCCACGCCGCGCGCGGAATCGCCTAGGTTTCGCCAGGATCGTCCCAGCAAGGCGTGGATGTCGCCGCGCACTTCCGGGTCGTCCGACAGATAACCATTGCCGGGTGCCGAAGCGTATTCCAGCATGTCCCTGATGGTCGCGTCGTTGCCGTGGCCGCTGTTGCCGGTGCTGATGGCGCCCAGCGCATGGTCGAGGAAGCGCACCACCGCTTCGGCGCGCGTGGCTTGTTCCTGCGCGATGTCGCGTTGCCGTTCGCTGAGCCGCCACAGCAGGCCGCTGCCGGTCGCGCCCAGGGCCAGCACGCTCATCGCCGCGATCAGCCATGGACGCCGCGCGCGGCTGCGTTCCAGCGCGCGGCGCAGGGTTTCGGCGGCGCGCTCGTCGGATTCGCGCTGCGCCAGTTCGGCGCGCCGCTGCGGCAGCCGGCGCAGGCGCTCGGCCAGGTCCGCCGCGCTTGCGATGCGCCGCGCCGGGTCGCCATCGGTGGCCTGGGCGATGTCCTCGCGCAGCAGCCGATCGTCGATCTCGCGTTCCCAGCCTGGCGCCAGCGGCCGGCGCAGGTCGCCGACCAGCCATTGGTACAGCATCACGCCCAGTGCGTAGACGTCGCTGCGCACCGTCGGCGGCTGCCCGGCGACCAGTTCCGGCGCCAGGTACAGCGGCGTGCCCGAGGTGTCGCCATCGATCCGGTTCGCGGTCATCCCCAGCGCGGTGATGCCCAGGTCGGCCAGCCGTTCCGGTTGCAGCAGACGGCTGTTGCCGAAGTCGGTCAGCTTGATCTGCCAGCCCCCGGTCTGCGCGACGACCAGCACGTTGTCCGGCTTCAGATCCTTGTGCAGCACACCGACGCCATGCGCGGCGGCCAGCGCATCGACGATCTGCAGGAAGACGGCGATGCGCCCTTCGCTGTCCAGCGTTTCCAGCCGACCGTCCTGCGCCGCCCATTCCGGCAGCGAAAGGCCGCCGTATTCGCATTCCAGGAAGAACGGCGGCGACTCGAAGTTCCAGTCGAGCGCGCGGACGAAGTCGTCGCGTTCGCCCAGGGAATCGCGAAGCACCCGCAGCAGGGTTGCTTCGCGCTTGATCGATGCAAGGCGCTCGCCGTCCAGCGCGAACTTGTACACGCGCAGGTCGCGGCTGCGCGGCTGGCGCGCCAGCCAGACCTCGTTGCCGCGGGTCCTGCCCAGCAGGCGTTCCAGCGTGAAGTGCTCGCGACCCGGCACCGGCAGCCCTGCCACCAATTGCAGGGCGCTGGTTGGCTGCCGCCCGACCGCGACCCGTTCCACCGGACCGTCGAAGCGGTAGCCGATCCGTGGCACGGTGGCGATGCGGCTTTCGCCGGCTGCGTCCAACGCCTTGCGCAGCTTGCCTACCGCGGTGGCCAGCACGTGGTCGACGGTGATGCGCCCCGCCCAGACCGTGTCGAACAGTTCCTCCTTGGTCGCCACCTCGCCGACGTGGCGCAGCAGCAGCGACAGCACCTCCAGCGGCTTGTGCTCGATCTCCACTGCCAGTCCGGCCACGCGCAGTTCGTGGCGGGCCTCGTCGAATTCGACGGCGCCGAAGCGCCAGCGGTACAGGTGGCCGTTGGACTGGCGAGAAGGAGACATGGCCGGAATCATAGGCAGGTGGCCGTCGGTGCGGCAACGCGATGCGTACCTCCCGTTTCCTTGGGAAAACAAGGCATTGGCGCGGCGGTGGCCATCCTTGAAGGTTTCTTGAAGCCTGCGTGAGTACCCGGCCCGCGCCTTGGCCGCAGCATCGCCCGCGTCACTTCCCGAACAGCAGGAGATCCCGTCCGCATGCTCACCGTCACTCCGGATTTCGTCGCCGGCTACCTCAAGCTGGCCGGTAGCAGCGATCCCGACGTGCTGGCTTCGCGCAAGCACGAGCTGGTGCAGAAGCAGCAGCCGATGAAGGTCGGCTCGCTGGTGTTCATCGTCATCGGCACGATCCTGACCATCTCGATCATCGGCGCGATCGGCGGCATCCCGATGCTGGCGGCGGCCGGATGGGTTCAGTGGAAGGCTAGAGCCAACCTGAAGACGATCGAGGCGGCATACGCGGACTTTCTGGCGGCGCATCCGGCCGGGGGACGTGCGTGACATGAGCCGGATGAGCGGGGGACGAATTATCCGTGCCGCGCTTGCCGGTCTGCTGGCCGCCGTCTGTGCGGCCTGCGCCGCTGCCGACGACGCGCCGGTCGCAGCAGCGGCAGCGTCGGCGTCAATCGCGGCCCAGCCGGTCGCCAGGCTGCCGCTGCGGCCCGGTTACTACGTCGCCAGCGACACGCCCTGCGCACAGGCATCTAACGCCACGCTGCACCTGCTCCGCCGCGAGGGGGATGGTTATGGCGGCTTCACCACGCCGCCGTACGCCTGTGCGTTCGAGCGGATCGAACAGTCGGGGCCGACCAGCTATCGGGTGACCGAAACCTGTGGCGATGCCTACGGCGCCGACGGGGACGATGCCGACACGCAAGTCGTCGTCTATGAAATCCTCAGTGACGCCCACTACCGCGGCAAGCACGAAGACGGCTGGGAAAACGAGGCCCGGCGCTGTCCGCGCGGGCAATTGCCCGCGCTGTGGCGCGACGAGGCCATCGGTGATTTCGTCGATTGAGCCGGCGCCGGCACGCCTAGGCCGACCGTCTTCGCGAAGAATCGGTGTTGCTCCGGTCGGGCGGCGGCCGTGGTTTGGCGCCGCTGCAGTCGGCATTGCGATCCGGGCCCATGCATTTCTGGAGGTTGCCATGTACAAGGGTTTTGCACGGTGGGCATTGGTGTGCACGGTGGCCGGCGCCGCACCGGCCGGCGCGGTGACGCTGGGCAACATGAAGGGCTTCGAATCGCTGTTCGGGCGCTATGGCCCGAAAGGCGACTGCGCGAAGTTCCCGCAGGTGGTGATCGACGCCGCCGGTTTCGCGCTGGACCGGGGCGACGGCAAGCTGGAACGCACCGGCAAGCCCGAATATTCGGCCAGCTTCTTCGGGCCTGAATACGAAGGCATTTCCGGCGCTTTCTGGCCCTACTGGAAAGACGGAGGCCCGAATCCGATCCTGATCATCACCAACTACGACGAGAAGCCGGGCGCGCTGGTGGTCGAGCCGCACGATTTCGGCTGGAAAGGCGGTCCGCCGATGCCGGCGCGCTACCAGCCCTGGCTGCAGGGTTCGCCCTACGCGAGGTGCGGCAAGGCCTGAGCGCGGTCAGGACGCGATGCGTCGCGTCCGGTCGAGGTGCACGGTCCGGTCGGCCAGTGCGGGCAGCGTGCGCAGCGCCTGCCGGCTGACCCGCTCGAAGTGCTGGATGAAGCGTTCGACCTGCGTGCGATCCATCGCCGCGCGCGATGGATCGCCGGCCTGCAGGGCCTGTTCCTGCTGCCAGCGCCATTCGGAAACCACCTCGAAACCCGACGGCTGCAGGAACCACAGCGCGTCGATCCGCGCCCACAGCGCCGGGTAGTCGCGTTCCAGCGCCGCGTTGCACCAGCGCCGCCACGTGCCGCCGGCATCCTCGTCGCGTTCCAGCGCATTGACCGGTTCGGCCAGCGCGGCATCGTCCTCGGGCGGCGTGCCGAGGAACCAGCCTTCGAAGACCGCCAGGTCGACGCTGCCCTCGATCCGTTGCCATCGCGATTGCGGCAGGCGGTCGTCGGCCAGCTTGTCGAAGCGGGGCAACGGCACGGATACGCCGGACCGCAGTGCGTCCAGGGTTTCCACCGCCAGCCCGACATCGTGCGTGCCGGGCGGGCCGCGCGTGGCCAGCAGCGGATGCACGTCGCGGGCCAGCTTCCGGCGTTGATGGCGGGTCAGGTAGAAGTCGTCGATCGAAAGCGCCGCGGCCCGCAGGCCCTGGGATCGCGCCAGCGCGACCAGCTGCGCGGCCAGGGTGGACTTGCCGGTCCCTTGCAGGCCGCAGATCGCGAACACCGGCGTGCGGCCGGGCGCCGCGGCCAATGCGGCGCACAGCGATTCGGCGATGAAGGCGTCCGCGAATCCGGTGTGCGATGGCGGCGAAGGCGGCATCGCGCGACAATAGCATCGCCATGACCGACCCTGTTTCCGACAATCTGTTCGCCGAAGCGCTGTCCACCTTCGCCCGCCTGTTCGAGGAAGCGAAGCACAGCCGCGAACCCGAAGCCAACGCGATGATCGTCGCCACCGCGACCCGCGACGCCCATCCCTCCGTGCGCACCGTGCTGCTGAAGGCCTTCGACGCGCGCGGCTTCGTCTTCTACACCCACGTCGGCAGCCAGAAGGGCCGCGAACTGGCGGACAACCCGCGGGCCGCGCTGCTGTTCCTGTGGCGCACGCTGCGCGAGGCCGGCATCCAGGTGCGCATCGAGGGCGCAGTGGCGCCGGTCGACGCGGCGGAGGCCGACGACTACTTCGCTTCGCGACCGCGCGCGAGCCAGATCGGTGCATGGGCTTCGCGCCAGTCCGAGACGCTGGCGTCGCGCGACGAGTTCGAGCGGTGCATCGCGGAAACCGAGGCGCGCTTCGAAGGCCAGGCCGTGCCGCGCCCACCGGGCTGGAACGGTTATCGCGTGGTGCCGCAGGCGTTCGAATTCTGGTACGGCGCGCAGTTCCGCCTGCACGAACGCTGGCGCTACGAGCGCGGCGCCGATGGCGCGTGGTTGAAGCGCATGTTGTTCCCCTGATCCCCTGCATGCGCCTGGTTCCGGTCTATCGCGTCACCGTGTTCGTGCCTCCCGCGCACCTCGCCGCCGTGCAGGACGGTATCTGCGCGGTCGACGCATTGCGGCAGGGCGATTACGAACACGGCATGTGGATTTCCGCGCCGGGCATCGAGCAGTTTCGCCCGCTGGCCGGCGCGCAGCCTGCGCAGGGCCAAATCGGCGAACTGGAACATGTAGAAACCGTGCGCCTGGAACTGTGCCTCCCGCGCGATCCGGAGCGCCTGCAGCGCCTGATCGAGCAGGGCATCCGCCCGCACCACCCGTGGGAAACGCCGGCGATCTTCATCGACGAATCGTCGTTTCCGCTGCCATGACCGGCCCGCGGCGCATCGTCTGCCTGACCGAGGAACCGACCGAAACGCTGTACGCGCTGGGCGAGCAGGAGCGCATCGTCGGCATCAGCGGTTTCACCGTGCGTCCGCCGCAGGCGCGCAAGGAGAAGCCGAAGGTCAGCGCCTTCACCAGCGCGAAGATCGGCGAAATCCTGAAGCTGAAGCCGGACTTCGCCATCGGTTTCTCCGACATCCAGGCCGACATCGCCGCCGAGCTGGTGCGGCACGGCGTCGAAGTCTGGATCGCCAACCATCGCAGCGTGGACGGCATCCTCGACTACATCCGCCGTCTCGGCGCGCTGGTCGGCGCGGCGGCGAAAGCGGATGCCTATGCCGAGGGACTGTGTCGCGGGCTGGACGGGATCGAGCGCGAAGCGACGGCGTTGTCGCGTCGCCCGCGGGTGTATTTCGAGGAATGGGACGAGCCGGCGATCAGCGGCATCCAGTGGGTCGCCGAACTCGTGCGCATCGCCGGCGGCGACGACGTCTTCCCCGAACTGGCCGCGGAACCACTGGCGAAGCAGCGCATCCTCGCCGACAACGACGAAGTGGTCCGGCGCGCGCCGGACATCATCCTCGGTTCGTGGTGCGGCAAGAAATTCCGCCCCGACCGGGTCGCCGCGCGTCCCGGCTGGGATGCGATTCCGGCGGTGCGCGACGGAGAACTGCACGAGATCAAGTCGCCGCTGATCCTGCAGCCGGGGCCGGCCGCGCTGACCGATGGCGTGCGCGAGATCGCGAGGATCGTGCGCGAATGGAACCAGCGGCATTCGTAGGGGCGGTCTCGACCGCGTCCGGGAATTGTCCGACCTGCGGCATGCCCCGCGTAGCGCCATTCCCCCGGTCGCGGTCGAGGCCGCTCCCGCGACAAGCTAAAATTCGCGCTGGAAGCGGGCCGTCTCGCGTCGGCCCAGCGCCTCGACGGCGATCTCGATGCGGTAATGGTTGCGCGGGCTGATCGCGAAGCTGCCGATATGATCGACGTATTCGCCGCTGCGCACCCGTTTCAGCGCTACGGGCACGCGTTCGCCCTGCAGGTCGACGGCCTGGGCGCTTGCCTCGCCGTCGGTCGGCGCTTCGTCGCCATCGCGCAGTTCGCGCAGGCTGACGACCAGCAGCGCGCGTTTATCGTCGCGGGCCACGCCGTATTGCTTCGCGACCTGTTCGTTCAGGCTCATGGTCGGCAAGGCGTTGTAGCGCACGCGCAGGTTGCCGAAATCGGCGTAGGTCGGTTCCGTCGCGGCGGGCGTGACCACGCGCGGGGTTTCGCCGGCGGAGCAGGACGCCAGCATCAGCATGGCGAGCGGGGCGAGGATTTTCTTCATGGTTTTTGTGCCATCAGTCGTTCGCCGCCGACAGTTGCCGGCCGCGTTCGGTCGCGGCGACGATCGCCGCATCGACCAGCGCTTCTAATCCGCCCCCCTGGAACGTCTCCACCGCCGCCTGCGTGGTGCCGTTGGGGGAGGTGACGCGGCGGCGCAGTTCGGCCGGGGTTTCGCCGGTTTCGGCCAGCATCCGCGCCGCGCCCAACAGGGTCTGCAGGACCAGCGCGCGCGCGGTGTCGTCGGGCAGGCCCTGCCGCTGCGCCGCGGCTTCCATCGCCTCGGCCAGCAGGAACACGTAGGCCGGCCCGCTGCCGGACACGGCGGTGACCGCATCCATCAGCGCCTCGTCCGTGACCCACACGGTCTTGCCCGCGGCGGAGAGCAGGCGCTGGGTGGCGTCGCGGCCGGCGCCGTCGACGCGCGCGTTGGCGAACAGCGCGGTGATGCCCGCGCCGAGCAGCGCGGGCGTGTTGGGCATCGTGCGCACAATGGCGACGTCGCCGCCCAGCCAGCGGTCGAGCTGGGTCGCGGTCACGCCGGCGGCGATGGACACGACCAGCGGTCGTCGCGCCTGCGCGGCGGCGGCCAGCGATTCGCACACGCCGCGCATCACCTGCGGCTTGACCGCGAAGACCCAGACGTCCGCGCCGGTGGCTTTCGCCGCATCTTCGAAAACGCGCACGCCGAAGTCTCGCGCCAGCGCGTCGCGCAGTCCGGGCACCGGCTCGACGACGAGGATGTCGCCCGGACGCGCGCCGCCGGCGATCAGCCCGGCGACCAGGCTGCGGGCCATGTTGCCGCCGCCGATGAAGGCGATGGATCGCGGATGGGTCATGCGGGTTCCTCGGTTGCTCTGGGAGGCCTGGCGCCGAACAGCGCCGTGCCGATGCGGACCATCGTCGAGCCCTCGGCGATGGCCGCTTCGAAATCTTCGCTCATGCCCATCGACAGCGTGTCGACCTGCGGGTGGCGCGCGGCCAGCGCGTCGAACAGCGCCTTCATCCGCTTGAACGAAGGACGGCGCAGTTCGACCTCCGCATGCGGGGTGGGGATGGCCATCAGGCCGCGCAGCGCCAGCCGCGGCTGTGCGGCGATGGCGTCGGCCAGCGTCCCGACTTCTTCCGGATGGCAGCCGGACTTGCCGGCCTCGCCGTCCACGTTCACCTGGATCAGCACGTTCAGCGGCGGGCGCGAGGGGTCGCGGTGTTTTGCCAAGGCGGTCACAAGTTTCCCGCGGTCCACCGTCTGCACCCAGTCGAACAGTTGCGCGGCGACGTCGGCCTTGTTCGACTGCAGGTGGCCGATCAGGTGCCATTCGAGGCCCAGCCCGGCGGTTGCGGCGGCCTTGGCCACGGCTTCCTGCACGTAGTTCTCGCCGAAGGCGGCCTGCCCCTGCGCCGCCAGCGCGACGACCGCGGCCGGCGGCTGCAGCTTGGAAACGGCCAGCAGCCGTGGCGCTGGCCGATTGGCGGCGCGGGCGGCGTTTTCGATACATTGCAGCGTCGAAGCCAGGGCAGGGGTCAAGATCCGGTCCGTTGCATGGGGAAGGGCGAGGTTTATACTGCCGCGCAAGGGGATTTCGTTCCAGTTGCGGCTTTCAAGGGGGAAACACCGCGTGGATATCGCCGAACTACTGGCCTTTTCGGTCAAGAACAAGGCATCGGACCTGCACCTGTCGGCCGGCATGCCGCCGCTGATCCGCGTGGATGGCGACGTGCGCCGGGTCAACGTGCCCGCGCTCGAGCACAAGCAAGTGCACGCCATGATCTACGACATCATGTCGGACAAGCAGCGCCGCGATTACGAGGAATTCCTCGAAATCGACTTCTCTTTCGAGATCTCCGGCCTGGCCCGCTTCCGCGTCAACGCGTTCACCCAGAACCGCGGCGCCGGCGCGGTGTTCCGCACCATTCCCTCCGAGATCCTCAGCCTGGACGACCTGGGCTGTCCGCCGGTGTTCCGCGAGCTGATCGCCCAGCCGCAGGGCCTGATCCTGGTCACCGGGCCGACCGGTTCGGGCAAGTCGACCACGCTGGCGGCGATGATCGACCACATCAACAAGAACGAACACGCGCACATCCTCTCGGTCGAGGATCCGATCGAGTTCGTGCACACCTCGCAGAAGTGCCTGATCAACCAGCGCGAGGTGCATCGCGACACCCACGGCTTCAACGAGGCGTTGCGCTCGGCGCTGCGCGAGGACCCGGACTACATCCTGGTCGGCGAATTGCGCGACCTGGAAACCATCCGCCTGGCGCTGACCGCCGCGGAAACCGGCCACCTGGTGTTCGGCACGCTGCACACCTCCAGCGCGGCCAAGACCATCGACCGCATCATCGACGTGTTCCCCGCCGGCGAGAAGCCGATGGTCCGCTCGATGCTGTCCGAATCGCTGCGCGCGGTGATCTCGCAGTCGCTGCTGAAGAAGGTCGGCGGCGGGCGCATCGCCGCGCACGAGATCATGGTCGGCATACCGGCCATCCGCAACCTGATCCGCGAGGACAAGGTCGCGCAGATGTATTCGGCCATCCAGACCGGCCGGCAGCACGGCATGCAGACGCTGGACCAGTGCCTGCTGGACTTGGTCAAGCGCGGCCTGATCACCCGCATCAGCGCCAGGGAATACGCCAAGGACAAGCCGCTGTTCGAGTAAGACCGGCCAGGCGGCGGCCGGCCCATCGATCCGCCCGCGGCGTCAGGCCGCGGGCATCCGGAGCAAAGCCATGAGCGAACACGACTTCACTTCCTACCTCAAGCTGATGGCGCACCAGAAGGCGTCGGACCTGTTCATCACGTCCGGCATGCCGCCGTCGATGAAGGTGCACGGCAAGCTGACGCCGATTTCGCAGAGCCCGCTGACGCCGCAGCAGAGCCGCGACATGGTGCTGAACGTGATGACCCCGGCGCAGCGCGAGGAGTTCGAGAAGACCCACGAATGCAATTTCGCCATCGGCCTGGCCGGGGTGGGGCGCTTCCGCGTGTCGTGCTTCTACCAGCGCAACCAGGTGGGCATGGTCCTGCGCCGGATCGAGACGCACATCCCGACCATCGAGGAGCTGAACCTGCCGTCGATCATCCGCGACCTGGCGATGACCAAGCGCGGCATCATCATCTTCGTCGGCGCCACCGGCACCGGCAAGTCGACCTCGCTGGCGGCGATGATCGGCTACCGCAACCAGAATTCGACCGGCCACATCATCACCATCGAGGACCCGATCGAGTTCGTGCACCAGCACGCCGGCTGCATCATCACCCAGCGCGAGGTCGGCATCGACACCGACAGCTGGGAGGCGGCGCTGAAGAACACCCTGCGCCAGGCGCCCGACGTCATCATGATCGGCGAGGTGCGCACCCGCGAGGGCATGGACCATGCCATCGCCTTCGCCGAGACCGGCCACCTGGTGCTGTGCACCCTGCACGCCAACAACGCCAACCAGGCGATGGACCGCATCATCAACTTCTTCCCCGAAGACCGCCGTACCCAACTGCTGATGGACCTGTCGCTGAACCTGAAGGGCGTGGTCGCGCAGCAGCTGATCCCGACCCCGGATGGCAAGAGCCGTCGCGTGGCGATGGAGATCCTGCTGGGCACGCCGCTGGTGCAGGACTACATCCGCGAAGGCGAGATCCACAAGCTGAAGGAAGTGATGAAGGAATCGACCCAGCTGGGCATGCGCACCTTCGACCAGAGCCTGTTCGAGCTGTACCAGGCAGGTGAGATCAGCTACGAAGACGCGCTGCGCTACGCCGATTCGCAGAACGAAGTGCGCCTGAAGATCAAGCTGTCCCAGGGCGGCGATGCCAAGACCCTGTCGAAGGGCCTGGACGGCGTGGAGATCGCGGAAGTCCGCTGACGGCGCGGGCTTTGCTGCGGCGGCAGGGTGGCAGCGCCGTGTCCGGGCGTCCCACCCGGGAAGCGAGCCGCCGTCCGTCGCGCCGTTTAGAATGGCGGCATGGACGCCCCCCTGACCAGCCAGCTGCTGATCGCGTTGCCCGCGCTGGACGACCCGAACTTCGCCCGCAGCGTGGCGCTGATCTGCCAGCACGACGAGCAGGGCGCGATGGGCATCGTGGTCAACCGCGCCTCGGACTACACGCTGGGCGAGGTGATGGCGCAGATGCGGCTGAGCCCGCGCGACCAGCGCCTGCGCGAGCGCACCGTGCTGTACGGCGGCCCGGTGCATCCCGAGCGCGGCTTCGTGCTGCACGATGGCGCGCGCGAATGGGAATCCAGCCTGGCGATCGGCGACGACCTGTACCTGACCACCTCGCGCGACGTGCTCGAAGCGATGGCCGAGGGCGAGGGTCCGGAGCGGGCGATCGTCGCCCTGGGCTGCGCCGGCTGGGGCGCAGGGCAACTGGAATACGAACTGGGCGAGAACAGTTGGCTCACCGCGCCGGCCGACAGCGAACTGCTGTTCGCGCTGCCACTGGAGCAGCGCTGGCAGGCCGCGGGCGGACGCATCGGCGTGGACATGAACCGGCTCACCGACTACAGCGGGCATGCGTGACGGGGCGCCGATGAAAGCGGACGGCACCGTGCTCGGTTTCGACGTCGGCTCCCGCCGGATCGGCGTGGCCGTGGGCAGTGCATTCTCGGCGCAGGCGCGGGCGCTGGCGGTGGTCGACGTGCACGGCCAGCAGCCGGACTGGAAGGAAATCGACCGCCTGCGCGAGGAATGGCGACCCGACGGCCTGGTGGTCGGCGACCCGATGACGCTGGATGGCGGCGACCAGCCGATCCGCGCACGCGCGCAGGCCTTCGCGCAGCAGCTGCATGCGCGCTACGGACTGCCGGTGGCGCTGGTCGACGAGCGTTCCAGTTCGGTGGAGGCCGCGCAGCGTTTCGCGCTGGACCGTGCCGAAGGCCGCAGGCGGCGGCGCGACGCGGCGGCGCTGGACGCCGTCGCCGCCGCCGTCATCGTCGAACGCTGGCTGGCCGCGCCGCAGGACGCGCGGGAGGTCTAGCTTCAGGTATTCGCTTCTCCCGGAAGGAGAAGCAAAGGCATCTTCTTTCAGGAAACGTGCATGACCCTGCAACTCGATTCGGACGGACGCCTGCGCCACCTGCTGACCCTCGACGGCCTGCCGCGCGAAACCCTGCTGCGGCTGCTGGACCGCGCCGGGCAGATCCGCGACACCGCGCTGGGTCGTACCTGCAAGCGCAATTCGCTGGTCGGCACCACCCTCTGCATGCTGTTCTTCGAGCCGTCCACGCGCACGCGCAGTTCCTTCCAGATCGCCGCGCAGCGGCTGGGCGCGGACATCGTCAACTTCGAGGCGTCCACCTCGTCGGCGCGCAAGGGCGAGACCGCGCTGGACACGCTGCGCAATCTCGAGGCGATGGGCGTGCGCGGTTTCGTCGTCCGCCACGCCGAGGACGGCGCGGTGGAAATGCTGGCGGCCCATGCCGGCGAAGGCACCACGGTGATCAACGCCGGCGACGGGCGCAGCGCGCATCCCACCCAGGGGCTGCTGGACGCACTGACGATCCGTCAGGCCAAGGGCGCGGATTTCTCGAAGCTGAAAGTACTGATCGTCGGCGACGTCAAGCACTCGCGCGTGGCGCGCTCCGACCTGCACGCATTGCACACGCTTGGCGCCGGGGAGATCCGCGTGTGCGGCCCGCAGGCGCTGCTGCCGGACGACGACACATTGAAAGGTTGTGAGGTCGGCGCGGATTTCGACGCGATGCTGGAAGGCGTGGACGTGGTGATGATGCTGCGCCTGCAGCGCGAGCGCATGGAGGAAGGGCTGGTCGCGTCGCTGGACGGCTACCACCGCGATTTCGGCCTGACCGCGCCGCGCCTGCGCCGCGCCGCGCCCGATGCGGTGGTGCTGCATCCGGGGCCGATCAACCGCGGCATCGAGATCACCGACGAGGTCGCCGACGGCCCGCAGTCGCTGGTCCTGCGCCAGGTCAGCAACGGCGTGGCCGTGCGCATGGCGGTGCTGGAGACGTTGCTGGCGTAGCGGTGTTTCCGTTGGGCCGGTTCCAATCGGCCACCGTTGATCGAGGCTTCGGCTTTGTAGAGCCGGATTCATCCGGCTGCTCTTCGGCGGCATGAAAAACAGCAAAAGCAGCCGGATGAATCCGGCTCTACAAGGCAAGGGCAAAAGCAGCCGAATGAATTCGGCGCTACAAAGCGTTGGGATCAGCGCAGTCTGTGCGCGAACAGCCACTCCCACAGTTCCGGCATCGCGTAGGCCGGATCCCAGCTGTTGTGGTTGGCGTCGGGGAATTCGGTATAGCGCACTTCGGCACCGGCGGCTTTCAGCGCGGCGTAGGTCTTGCGGTCGTCTTCCGGCGGAACGACGTCGTCCCGCGCGCCGTGGAAAATCCAGGTCGGCACGTGATGCAGGCGCGCGGCGAGCGCCGCATGAGGGTCGGCTTCGCCGATAACCGGGGTGACGTACAGCGCGCGCTGGTCGCTGAACGGCGTCAGCGCGCCGCAGACCGGCGCCAGCGCGGCGAAACGATGCGGCTGGGCCAGCGCGATTTCCCAGGTGCCGTAGCCGCCCATCGACAGCCCGGTCAGGTAGGTGCGTTTCGGATCGCCGCCGAATTCGCGGGTGGCCGCGTCCAGCGCCGCCAGCGCGACGCGGTTGTTGTCGCCCATCCACTCGCCGCCTTCGGGCGCCTGCGGCAGCACGACGATTGCGGGGAAGTCGTCCATGTGCCGGCGCAGGTAGGGACCGAGGCCGGCGTTCAGCTGCGCCCGGTTGTCGCTGCCGCGTTCGCCGGAGCCGTGCAGGAACAGGACCACGGGAAGCCTGCCGGCGTGTTGCGTCGCCGGCACGAAGACCTGGTAACCACGGCGCTGGCCGGCGACCTCGACTTCGCGCGCTTCGAAACGACCATGTCCGGAGGTGCCGCCGGTTACATGGGCGCAACCGCACATGGCGACGAGACCCAGCAACATCAGGACGATCCCGCGTGGCATCGCGGTTGTCTCCCGGCAAAAAGAGGTTGGCCGATCATGGTGTCGGGCGCTGTGCGGGCCACGGGTCAGCGCAGCAGCACCAGCGTGGCCAGGCCGAGGAAGCTGAGGAAGCCCATCACGTCGGTGACCGTGGTCAGGAAAATGCCGCTGGCCAGCGCGGGGTCGAAGCCCATCCGCTTCAGGGTGAGCGGCACCAGCACGCCGGCCAGCGCGGCGAACAGCAGGTTCAGCGTCAACGCGACCGCGATCACCAGCGACAGGCCGGGGTTGTGGAACCACAGCAGCACGATCAGTCCCAGGGTCAGGCCCAGCGCCACCCCGTTGATCAGGGCCACGCGCAGTTCCTTCCACAGCAGCGTGCGCACGTTCGAGGCGCCGACCTGGCCCAGCGCCAGGCCGCGCACCATCAGCGCCAGCACCTGGGTGCCGGCGTTGCCGCCCATGCCGGCGACGATCGGCATCAGCACCGCCAGCGCGACCAGTTTGTCGATGGTGCCCTCGAACTGACCGACCACGCTGGAAGCGACGAAGGCGGTGGCCAGGTTGATCGACAGCCACACCAGGCGGCGGCGGAACGCGCGCCGCACCGGCGTGAACAGGTCTTCGTCCTCGTCCAGGCCGGCCGCGCTCATCGCCTGGTGCTCGGCCTGCTCGCGGATGATGTCGACCACGTCGTCGATGGTGATACGGCCGAGCAGGATGTTGTTGTCGTCCACCACCGGCGCGCTGACCCAGTCGTGGTCGGAGAACTGGCGGGCGACTTCGTCCGCGCTTTCGCCCACGTCGATGGCCGGCTGCTCGTCGTCGATCAGGCGGTTGATCGGCGTGGAATCCTCGTGCGTGACCAGCGCCGCCAGCGACACCCGGCCCAGGTACTGGTGGCGACGGCTGACCACGAACAGGTGGTCGGTATGGTCGGGCAGTTCGCCACGCAGGCGCAGATAGCGAAGCACCACGTCGACGTTGACGTCGGCGCGTACCGTGACCACGTCCGGGTTCATCAGGCGGCCGGCGCTGTCCTCGGGGTACGACAGCACCTGCTCGAGCCGCTCGCGGTTCTCGCGGTCCATCGACTTGAGCACTTCGTCGATGACCGTGTCGGGCAGGTCCTCGACCAGGTCGGCGAGGTCGTC
Organism: Pseudoxanthomonas sp.; assembly: GCA_039807145.1. GTDB lineage: Bacteria > Pseudomonadota > Gammaproteobacteria > Xanthomonadales > Xanthomonadaceae > Pseudoxanthomonas_A. Next base: position 5,663 of record JBDHQQ010000020.1, on the reverse strand, counting down.
GATGTCGAGGTCTTCGACCGCGGCGACGATTTCGTCGGGGTCCATTTCCGCCAGCAGGCTTTCGCGCACCTCGTCGCCGACGTGGACCAGCACCTCGCCGTCGTCCTCGGCATCGACCAGGCCCCACACGACTTCGCGCTTGCCCGGCGGCAGCGATTCCAGCAGGTTGCCGATTTCCGCGGGCGACAGGGTGTTGACCAGGCGACGCACCGGTCCCAGCCGGCCGCTGTCCAGCGCGCTGGACAGCATTCGCAGCTGACGGGCAGTCTTGTCGTGGCGGACGGCTTCTGCCATGCGCGGCTCCCGGGATTGGCGTCGAAACCGCGACCGAGGGCGTGGAGCCCGGGGGAGCCGCGGCGGGTCAGGCGTTCATCGCGGCATTATCGCCCGCGTCGCCGGATATGCACACCCCGGGTTGTCGCAGGAGCGTCGTTCAGGGCGTTGCTACGGAATCGACGCCAGCCAGCGCTCGATGCCCGCGCGGTCGCGCGCCCGCAGCAGCTTGTCGGCGCGGGCCTGCAGCGCGGCGCGGTCGCTGTCGCGGATCGCGCGGCGCACTTCCAGCAGCAGGTCGGGATGCAGGCTGAATTCGGTCAGGCCCAGCGCCAGCAGCAGTGGCGTCAGGCGCGCGTCGCCGGCGATCTCGCCGCAGACCGCCACCGGCACGCGGTTTTCCTCACCGACCCGGATCACGTGGCGCAGCAGGCGCAGCACGCCCGGATGCAGCGGCGAATACAGCTCGCCCAGCGCCTCGTGGTTGCGGTCCGCGGCCAGCAGGTACTGCACCAGGTCGTTGGTGCCGATGGAAAGGAAGTCGACCGCGTCGACCAGTGCGTGCACGGCGATCGCCGCGGCCGGTACCTCGATCATCGCGCCCAGCGCGACATCGTCGGCCACGGCGTGGCCTTCCTTGCGCAGCCTGGTCCGGGTGCGGCGGATGCGCTGGCGCACCGCAATGAGTTCCTCGCGGCGGCCGACCATCGGCACCAGGATGCGCACCGGGCCGTAGCCGGAGGCGCGCAGGATCGCGCGCAGCTGGGTGTCGAACACCGCTGCGTGGCTCAACGACAGGCGCACGCCGCGCAGGCCCAGCGCGGGGTTGTCTTCGTCCTGCAGCGCCAGGCCGGTGCGGTCGGCCTTGTCCGCGCCCAGGTCGAGGGTGCGGATGGTGACCGGCCGGCCGCTCATGCCCAGCACGACGTCGCGGTAATGGCGGAACTGTTCCTCCTCGTCCGGCAGTTCGTTGCGCTGCAGGAACAGGAATTCGGTGCGGTACAGGCCCAGGCCGGCCGCGCCCAGCGCGTGCGCGTTGGCCACGTCGCCGCGCGATTCGGCGTTGGCCAGCAGTGCGATGTCGATGCCGTCGCGGGTGCGGGTGGGCTTGCCGCGCAGGCGGCCCAGCTCGCGCTGTTCGCGGGCCAGTTCGCGCAGGCGCTCGCGGTGTTCGCGCAGGTCGTCGGCGCCGGGCTCGACCACCACGCGGCCGCTGCCGCCATCGACGATCAGCACGTCGCCGTCGTTGATCTTCTGCAACGCCCCGGCCGCGCCGACCACCAGCGGCAGGTGCAGGCTGCGGGCGAGGATGGCGCTGTGCGACAGCGGGCTGCCGGCCGAAGTGACGATGGCGACGACGCCCTGCGCCTGCAGCTGCGCCAGTTCGGACGGCGCGACGTTGTCGCTGACCAGGATGTCGCCAGCCACGCCGGCCAGGTCGGTCGCCTGTTCGCGCAGGTGCGCGTGGATCCGGCCGATGACGTGGTCCAGGTCGTCGATGCGGCTTTTCAGGTAGGCGTCGTCCATCGCCTCGAACACCGCGGCCAGCCGGTCGCGCTGCAGGCGCAGCGCGTAGTCGGCGCCATAGCGGCCGGTGCGGATCAGGTCGTCCAGGCCGCGCAGCAGTTCCGGATCGTCCAGCAGCAGCGCGTGCAGGTCGAGGAATTCGCCGACCTCCTTGGCCAGCGCGCCGTGCAGCTTCTGCCGCATGGCCTGCATTTCGTCGCGGGTGGCGGCGGTGGCGGCGTGCAGCCGGGCCAGTTCGCGTTCGACCGCATCGGCGGCGATGCGCTGTTCGACCACTTCCAGGGCATGCGGCTGGCGCACGCGCGCACGGCCCAGCGCGTTGCCGCGCGATGCGCCATGCCCGGGAAGCGACAGGCGCATCAGCTGTCCTCGTCGAATCGTCGCTCGAACAGCGACACCACCGCGTCCATCGCCGCGGCTTCGTCGGGGCCGTCGATGCGCACGGCAACCGGCGTGCCCTGGCCGGCGGCCAGCAGCATGACGCCCATGATGCTCTTGGCGTTGACCTCGCGCCCCTTGGCCGCCAGCGTCGCGTTGCAGCGGAACGGCGCCAGCACCTGCACCAGCTTGGCGGTGGCGCGGGCGTGCAGGCCGAGGCGGTTGGTGATGGTCAGTTCGCGCTCAAGCATCGTCGATGATCGCTCCATTGCGGGTGCCGGCCGCGGCGGTGGCCGGCAGTTCGTCCAGGGTCTGTTCGGAATAGTTCATCACCCGCAGCAGCATCGGCAGGCTCAGCGAGGCGACCCGCCGCACCGGCGTGCCCAGCCGGGCCAGCTGCGCGGCGAGGTTGCTCGGGCTGGCGCCGTAGAGGTCGGTCAGCACCAGCACGCCATCGCCGCCGTCGACCCGCCGAAGCGCGGCCGAAGCCTGCGGCAGCAGGGCTTCCGGATCGGCGTCGAACGGCACTTCGAAGGCTTCCGCCTTCAGCGGCAAGGTGCGCAGCAGGGCGCCGGCGACCGTCAGGATCGACGGGCCGACACCGGGATGGGTGACGAGGAGAATGCCGCAGGCCATGCGCGCACGTTAGCAGACCGGGGCGACAGGCCGGAAGCGGCGCGGATGGAACGGAGTCAATCCAGTTCGCGGTGATGGATGGCCACGTTCTCCCATCCCTGTTCGCGGGCGTGGCGGGCGAGGGTTTCGGCCAGGTAGACCGAGCGGTGCTTGCCGCCGGTGCAGCCGAAGGCGATGGTCACGTAGCTGCGGGTTTCGCCGCGCAGCCGCGGCAGCCAGGCATCGAGGAAGCTGCTGACCTGGGCGACGTATTCGGCCACTTCGGGCGAGCCCTCGAAGAACGCGCGCACTTCCGGGTCGCGCCCGGTGTACGGGCGCAGGTCGGGGTTCCAGTGCGGGTTGGGCAGCACGCGCGCGTCGAACACGAAGTCCGCGTCGGCCGGCACGCCGCGCTTGTAGGCGAAGGATTCGAACAGCAGCGACAGCTGCGTGCCGCTGTCGGCGGCGAATTCGGCGATCAGCCGGCGGCGCAGCTGGTGCACGTTGAGCTGGCTGGTATCGATGACCAGGTCGGCCTCGTCGCGCAGCGGCTGGACGATGACCCGCTCCTGGTGGATCGCCTCCTGCAGCGACAGGCCGTCGCGGCCCAGCGGATGCCGGCGGCGGGTGTCGGAATAGCGGCGCAGCAGCACGTCGTCGCCGGCGTCGAAGAACACCAGCCGGCCTTCCAGTCCCAGCTGGGCCAGCCCGGTGCGCCACTGCGACAGCCGCGACAGGTCGCTGTGGCGGCTGCGCACGTCGATGCCGACCGCGATCTTCGGCGGCACTTCGCCTTCGCGGATCAGGCTGCGCACGAACGATGGCAGCAGGTCCACCGGCAGGTTGTCGATGCAGTAGTAGTCCAGGTCCTCGAAGGTCTTCAGCGCGACCGACTTGCCGGAGCCGGACAGGCCGCTGACGATCACCACGCTCGGCGAGCTGCCGTGGGTCGGGGTGCCGCCGGGCGCGGGATCGTTCATGGCGCGCTGCGTTCCAGCAGGTTGCTGTGCCGGGCGATGAACATCGCGGCCGGGTCGATGCCCTTGGTGCGCAGGATGTGCAGGCGCGTCGCCGCTTCGGTCAGCACGGCCAGGTTGCGGCCCGGCATCACCGGCAGGGTGATCAGCGGCACGTCCAGGTCCAGCACCCGGCGCGCGCCCGAGTCGCCGGTCAGGCGCTCGTAGCCGTGCGCGCTGGGTTCGGTCATCGGCCGGGTCAGGTGCACGATCAGGCGCAGGTACTTGTTCTTCTTCACCGCGGTGTCGCCGAACATGTCGCGGATGTTCAGCACGCCCAGGCCGCGCACTTCCAGCAGGTCCTGCAGCAGCTCCGGGCAGGTGCCATCCAGCACGTCCGGCGCGACCTGGGTGAATTCGGGCGCATCGTCGGCGACCAGGCGATGGCCGCGGCTGAGCAGTTCCAGCGCCAGCTCGCTCTTGCCGGCGCCGGCCTCGCCGGTGATCAGCACGCCGATCGAGTAGATCTCCATGAACACGCCGTGCAGCGTCACCCGCGGGGCCAGGGTGCGCGCCAGGTGGTAGGACAGGTGGTTCAGCAGTTCATGGCCGCGCTTGGGCGAAACCCACAGCGGCGTGTCGGTCTCGTTGGCGGCCTCGCGCAGGTCTTCCGGGCAGGACTGGTTCTTGCTGAGCACCAGCGCCAGCGGATGGAACGAGCAGATCTTCTCGATGGTTTCCCAGCGCTGGCGCGGGTCCAGCGAGTCCAGCCAGGACAGTTCCTCGGTGCCGAGGATCTGCACCTTGTTCGGATAGATTGCGTTGAGGTAGCCGGCCAGCGAGGGGCGGCGCGACAGGGTGTCGCCGGCTTCCAGCAGGCGGCCTTCGCCCTTCTGCCCGGCCAGCCAGCGCAGGCCCAGCTTTTCCTTCTGCTGGTCGAACAGTTCGCGGGCGGTGATGCTGGCGTTCATCGTGGTCTTCCCCTTCCCCGTCAAGGGGAAGGCCGGGATGGGGATGGATTCGATTCGGGGTGCATGATGCCATGCAGGCAACGCCTATCCCCACCCAGCCCTGTGCCCTTGAAGGGGAGGGCCGAAAGCGCCTCAGTCCGCGAGCTCGCCGCGCGGGCCGCGCTCCTGGTCCAGTTTCTTCTGCTTGTGCTTCAGCAGCAGGCGGTCGAGCTTGTCGGCCAGCACGTCGATCGCGCCGTACATGGTCTGGTCGGCGGCGTCGGCGTGCAGGGTGCGGCCGGCGAAGTTGAGGGTGGCCTCGGCCAGGTAGTCGGGCTTGCGGAAGCCGAGTTGCGCGCGCACGTCCAGGGGTTGGTCGAAATGGCGTTCCAGCCGCTTGAACTTGGTTTCGACGTACTCGCGCAGGGCGGGAGTGACTTCGAACTGCTGGCCGTAGGTCTCGATGCGCATCGCTTGCCTCCTGGTTTCGGTTGCCCGCATCGCTGCGGGTAGTGTCTGGGACAGCGGGAAGGTCTTGGGGTTCCGTGGGCTCCTTTGGTCTTTGGCGTGCAAAACAGTGATCGGGTGGAAAATCGCGTTAGCCGGCACTAAGAAGCATCATCGCGCGTCGGGTGTAAGTTTTCATGATCCATCGCCTGCACGGATTTGCCATCGGAAGCCGAGGGTCAGCCCGATGATGCCGATTGGTGCGCAAAAGAACCAGCCGATGGTGTCGTCGGAAACAATCCGGGAGACAAGCCGGCAAGTTGCCAAGGCCATGGCGATGCCGGCATGCAGGCGCCAGGAAAGCAGGCGTTCGCAGAATTCGGGAGGATCCCGCCGCGCCATCCGCCATCCTCCATTGCCGATCAGCCGATGGCCGGTCCCGGCCTCATCCCATCCGCACCCGTTCGTGCGACGACAGGATGTCCATGGCTTCACGATACTTCGCCACGGTGCGCCG
>JBDHQQ010000019.1:0-23492 GCA_039807145.1 Pseudoxanthomonas sp. | reverse complement strand
CGCGCACCAGGCGCTGCGCGAGCATCCGGAAGTGAAGTGGACGCTATAGCCGGCGTGATTCATGCCCCCTCCCTTTCGCCGCAGGCGAAGGGGAGGGTTGGGGAGGGGTGCTGTTCGTGACCGCGCAAGAGCAACCCCCTCCCGACCTCCCCCTGCGCTGTGCGCAAGGGGAGGAGATAAGCGAACCTCGAGCCGCCTTCGTCCGCGACCTCGGCCGCCAGCCTTACGAACCGGTGTGGCGCGCGATGCAGCGCTTCACCGACGCGCGCGACGCATCCACCGCCGACGAGATCTGGCTGGTCGAACACGACCCGGTTTTCACCCTCGGCCAGGCCGGCAAGCCAGAACACGTGCTGGCGCCGGGCGACATCCCGGTGGTCCATGTCGATCGCGGCGGCCAGGTGACCTACCACGGCCCCGGCCAGATCGTCGCCTATCCGCTGTTCGACCTGCCGCGATTGAAGGTCGGGGTGAAGGAATACGTGTGCAAGATCGAGCAATCGATCATCGACACCTGCGACGAATGGAACATCCGCGCCGAGCGCAAGGAAGGCGCGCCGGGCGTGTACGTCAACGGCGCCAAGATCGGCGCGCTGGGCATCCGCGTGCGCCATGGCTGCACCTTCCACGGCCTGGCCTTCAACATCGCGATGGACCTGGAGCCGTTCCGGCGGATCAATCCCTGCGGCTACGCCGGCCTGCAGGCGGTGGCGCTGGTCGACCTGGGCGGGCCGTCGTCGCTGGACGCGGTGAAGCCGGTGCTGCTGCAGCACATGGCGCGGCAGTTCGGCCTGGACCTGCGCATCGAAACCGCGCCGCCGGACCTGGCGCCGGTCGCCTGAACCGGCACCCGCCCGCCGCTGGCGCTAGAATGCGCGGATGAACGAGGCTCCCCGAACCATTCCCCTGTCCGTGGTCGGCGCGGACGCGCCGGCGTCGCTGCAGGCCGGGGTGAAACAGGTCGCCGGCGACAAGATCGCGCGCTCGCCGGTGCAGTTCGCCGATGCGCCGGTGCTGCGCAAGCCGTCGTGGATCCGCGTGCGCATCCCGTCGAACGGCGCGGTCGCCGCGCTCAAGGCCAAGCTGCGCGAGAACCGCCTGGTCACCGTGTGCGAGGAAGCCAGCTGCCCGAACATCCACGAATGCTTCGGCCACGGCACCGCCACCTTCATGATCCTGGGCGAGGTGTGCACGCGCCGTTGCTCGTTCTGCGACGTGGCCCACGGCCGGCCGAAGCCGCCCGACGCCGACGAACCGCGCAACCTGGCCAACACCGTCGCCGACATGGGCCTGAAGTACGTGGTGGTCACCTCGGTGGACCGCGACGACCTGCGCGACGGCGGCGCCCAGCACTTCGTCGATTGCATCGCCGCAATCCGCGAACAGTCGCCGGCCACCCGCATCGAGATCCTGACGCCCGATTTCCGCGGCAAGGGCCGCATGGACCGCGCGCTGGAAATCCTCGCGCAGAACCCGCCGGACGTGTTCAACCACAACATCGAGACGGTGCCGGACCTGTACCGCAACGTGCGCCCCGGCGCCGACTACCAGTGGTCGCTGACCCTGCTGCAGAAGTTCAAGGCGCAGCACCCGGGCCTGCCGACCAAGAGCGGCATCATGCTGGGCCTGGGCGAGACGATGGAGCAGGTGCAGGCCACCCTGCGCGACCTGCGCGCGCACGACGTGGACATGGTCACCATCGGCCAGTACCTGCAGCCCAGCGCCCACCACCACCCGGTGCTGCGCTACTGGACGCCGGACGAATTCAAGGCGCTGGAAACCTACGGCCTGGAGCTGGGCTTCAGCCACGTCGCCTCCGGCCCGCTGGTGCGCTCCAGCTACCACGCCGACCAGCAGGCCAGGGAAGCCGGCGTCGCCGCCTGAACCGCGGCTGCCGCGCCATGGCCGGCCAACGCCCCGTTCACAAACCCCGGCCGCATTGCCGCTAGGCTGCAGTGGCACATCGACAAGCCGTGCAACTTCCGGCACTGTCGGGTTGTCCGATCCTGACGCACGCTTCCCCCGAACTCCCGCACGCCGCCGTCCATGAAGATCAAGACCTCCGTCGTCCTGCTTGCCCTCACCTTGGCCGTACCGCTGGCGCTGCTGGCGCAAAGCGCCGCGCCAGTAACCGACTCGCCGGACGCCGACAAGGGCCTGATCGACAAGCGCACGACCGCCGACCTGCCGGCCGCGCCCACGGTCGACCAGACCACCACGTCGAAGATGGTCTACGGCCTGCTGTCCGACAGCCGCTACGCCTACCGGCCGCGACCGCTGGACGCGGCGCTGTCGCAGGACGTGTTCAAGCGCTACCTCGACGCGCTGGACGGCAACAAGCAGTACTTCACCGCCGCCGACGTCGCGAAGTTCGAACCGTACAAGGCCACCATCGGCGAGGCGATCCGCAGCGGCGACCTGGCCCCGGCCTGGAGCATCTTCGCCGTGTACCGGCAGCGCGTGAACGAGCGCATCGCCTATGCGCGTTCCCTGCTCAAGCAGGATTTCGACTTCGGCACGGACGATCGCTGGGAATACGACCGCGAGAAGGCGCCGTGGGCGGCCAGCCCCCAGGAGCTGGACGCGATCTGGAAGAAGTCGGTGAAGAACGACTGGCTGCGGTTGAAGCTGGCCGGCAAGAAGCCCGACGACATCCGCAAGACCCTGGACAAGCGTTACGCCAACATGCAGCGCGGCATAGACGAGCTGAAGGGCGAGGACGTGTTCCAGAGCTTCCTCAACGCCTACACCGGCGCGATCGACCCGCACACCGACTATTTCACTCCGCGCAGCGCCGACAACTTCAACCAGCAGATGTCGCTGTCGCTGGAAGGCATCGGCGCGGTGCTGCAGCGCCAGGACGACTATGTGGCGATCCGCGAGATCGTGCCCGGCGGGCCGGCCGCGCTGTCGGGCAAGCTGCAGGTCGGCGACCGCATCATCGCCGTCGGCCAGGGCAAGTCGGGCGCGATGACCGACGTGATCGGCTGGCGCATCGACGACGTGGTGCAGCAGATCCGCGGCAAGAAGGACACCCAGGTCCGCATCGAATACCTGCCGGTCGCCGGCGGCCTCGACGCCAAGCCGGTCCAGGTGACCATCACCCGGCAGAAGATCAAGCTGGAGGAACAGGCGGCGAAGTCCGAGATCCTGGTGATCCCCGCGGCGACCAGCGGCCCGACCGCCGGCCAGCCGGCGCGGCGCATCGGCGTGATCAAGCTGCCGGCGTTCTACCAGGACTTCGAAGGCCGGCGCAGGAATCCCGACGACTACAACTCCGCGACCCGTGACGTCTCGCGCCTGCTGGCCGAATTCAAGACCCAGCGCGTCGACGGCGTGGTGCTGGACCTGCGCAACAACGGCGGCGGCTCGCTGGACGAGGCGGTCGACCTGACCGGCCTGTTCATCGACAAGGGCCCGGTGGTGCAGGTGCGCGAATCCGGCGGCCGCATCGCGGTCAATGCCGACCGCAAGGCCGGCGTGGCCTGGGACGGCCCGCTGGCGGTGCTGATCAACCGCGCGTCGGCCTCGGCCTCGGAAATCTTCGCCGGCGCCATCCAGGACTACGGCCGCGGCCTGGTCGTCGGCGACACCAGCTTCGGCAAGGGCACGGTGCAGAACATCGTCGACCTCGACCGCTGGCCGGCCAACGAGACCGCGCGCTTCGGCCAGGTCAAGCTGACCATCGCCCAGTTCTTCCGCGTCGCCGGCGGCAGCACCCAGTTCAAGGGCGTGGTGCCGGACATCGCCATGCCGTCCACCATCGACGCGGACGAGTACGGCGAAAGCAGCTACGACAACGCGCTGCCGTGGGCCCGCATCGCCGCGGTGCCGCACACCCAGTACGGCAACTTCGCCCCGCTGCTGCCGCAGCTGCAGTCGCTGCACGACACGCGCATCGCCGGGGACAAGGAGTTCCAGTGGATGCTGCAGGACACGGCCGAGGTCAAGGCCGAGCGCGAGAAGAAGTACATCAGCCTCAACGAGGCGACCCGCCGCGCCGAGCGCGACCGCCAGGAAGCCAAGCGCAAGCAGCGCCAGGAAGAACGCAAGGCGCTGGGCCTGGCGCTGGACCCGCTGGCCGACGAAAGCGACGACGGCCTGGCCGCCAGCGAACGCGACATCGTCAAGGACGCCGCGCGCGAGAAGCTGGCCGAAAAGCTGCCCGACCCGCTGCTGCGCGAATCGGCGGCGATCCTGGCCGACGCGATCGACGTGCTGGGCCAGGACCGCAAGCTGTCGGCGCAGGTGCTGCCGGAGTCCAGCGGACCGCTCAGCTGGGCGGATTGACGCTTTCATCCTTTTCCCTCCGGGAGCAAGGAAAAGCAAAGCAAGAATCGGATAGCGGGCGCCACACGGCGCCCGTAGTCTTTGCCCCATGGACAAAAGCACCGACAAGCTGGAACGCGCCCGCGAGCTGCTCGACGGCGGCGAGCCGACCCTGGCCGAACTGGCCGCGGCGGTCGGCCTCAGCGCCTCGCACCTGCAGCGCAGGTTCGCCGCGCGCTACGGCCTCAGCCCGGCCGAATACCTCGCCCAGCGCAAGCTCGGCACGCTGAAGCGCGGCCTGCGCTCAGGCCACGACGTCAGCGCCGCGCTGTACGACGCCGGTTACGGTTCGCCGTCGCGGATATACGAGCAGGGCGCCAGCCGCCTCGGCATGACCCCGGCGCGCTACCGCGACGGCGGGGCCGGCGTGGAGATCCGCTGGACCCTGGTGGACACCGCATTGGGACGCGCATTGGTCGCGGCGACCGAACGCGGCATCTGCGCGGTCGAACTGGGTGGCGATGCGGCGGTCCTGGAACAGCGCCTGCGCGAGGAATTCCCGCGGGCGGACCTGCGGCGCGTGGACAGCGGCCGCGACGGGTTCCTCGCCCCACGCCTGCGCGCGGTGGCGGCGCGACTGTCCGGCGGGTCCGGCGAGGTGCCGGTCGACCTGATCGGCACCGCGTTCCAGAAGCGCGTCTGGGACGCGCTGATGAAGATTCCGCCGGGCCAGACCCGCAGCTATGCCGAAGTGGCCGCGCAGCTCGGCGCGCCGAAAGCGGTGCGCGCGGTCGCCGGCGCCTGCGCGCACAACCGCGTCGCGGTGGTGGTGCCGTGTCACCGGGTGATCCGCGGCGACGGCTCGATGGGCGGTTATCGCTGGGGCCTGCCGTTGAAGCGGCAGTTGCTGGAGCGCGAACGCGCGGCCTGAGCCAGCGCGCATGGCGGGATTCGAACACTGGATTCCAGCCACGGCGTCGTTCTTCGCACGCGCCGCGACACCCGCGCCTGTAAAATTCGCGTTCCCCCGCATCGCCTCCCTCCCGTGAACTCGACGACCGCCGCGCCCGCCGCGCCTGCGACCCGCTGGGCCGTTCCCCTGGCCCTGGCCGCGGTCTACGTGATCTGGGGTTCGACCTACCTCGCGATCCGCTTCTCGCTGGAAGGCGGCTTCCCGCCGTTCATGCTGGGCGGCATCCGCTTCGTCATCGCCGGCGCGATCCTGTTCGCGCTGCTGCGCCTGCGCGGCGTGGCCGCGCCGACCCTGCCGCAATGGCGCAATGCCGCGGTGATGGGCGTGCTGCTGCTGGTGCTGGGCAACGGGCTGGTCAACTTCGCCGAGAAAAGTGTGTCCTCGGGACTGACCGCGGTGGCGATCGCCTCGGCGCCGATGTGGTTCGGGATCTTCGCCTCGCTGCGCGGCGAGCGGCCCAGCCCGCTGGAATGGGCGGGCATCGCGGTCGGCTTCATCGGTGTGTTGTGGTTGAACGCCGGCGCTGCCCACGACACCAGCACGGTGGGGTTGATCGCGCTGGTGATCGCGACCATCGCGTGGTCGTTCGGCTCGGTGTGGAGCCGCGGCCGCGACCTCGCGTCGCCGTTCATGACCGCCGCGGCGCAGATGCTGTGCGGCGGCGTGGCGATGCTGGCCATCGCGCTGGCGTCCGGCGAACGCCTGCACGCGCTGCCCAGCGCGGGCGGCATCGCCGCGTTCGCCTACCTGGTCGTGTTCGGCTCGCTGCTGGGCTTCAGCGCCTACGTCTGGCTGCTGCACCACGTGCGTCCCGCGCTGGCCGGCAGCTACGCCTACGTCAACCCGGTGATCGCGGTGGCGCTGGGCGCGTGGCTGGCGCACGAGCGCTTCACCGCGGCGGAATTCGGCGCGATGGCGGTGATCCTGGCCGGCGTGGTGGTGATCAGCGTCGGCAAGCTGAAGAAGCAGTCGTGACCGCGCGGCTCGACCGCAAGGGCGTCGCCGTCACCGTCGGCACCTTCGTGGTGTGGGGCGTGGTGCCGCTGTACTGGCATGCGCTGAAGGCGGTGCCGTCGCTGCAGATCATCGCCCACCGCATCGTCTGGAGCGCGCTGCTGGTGCTGGGCTGGCTGGCGCTGAAGGACGGACTGGGCTGGTGGCGCGCGATCCGCGCGAAGCCGCGCGCGCTGTCCGCGCTGGCGCTGAGCAGCGTGCTGATCGCGTTCAACTGGGGCCTGTACATCTGGGCGGTCAACGCCGGCCACGTGGTCGAAACCAGCCTCGGTTATTTCATCAACCCGCTGTTCAACGTGGTGCTGGGCGTGCTGGTGCTGCGCGAGCGACTGAATCCCGTGCAATGGGCCGCGGTGGGGCTGGCCGCGCTGGGCGTGGCCTGGCTGACCTGGCAGGCCGGCGCGCCGCCGTGGATCGCGCTGGGGCTGGCGCTGTCGTTCGGCTTGTACGGACTGGTGCGCAAGCTGGTCGCGGTCGATGCGGTCGGTGGCTTGGCGGTGGAAAGCCTGTACCTGCTGGCGCCGGCGCTGGCCTTCCTGGCCTGGGCCGAAGCCGGCCACGGCGGCGGTTTCGTGCAAGGGTGGGACTGGCGCATCGATGTGCTGCTGGTGGTCGGCGGCGCGATCACCGCGCTGCCGCTGATCGGCTTCGCCTACGGCGTGCGCCGCATCCCGTTGTCGGTGGTCGGGCTGCTGCAGTACATCGCGCCGACCCTGCAGCTGATGATCGGCGTGCTGGTCCTGGGCGAACCGTTCGACCACGCGCGCGCGACCGGCTTCGCCTGCATCTGGGCCGGGCTGGCGGTGTACGCGCTGGATGGCATCGTGCGCTCGCGGCGCGTGGTGCGGGTCGCCGAACCGGCCGATTGCACGGCCGGTTGAATCTCGCCCCGCAGAGCCGGATTCATCCGGCTGCTTTTTGCTCCTCCGCTTTGTAGAGCCGAATGCATCCGGCTGCTTTTGCATTGCCGGATCCCGACGAAGCGCAGTCGAATGAATTCGGCTCTACAACGTACAGCGTCACGCGCTGCGCAGCGCCTCGGTCACCGGCAGCCGCGCCGCGCGCAATGCCGGGAACAGGCCGCCGACCAGGCCGATGCCCAGCGCCCACTTCAGCCCGCTCCACAGCAGTTCCGGCGAAACCTTGAACTGGAACACCACCTGGCTGAAGTTGTTGCCCAGCGTGCTGACGCTGTTGCCGTTGAACAGCAGCCAGGCGACCAGGCCGCCCAGCACGCCGCCCAGCAGCGCCAGCAGCATGGTTTCCAGCATCACCGCGGTCACCACCGGCAGGCTGCGGAAACCGATGGCGCGCAGGGTGGCGATTTCGCGCGCGCGCGTGGCCACCGCCGCATACATGGTGTTGAGCGCGCCGAACACCGCGCCGATGGCCATGATGGCGCCGATGACGGTGCCCAGGATCGACAGCAGTTTGTTCAGGCCGCCGCCCTGCTTGCCGTAGTAGGCGCGGGTGGTGTCCACGTCCAGTTTCAGGCGCGGGTCGGCGGCCATCGCCGCCTTGAACTGCTGGAAGCCGGCCTTGCCTTCGTTCTTCACCGTGATCGACTGATAGGCGCGGCGGTCGTAGGTGGAGCCCAGGGTTTCGGCGTCGGTCCACAGTTCCGAGTCGTGCGCGTCGCCCGAGGCGAAGATGCCGACGACGGCCCAGTCCTGGTTGCCCAGCCGCAGGGTCTTGCCGACTTCCAGCCCGCGGAACTGGTTCTGCGCGCCCTTGCCCGCCACGATCTCGCGCAGGCCCGGCTTGAAGCGGCGGCCTTCGACGATCTTCATCTTGCCGTGCACGTCCCAGGCCAGTTCGGTGACGCCGCGGAACTGCGCGTTGACGTCGGTGCCGTCGGATTTCGACAGCAGGTTGACCACCTGCGACAGCTCCGCGGATACCAATGGCTTGCCTTCGCCATTGCGGGCGATGCCGGGCAGGCTGGAAACCAGCGGCACCAGATCGCGCAGGATCACCGAATTGGTTTCCGCCTGCGAACCGCCGCGCAAGACGATCGCGCTGGTGTCGTCGCCGGTGCCGTTCATGGTGGCCTCGAAGCCCCTGCCCATCGCCAGCATCGCCACCAGCACGCCGACCACGCCGGCGATGCCGATGATGATGACGCTGGCCGCGCCCCAGCGTTGCGGCAGGCTGGCGATGCCGATGCGGGTGGCCTCCAGCGCCAGCCGGCCGGTGCGGGTCAGCAGCAGCCACAGGGCGGCGGCGACCGCGATCGCCAGCACGCCGACCCAGGGCAGCACGATCCATGCGCTCAGGCCGACGGCCAGCAGCAGGATCGTCAGCAGGTTCGATAGCCATTTCTTCATGTCGATTTCCTCAACGTCCGGCCAGCGCATCGACGATCTTCAGCCGCTTGGCGCGCAGCGCCGGCAGCACCCCGACCACCAGCCCGATCAGCACGATCAACACCAGTCCGACTCCCCACGTCTGCAGCGGGATGGACGCCGGCAGCAGGCCCTGCGCCTTCGAGGCGATGCCCGGCAGGATCAGCCGCGCCAGCCCCAGGCCCAGCAGTCCGCCCAGGCCGACCAGCAGCACCGATTCCACCAGCACCAGCGCCAGCACCGTGCCGTCCCCGAAGCCCAGCGTCTTCAGCGTGGCCAGTTCCGGGATGCGCTCGCGCACCGCCTGCGCCATCGTGTTGCCGGTCAGCAGCAGCAGGGTGAAGAACACAGCGCCCATGATCGAGGTCACGATCATGCCGATGTCGGCGAACTGCTTGACGAAGGCCTGCTGGAACGCCGATTCGGTCTGCGACTTGGTCTCGTGGTCGGAATTGGCCGACAGCGCGTCGATGGCATTGGCCACGCGCGAGGCATGGTCGGGGTTGTCCAGCGTGACCGTGAACCAGCTGACCTGGTTCTTGATGTAGTCGTTGGCCTCGTCGAAGTACTTCCAGTTCATCATCAGCTGGCGTTCCTCGTTGCCGGCCGTATCGCGGTTCTTCGAGCGGAAGATGCCGGTCACCTGCAGCGGCCAGTCGTTGCTGCCGCTGCGCGGGAAGATGGTCGCCTGCAGGGGAATGGTGTCGCCGAGCTTCCAGCCGAATTCGCGGGCCAGGCCTTCGCCGACGACGGCGCCGGTGCGGGTTTCCTGCCACTTGCGCAGCTGGTCCTGCGGTATCTGCAGTTCGGTGTAGATGTCGAAGTAGTTCGGCGCGACCGAGAAATTGGGGAAGAAGTTCTTCGGGTCCTGGTAGATGCCGCCGAACCACATGCCGTAGGTGACGCCTTTCACTCCCGACACGCCCTGGATCTGCCGTTCCAGGCTGATCGGCAGCGACTGGGTGATCGACAGGCGCGAGGCCACGACCAGCCGGTTCGCGCCCTCGACGCTGCCGCCGGAACTGAACGCCACGCGCACCGAGTCGAGCATGCCGAACAGCAGGAACGCCGTGATCACGGACAGCAGGGTCAGCAGCGTGCGGGTCTTGCTGCGGAACAGTTGCGCCCACACCAGCGAGAGGTACTTCATCGCCGTCTCCTCGCGTCAGTGCGCCAGCGCGGGCGCGGCCACCAGTTCACCCTTGTCCAGGTGCACGGTGTGGGTGGCGTACTCCGCCGCGCGCGGGTCGTGGGTGACCATGATGATCGTCTTGCCGTGCTCGCGGTTGAGCATGCGCAGCAGGTTCAGCACGTCCTCGGCGGATTGGCGGTCCAGGTCGCCGGTGGGCTCGTCGCAGATCAGGAAGGTCGGGTCGGAGACGATGGCGCGGGCGATCGCCACGCGCTGCTGCTGGCCGCCGGACAGTTCGTTGGGCTTGTGCGACCTGCGGTCGGCCAGGCCGACCAGCGCGAGCGCGATTTCGGCGCGGCGCTTGCGGTCGGCCGCGCCCAGCGAAGTCAGCAGCAGCGGCAGTTCCACGTTCTTCTGCGCGGTCAGCATCGGCATCAGGTTGTAGAACTGGAAGACGAAGCCGACGTGGCGGCTGCGCCAGTTCGACAACTGGCCGGCGCTCATCCGGTCGATGCGTTCGCCTTCGATCTCGATCTCGCCGGACGAAGGCGTGTCCAGCCCGCCGATCAGGTTCAGCAGGGTGGTCTTGCCGGAACCGGAGGGCCCCATCAGCGCGACGAAGTCGCCGGCGGGAATCTCCAGATCCAGGCCGTGCAGCACGTCGACCTTTTCGGGCCCGCGCTGGTAGGTCTTGTGCAGGTTGCGGATCGAAACCAGCGATGACATGGCGTTACCTCGAAGTGCGTGGTTTTTGGTTTTCCCTCTTCATGGGAGAGGGTGCCGAAACGGGAGAGGGGCGCGGGCGTCAGCGAGCCTGCTGTTGCTTTTGCACCGGCTTTGCGAAGCGCAAAAGCCGACCCTCTCCCTCGCGCGCTGTGCACGCGTTGCCCTCTCCCGCGAGGGGAAAGGGGAAAACGACCGGATCGCGATTGCGGCATGCCATCCGTTTTGTTGCGGTTGCGATGGATCGGAAGCTCGTTTTCGACATCCATGCCGGGTGGTTCGTTGCGGCGGGCGAATCCTTGCGCCCGCTGGTTTCACTCCTGCGCCAACTGCACCTTCGCGCCGTCCTGCAGCTCCGCCGGCGGATCCAGCACCACCTCGTCGCCGGCGGACAGGCCCGACAGCACCTGGCGGTCGTCGCCCAGGGCGATGCCGGTCTTCAGCGCGCGGCGTGCGACGCGGCTGTCTTCGCCGACGACGAAGGCGACCTGCGCGCCGTCGCGTTCGACCACCGCCGCGCCCGGCACGCGCACGCCTTCGGGTTGTTTCGAATCGGGCTTCGGCGCTTCCAGGAAGCTGACCCGCACGCCCATGTCCGGGACGATGCGCGGATCCTTCTGCTTCAGCGCGATGCGCACCTTGACCGTCGCCTTGCCGCGGTCGGCGGTGGGGATGATCGCGATGACCTCGGCCGGGATCTTCCAGTCGGGATAGGCATTGAGCACCGCCTCGACCGGCATCTTCGGCTGCACCCGGCCGATGTAGGCCTCGCCGACGTCGACTTCGACTTCCAGCGAATCCATGTCGACGATGGTGCCGATGCCGGTGCGGGTGAAGCCGCCGCCGGCCGACAGCGGCGAGACGATCTCGCCCGGCTGCGCGGCCTTGGCGATGACCACGCCGGAGAACGGCGCGCGCACGATGGTGTTGTCCACGCCCAGGTCGGAAATCGACAGCCCGTCGTTCGCCACCTGCACGTTGCGCTGCGCGGTCTGCAGCTGCGCGCGCAGCGCATCGCGCTGCGCCACCGCCTGGTCGTACTGCGAACGCGACACCAGTTGCCGGCCGACCAGCGTCTGCAGGCGCGCGGCTTCGGCTTCGGCCTGCTTCAGCTGCGCCTGCACGCTGGCGACCTGGCTGCGCGCGGCGGACAGCTGCGAGGCGGACAGCCGGCGCTGGGCATCGGCGTCGATCGGATCCAGCGTGGCCATCACCTGGCCTGCCTCGACGCGCGTGCCTTCCTCGATCAGCACTTCGCGCACCTTGCCGGTGATCTTGGCCGACACCGTGGCCATGCGCCGGGCGACGACGTAGCCGGTGGCGTCCAGCACCGAGGTGGAGGCATTGCCGCCCGAAATCGCGATTACCGTCGCCGTGCGCACTTCGACCGGCTTCCCGCGGCCGAACAGCGCCCATGCGCCGATGGCCAGCGCCAGCAACAAGATCGCGGCCACGGCCAGGCCGATCCACAGCCCGCGGCGCGATGGCTTCGGCGGCGGCGCGCTGCGGTCGATGCGGAGTTCCTTCAGCAGGTCGGCGGATGCGTTCATGAAAACGGCTGGTTCGGGAAGGCGCCTAGTGTGGCATGCCTCGTCGGTTCCGAAGCATGCATGCAGGCTAGCGGTGGCGGCCCGCGCCGTCACCTGACGACTGTCATGCCGAATGCATGATGCGCACGACTGCAGGCGCGCATCGCGCGCGGGCATCGTGCCTGCCGTCCACAGGGAGTCATCGGAATGGCGAACGCAACGTCCACGCTGGCGCGCCTGCACGGCGCGGTGAAATCGTATGGCGCGCTGCGCGCGCTGGACGGCATCGACCTGGAACTGCGCGGCGGCGAATTGCTGGCCCTGCTGGGTCCGAACGGCGCCGGCAAGACCACCGCGATCGGCCTGCTGCTGGGCCTGATCCGCGCCGACGCGGGCGTGGCCGAACTGTTCGGCATGGATCCGCAGCGGATCGAGGCGCGCCGCAACATCGGCGTGATGCTGCAGGACGCGGCGCTGCCGCCGACCCTGCGCGTCGGCGAACTGATCCGGCTGGCCGCGAGCTATTACCCGACGCCGCGCAGCGTGGCCGAAAGCGCGGAGCTGGCCGGCGTGGCCGACCTGCTGCAGCGTCCGTACGGCAAGCTGTCCGGCGGCCAGCAGCGGCGCGTGCAGTTCGCGGTGGCGCTGTGCGGACGGCCGAAGCTGCTGTTCCTCGACGAGCCGACCGTGGGCATGGACATCGAGGCGCGGCAGAAGCTGTGGCAGGCGATCCGCCACCTCGTTGCCGAAGGCAATGCCGTGGTGCTGACCACGCACTACCTGGAGGAAGCCGAAGCGCTGGCCGACCGCGTCTGCGTGATGGCGCGCGGCAGGGTGATCAGCGAAGGCAGCGTGGAAGCGCTGCGCGCGCGGATCGCGTTGAAGCGGGTGTGGTGCTCGACCCACTTGCCGCTGGCCGAAGTCGCGGCGTGGTCGGAAGTCGCCGAGGCGCGCATCGACGGCGGGCGGCTGTGCCTGTCCACCGAGTATCCGGAACTGCTGGTCCGCCGACTGCTGGCCGAGGACCTGGGCCTGCGCGCGCTGGAAGTGCGCGCCGCCGGCCTGGCCGAAGCCTTCTCCGAACTGACCCGCGACGACAGCGTCGCATTGCAGGAGGCCGCCTGATGGATGTCGCCGACTTCACCCGCGCGATGCCGCGCGCCCGCGTGTTCAACGCCTACCTGCAGGAAACCCGCAGCGAGATCCTGCGCTACCTGCGCAACCCCGGCTTCCTGCTGCCGATCCTGCTGTTCCCGACCGTGTTCTACCTGATGTTCGGCGTGCTGCTCCCGTCCGGCGTCGGAGAACAGGCGCGCTACCTGTTGGCGTCGTACTCCACCTTCGGGGTGATGGCGCCGGGCCTGTTCGGCTTCGGCGTGTCGCTGGCGCTGGAACGCTACGACGGCCTGCTCACGCTGAAGCGTGCGCAGCCGATGCCGCCGGCCGCCTATCTCGTCGGCAAGATGGTGATGGCCATGCTGGTCGCCGCGACAATTGCGCTGTTGCTGCTGGCGCTGGCGCTGATCGTCGCCCACGTGCCGTTGTCCGCGGCGCAGGCGCTGCGCCTGTTCGCGCTGGAAACCGCCGGTGTCGTCCCGTTCTGCGCGCTGGGCCTGCTGCTGGGCACGCTGGTCAAGGGCCAGGGCGCGCCCGGCATGCTCAACCTGGTGTACCTGCCGATGGCCTTCCTGTCGGGCCTGTGGTTCCCGCTGCCGATGATGCCGGAGTTCCTGCAGCGGCTGGCGCCGGTGTGGCCGAGCTATCACCTCAACCAACTGGCGCTGGCGGCGGTCGGCTTCCCGATGCCTTCGGCGCTGCCGCACGTGCTGGTGCTGGCCGCGTTCACCATCGGCTTCCTGCTGTTGGCCGTGCGGCGGCTGCGCCGCTACGGCTGAGCCGTGCATCGGCATGCATGCGCCCTTAGGATGAGCGGATGAAAGCGCCGTCGTGGTTGCGGAAATGGTTGGCACCGGCCCCCGATTCGGCGGTCGCGGCCAGCCTGCGGGTCGGCGCGTCGCCGTGGACCGATGGCATCCACCTGCTGTGGTCGGCGTGGCTGTTCATCACCCCGGCGATGGGTGGCGGCGACTACGACGCGCGCTGGTTCGCGCTGACCCTGGCCTCCTATCCGCTGTTCGTGCTGCTGTACGCGAAGACCCTGCTGGCGTCGGCGCGTACCAGTTGGCGCTATCCGGTGGCGATGATCGCCCTGTGTTTCCTGCTGCTGCGCTGGTATCCGTCGGGCCTGAGCTATTTCGTGTTCGGCTGCGTGATGCTGGGCCTCGCGCGCAACGACCGCCTGTTGCGCTATCTGCTGTTGCTGCTGGTGCTCAACGGCCTGCTGGCCGCGGTGGCGCTGGGCATCGGCTATCCGTGGCAGGTGCTGGCGTGGATGGTGCCGATGACCCTGATCATCGGCACCATCATCCAGGTCGAGAAGACCGCGAAGGCGAAGGAAGCCGCGCTCAGGCTGTCCCAGGACGAAGTGCGCCGGCTGGCCGCCACCGCCGAACGCGAGCGCATTGGCCGCGACCTGCACGACCTGCTCGGGCATACGCTGTCGCTGATCACCCTGAAGCTGGAATTGGCGCGCAAGCTCGCCGACCGCGATGCGCCGGCGTCGCGTCGCGAACTGGAGGAAGCCGAGCGCGTCGCCCGCGATGCGCTGGCGCAGGTGCGCAATGCGGTGACCGGCTACCGCTCCGCCACCCTGGCCGGCGAGCTGGCGTCGGCGCGGCTGATGCTGGAAGCCGCGAGCGTGCATCTGGACTACGACGCGCCGCCGGCCTTGCCGGCCGGCACCGAGGCGGCGCTGGCGCTGGTGCTGCGCGAAGCGGCCACCAACATCTCCCGGCATGCGCGCGCGCGCCTCGCCACGGTCCGCTTCGCCCGCGATGGTGGAATGCTGCAGTTGTGCATCGAAGACGATGGACGCGGCGGCGTGGCGAACGAAGGCAATGGCATCGACGGCATGCGTGAACGCGTGCGCGTGCTGGAAGGCAGCCTCGGCATCGATTCGCCGCGAGGCAAGGGCACCCGCCTGCTGGTGCGTGTGCCGTTGCCGCCGGCAGTGCGGGTCGAGGACGGGATCGGAATGGCTGCGGCCGGGGCGGACGCCGCATGATCAGGATCCTGCTGGCCGAGGACCAGGCGATGGTGCGCGGCGCGCTGTCCGCGTTGTTGAACCTCGAAACCGACATCGAGGTGCTGGGCGCGGCCGCCGATGGCGAAGCCGCGTGGCGCGAACTGCAGCGGTTGAAGCCCGACGTGCTGGTCACCGACATCGAAATGCCCGGCCTGTCCGGGCTGGAGCTGGCGCAGCGCATCCAGCGCCACGAATTGCCGACGAAAGTGGTGATCGTCACCACCTTCGCCCGCGCCGGCTTCCTGCGCCGTGCGCTGGACGCGGGCGTTTCCGGCTACCTGCTCAAGGACGCGCCGGCCGAGGACCTGGCCGAAGCGCTGCGCAAGGTGCACCGCGGCGGTCGCGCCATCGATCCGCAGCTCGCGCTGGATGCGTGGAGCGACGCCGATCCGCTCAACGACCGCGAGCGCCAGGCGCTGCGGTTGGCGGGCGAAGGCCTGTCCGCCGGTGAGATCGCGGCGCGCCTGAGCCTGTCGCAGGGCACCGTGCGCAACTACCTGTCCGAAGCGATCGGCAAGCTGGGCGTCGGCAACCGGATCGAGGCGTACCGGCTGGCGCGGCAGAAGGGCTGGTTGTGAGATTCCATCCCGGGAGGAGGCGATGAACGCATCCATCGGCAAGCAGGCGCGGTTTTTCGACTGGCTCACCGTGGCGGCGATCGCGGCGCTTGCCTACGTGCTGTCCACCGCGTTGCACGAGCATGGCGGGCATGCCGCCGCCTGCGTCGCGCTGGGCGGCCGGGTCAGTGCGTTCGGCGCGTACTACGTCGATTGCGATTACCGCGCGATGGCGTCCATCGGCGTGAAATGGGTCGCGCTCGCCGGCCCGCTGGCCAGCCTGGCGAGCGGATTCGTGTTCGCCTGGGCGTTGCGCAAGGCCGGGACGCCGCTGGCGCGCCTGCTGTGCTGGGCGCTGGCCAGCGTCGGATTGATGACCGCGTTCGGCTACATGCTGTTTTCGGCAGTGGCCGACATCGGCGACCTCGGCACCGGGCCGGACGGCGCGCTGCATGGCGTGGCGATGCCGTGGCTGTGGCGCATCGCGATGGGCGGCGTCGGCTACTGGCTGTACGACCGCAGCGTGGTCTGGAGCATGCGCCGGCTCGCCGAACTGTGCGGCGGTTTCGACGAGCGTCCGCGGCGCGTGGCGCGCATCGCGCTGACCTGCTATCTCGCCGGCGGCGCGACCGGCGTGCTGATCGGCCTGTTCAACCCATTGGGCATCGTCATCGTGCTGACTTCGGCGCTGGCGTCGAGCCTGGGCGGAACCTCGGGCTTCGCCTGGGGCCCATACCGCACCCGGGTCGGCGCCGGCGATGCTGCGGCGACGGTATTTCCGCGCAGTTGGCCATGGATCGTCGTCTCGCTGGCCCTGGTGCTGGCGTATGGCGTGGTGTTCGGGCCGAGCATCGTGCGTTGATCGCCGCGGAACCGGGATTACTGCGACAACAGGCGTAGGCTGGCGGCCACTCGAGCGAGGGGAATGCCATGGGTATCGTCAAGCCGCCGCTGTGGTTCTGGATCGTTGCCGTGCTTGCTTTGTTGTGGAATCTGGTCGGCGTGTTCATGTTCCATGCGCAGCTGACCCTGTCGCCGGAAGCGGTGGCGGCGCTGCCGCCGGAGCAGCAGCAGATCAACGCGGCGATGCCGTCGTGGGTGTACGTGTTCTTCGGCATCGCGGTGATCGCGGGCACGCTGGGTTCGCTGGGCTTGCTGTCGCGCAAGCGCTGGGCCGTTCCTTTGCTGTTGCTGTCGCTGCTGGGGGTCGCGGTGCAGATGGTTTCGGCCTATGCGACGACGCCGGTGTGGGCGCTGATGGGAGTCGCCGGTGCCGTCTTCCCGTTGCTGCTGGTGCTGGTGTGCCTGCTGCTGTGGCTGTTCGCGCGCAGGGCGGCGGCGCGTGGCTGGATCGCCTGAGTCAGCCGATCCAGTAGCGCCGGTGCGGCGGCGACGTCTCGTGGGTGACGCCGTCGGGCACGCCGTCATTGAGCACGCCGCCGTTGCGCTCGATGACCTTGATCGAGGCGAGGTTGCTTTCTTCGCAAGTGACCAGCACGCGGGCGATGCCGAGCTCGTCGCGCGCGATCGCCACGGCCTTTGCCAGTATCGCGGTGGCGTAACCGCGTCCGCGGCATTCCGGGACCACCACGTAGCCGACATGCCCGCCGATGCGTTCCAGCACCGCGTTCAACCGGTGCCGGATCGAGACGCGGCCGACGATCCGCGCGCCATCGAAAGCGAACAGGAAGGTCGACGGCACGTGCCGCGGCGTGGGCAGGCCGATGCGCCGAGCGGCTGCTCGCGCAGGCGTTGCAGGTAGGCGGCGAACGGCATGCCCTCGTCGTGGTAATGCAGGAAGGTCGGATAGCCCGGCGTGGTGGCCCGGTGCGCGCGCAGGAATTCGGCTTCCTCGTCCGGGCGCGGCCAGCGCAGTTCCAGTCCGGGATAGCTCGGCGGGGCGGGCATCGGCATGGGGCTCCTTGGCAAGTCGGGTCGGACCGGGAGAGCGATCCGCCTTGCGCATCTTGCAGGAGCGCCCCGAGTGGCGCTTCTACAGCACCTGCTGCAGCCGTGCGAGGCCATCCGGCCACGGCCCGAATCCCGCATCGACGTTGATGTGCCCGCAATCGCCGAGGGCGACGAATTCGCTGCCCCACGCGGTGGCGAATGCACGCGCGCGTTCGATCCGGCAGTACGGATCGTTGCGGCTGGCGACCAGGGTGCTGGCGAACGGCAATGGCGTCCATGGCGCCGGGGCGAAGTCGGACAGCGCCGCCGGCAGGTCGTCGCGTTCGATGTCGGGCGGCGCGACCAGCAGCGCATGCCGGATCCGCACGGCATCGGTGGTGGTCGCGGCCCAGTGCGCCACGGTCAGGCAGCCCAGGCTGTGCGCGACCAGCACGAGCGGTCCCCGCGTGCGCAGTGCTGCCGCGTCCAGCGCGGCGATCCAGTCGCTGCGGCGCGGCCATTCCCAGTCGGCCTGTTCGACCCGCCGCCAGTCGGGATGGCGCGCTTCCCACAGCGTCATCCAGTGCCCGGGGTCGGAGTTCTGCCAGCCGGGCAGGGTCAGCACCGTGGCGGTCATGCCTGCGCGCTGCGCGCCTTCAGCATCGCGAAGGCCGAACGCAGGCCCAGCGCCTCGCCGCCGGCGGGACGGCCGGGACGGTCGCTGTCGTTCCATGCGTAGGTGTCCAGATGCGCCCACGGCGTGCCGGCGGGCACGAAGCGCTCCAGGTACAGCGCGGCGGTGACCGCGCCGGCCATGGTCGAACCGGCGTTGGCGATGTCGGCGATGCCGCTGGTCAGGTAGCGCAGGTACGGGCTCCACAGCGGCATGCGCCAGATCGGGTCGCGCGCGGCGCCGGCGGCGCCCAGCCACGCGTTGGCCAGGGCGTCGTCGTTGGCGAACAGCGCCGGCAGGTCCGGTCCCAGCGCAACGCGCGCGGCGCCGGTCAGCGTGGCGAAATCGAGGATCGCGTCCGGCTTCTGCTCGCCGGCGTAGGCCAGCGCGTCGCACAGCACCAGGCGGCCTTCGGCATCGGTGTTGTCGATCTCGACGCTGACGCCGGACCGGGTGACGATCACCTCGCCGGGACGGAACGCATTCGGGCCAATGGCATTTTCCACCGCGGCGAGCAGCAGGGTGATGCGCAACGGCAATTCGCGCGCCATGACCAGGCCGGCCAGCGCCAGCGCGTGCGCCGCGCCGCCCATGTCCTTCTTCATGTTGCGCATGCCGCTGGCCGGCTTGATGTCCAGCCCGCCGCTGTCGAAGCACACGCCCTTGCCGACGATGGCCGCGTGCGGATGCGAAGCGTCGCCCCAGCGCAGCGCGATCAGGCGCGGCGCGCGGTGCGAGGCGCGGCCGACCGCGTGGATGGTCGGGAAGTTCTTCGCCAGCAGTTCGTCGCCGGCGATCACTTCGATCTGCGCGCCGTGCTGTGCGGCGATGTCGCGCGCGGCCGCTTCCAGTTCGTCCGGGCCCATGTGTTCGGTCGGCGTGTTGACCCAGTCGCGCACGCGCACGCAGGCTTCGAGCATGTCCAGCGCTTCCGCATCGGCCTGCGGTTGCAGCACCAGTCGCGCCGGCGCGCGCGGCGCGGCCTTGTAGCGGCTGAAGCGGTACGCGCCCAGTCCCCAGCCCAGCTGCAGCGCGCGCTGCGCGTCGGCGTCCAGTGCGCCGACGATGCGCCAGTCGCCGGCGGGCAAGCCGTAGGCGGCGTGCGAATACGCATACGGGTCGAGCGGATCGCCGACGCCGATCGCCGCACCCGCCAGCCCTTCGTCGCCGGGCAGCAACAGCAGCGTGCCGGGCGCGGCGGCGAACTTCTGCGCGTCGATCCAGGCCTGCCGCGCGGGCGGCTGCGCGGCGCGCCACGTGTCGAACTGCGTGCGCTGCAGCACGTACAGCGGCAGGGCGGCGGAAGCGTCGGTGGCGTAGGCGTGGGCGGCGGTCATGCGATCGGCTCGGCGTCGTGCTCCAGCCAATCGGCCAGCGCGGTCAGGGTGGAGAATTCGAGGTCGGCCCGCGGCGCGTCGTCGGGCCAGGCGTGGTCGCCGCGGTCCAGCCAGCACGCGCGCAGGCCGGCGCGCATCGCGCCGCGCGCATCCAGTTCCGGATGGTCGCCGACGTGCAGCACCTCGCCCGGCGCGACGCCCAGGCGTTCGCACGCGGCAAGGAAGATGCTCGCTTCCGGTTTCGCCGCGCCGTGCTCGCGCGCGTGCACCTGCGAATGGAACAGCGACGCCAGCCCGATCGTCCGCAGGTCGGCGTTGCCGTTGCTCAGCGCCGCCACCGGCACCCGCGCGGCGATGCGCTGCAGCGCGTCCAGCGCATCGGGGTAGAACTCCACGCGATTGCGTTCGGCGTAGAACAGGTCGTAGCCCTCGTCGGCCAGCGACACGTCGCCGCCGCTTTCGCGCAGCGCGGCCTCGATGCTCAGCCGGCGCAGCGTGGACAGGTCGTGGAGCAGGTGCGGGTTCTCGGCGAACACCCGGTCGCGCAACGCGCGCATCGCGGGAATCGGGAAGCGTTCGGCGGTCTGCGGGCTGCGCTCGCGGAACCAGGCATCGAGCGCGTGCTCGATCCGTGCGCCGATCGGCGCGAACGGCCACAGGGTGTCGTCGAGGTCGAGGGTGATGGCGCGGACGGGGAAATGCACGCGGACAGTCTACCGGGGATGGGGCGGCGGGATTCGCGGAAAACGGCGCTTCTCCCTTCTCCCCTCGGGAGAAGGGGGAAGCGGCACGCCGTCAGCGCTCCGACAGCTCCGTCGCCGCTTCGGCAGGCTGTGGCGCGACGGGCGGCTCGTCGTCGAAGGCCTCGTCGACCAGCGGTTCTTCCGGCAGCGATGGCTCGGCCATGCCTTGCGCCGCTTCCTCGGCGGCTTCGCCCGCGACCGCCGCCTGCACGCTGGCGAACAGCGACGACACCGTGCCGATCATCTGCATCAGCCGCGGGCCGGTCAGCGCGCGCAGGGGTTCGGCGCGGCCGGTCAGGAAGCCGGCGGCCAGGCCGGCCGCGATGATGCGCCACGGCGTCCAGCCTTCGCGCCAACCGTCCTTCACCGCGTCCCAGCGCTCGCGCAGCTGCTGCGCGCGGCCTTCGACCAGCCGCTCGCGGCGCTGCACGCGCTGCTGCAGGGCCTTGAACTTCATGCTTCCGCGTCCTCGTCGCGGTCGCCGATGCCCAGCCGCGCCAGCTGCCGGCGGGTCGCGTCCAGCCGGGTGTGTTCGAGATAGCGCAGGGCCTGCCATGCGGCCACGGCGGTGACGGCCAGGCTCAGCAGCGCGGCGATGCTCAATGCGGCCAGCCACGACAGGCCGAAGCGTTGCAGCAGCGACACCAGCGCCGCCATCAGCAGCAGCCACGACGAGGCGCCGAAGGCGATGGCCACGCCGACCCAGGCCAGCGCGCGGCCCAGCGCGCTGCGCGCCAGGGCGAAATCGGCGGCGACCAGCCCGCGCCATGCGCGGCCGCTCTCGAACGCGGCGGACAGGCCTTCGCGCCCGGCCTGGCCCACGCGGTGCAGGCTTTCTTCCAGCGAGGGCGGGTCTTGTCGGGAGGAATCGTCGGTCATGCTATTCCCGGTTATAGCAGGCGGCCGCTTCCTGGGTCAGGTACGGGCCGCCGTTCCTGGCGATTTCCTCGTCGGTCTGCGCCGCATTCATGCATATGTGCGCGCATCCGCCGCCGATATCGGGCGCGCCTCCCTTCGCCTCGCAGGCGATGAAGCACTTGTCCGAGGCGGCGCAGCGGTTGGCCAGGGCACGCAATGCGCAAGCCTTTTGTCCGCCGACGGTTTCGTCGCTGACCCAGGACACGTCGCATTCCCGTGTCGGATGCGTGGAAATCGATCGGGTCGCGCAGCCAGCGGCAAGAAGCAGCGCAAGCAGGGCCAGGAGGTTCGATCGAACCATGGCTGCCGGACGACGGACCCGAGGGCGGCTCAGTCCTTGCCGCCGCTGCGCGCCAGCTTGGCGATGATCCAGCCGGCGGCGAAGGCCACGCCGAACGAGGCCAGCGGGCGCTCGCGGATCAGGTCGGCGGCGCTGTCGATCAGGTCGCGGCCCTTGTCCATCAGCGCGTCCATCTGCTCCTTCGCCGCGGCTCCG
The DNA here is from genome assembly GCA_039807145.1 of Pseudoxanthomonas sp. GTDB lineage: Bacteria > Pseudomonadota > Gammaproteobacteria > Xanthomonadales > Xanthomonadaceae > Pseudoxanthomonas_A. The sequence goes on along the minus strand of JBDHQQ010000019.1, from coordinate 1,748 downwards.
CCGGATTCGGCCGCGGTGATCCCGGCCAGCGCGCTGTCGGCCAGTTCCGACTTCACGCTGGCCTTGCCCAGGCGCAGTTCGTCGCCGGCGGCGCCGGCGGCGCCCTTCAGCGCTTCGCCGGCGGCGGCGGCGGCGGATTTCAGGTGCGATCCGGCTTCGCCCAGGCTGGCCTTGACGTCGTCGGTGGCGGAATTGGCGGTCATGGCGGAACTCCTTCTGCGGGGTGCCGCCAATCTAGCGCAAAGCCATGAACGAGCCGTTATGCCGCCGTCGTCATTGCATCAGCAGCCGGCCGCTGGCGTTGCCGCGGCGGATGCTGAGCACCAGTTCCTGCGGGCGGGTGGCGAAGCTTGCGCGCCAGGTCGCCAGGTCGGCGAAATCGCCGCTGCTGGCGGCCAGGACCACGTCGCCCTTGACCAGGCCGGACTGCGCCGCGCGGCTGCCGCGGGCCACTTCGCTGACCATCACGCCGTCCAGGCCGGCCTGGCGCAGCGATTCGGGCAGGTCGGTGAAGGTCGCGCCGGACAGGCGCGGATCCAGCGATTCGCCGCTGACCGCGCGCGGCTGTTCCTTCAGCGTGGCTTTCAGCTGCAGCGGCTTGCCGTCGCGGCGCAGCTCCAGGTCCACGCCGCGGCCGGGGGGCTGCAGTCCTTCGAAATTGTGCAGCGCCTGCGCGTTGTCCACGCGCTGGCCGTTGATCGCGGTGACCACGTCGCCGACCTTCAATCCGGCCGCCGCGGCGCCGGAGCCGGGCAACACGCGGGTGACCAGCGCGCCACGCGCTTCCTCCAGCCCCAGCCCGCGCGCGATCTGCGGGCTCAGGTTCTGGGTTTCCACGCCCAGCGTGCCGCGCACCACCACGCCCTTGGTGATCAATTGCTCGACCACGTTGCGGGCGAGGTTGGACGGAATGGCCAAGCCCAGGCCGATGTTGCCGGCCATCGAACCCTGCGGGTTGAAGCTGGCGGTGTTGATGCCGACCAGTTGCCCGGACAGGTTGACCAGCGCGCCGCCGGAATTGCCGGGATTGATCGACGCGTCGGTCTGGATGAAGTTCTGGTAGCCCAGCCCGCGGATGCCGCTGCGGCCCACCGCCGAGACGATGCCGGAGGTGACGGTCTGGCTGAAGCCGAACGGGTTGCCGATGGCGACCACGAAGTCGCCCGTGCGCAGCTGGTCGCTGTCGCCCAGCGGCAGCGCGACCAGCTTGTCGGCGGGAATGCGGATCAGCGCGATGTCGGTGTCGCGGTCCGAGCCGAGGAACTCGGCCTGCACCGTGCGCCCGTCGGCCAGCGTCACCCGCACGTCGTCGGCGTTCTCGATCACGTGGTGGTTGGTCAGCACGTAGCCCTTGGCCGCGTCGATGATCACGCCCGAGCCCAGCGACTCGTTGATGCGTTCCTGCGGCACCTGCGGGAACAGGCGGCGGAAGAACGGGTCGTCGAAGAACGGGTTGCGCACCCGCACCACCTGCTTGGTGTTGACGCTGACCACCGCCGGCATCACCCGTTCCAGCATCGGCGCCAGCGACGGCACCGGCTGCCCGGCGACGGAGGCCGGCAACGCCGCGGTGGCGGGCAGCATGGCACCGGTGGATGCCTGGGCGCGGTTGTCCAGGTGGGCGTTGATGGCGCTGGCGGTGAAACCACCGAAGGCGGCGGCCAGGGCGAGGGTGAGCAGGGTCGGGAGCGGTCGCATAAGGGCCGGGGTTCCATGCGGGGACGCCGCGCAGGGCGTCCGGGTGGGGC
>JBDHQQ010000018.1:0-23547 GCA_039807145.1 Pseudoxanthomonas sp. | reverse complement strand
CGGATCGGTTGCCCAGGCCTTGTTCGGTTTCGCCTGCATGGTGAAGCGCAGTTCGCCGCCGGCCATGATTTCCTCGTGGGTCAGGTATGCGCGGTCCAGCGGCTTGCCGTTGAGAATGGCGCTGCCGATGTAGCCGTGGGCGTCGTCCAGGCCGTCCGCGACGATGGCGAAGCGCTGGCCGTTGGGCAGGTTCAGCGTGGCGCGCGGCAGGAACGGCCGGCCGATGACGTACTGGTTGCTGCCCGGCGCGACCGGATAGAAACCCAGCGCGGTGAACACGTACCACGCCGACATCTGGCCGAGGTCGTCGTTGCCGGCCAGTCCGTCCGGGCGCGCGGCGTACTGCGATTCCATGATCTGCTTCAGCCGTGCCTGCGTGCGCCACGGCTGGCCCGCGTGGGCGTACAGGTAGGCGACGTGGTGGCTGGGCTCGTTGCCGTGCGCGTACCAGCCGATCAGGCCGGTGATGTCTTCCATGTGCTCGAAGATCTTCGGATCGACCTTGGCATCGAACACCGCATCGATGCGCTCGAGCAGCCGGTCGGCGCCGCCATGCTCGCCGGCGAGCCCGGCGACGTCCTGTGGCACGTACCACGAATACTGCCAGGCGTTGCCTTCGGTGTAGTCGGTGCCGTAGCCGCTGGCGTCGGGATCGAACGGCTTGCGGAAGCTGCCGTCGCGGTTCTTCGCACGCATGAAGCCGGTGCGCGGGTCGAAGGCCTCGCGCCAGTTTCCGGCCCGCTCCTTGAACGTTGCGGCGATGTCCCCGCGACCCATCGCCTCGGCCATGCGATAGATCGTCCAGTCGTCATAGGCGTACTCCAGCGTCTTCGACGCCGCCTCGCCTTCCTCGTCGATCGGCACGTAGCCCAGTTCCATGTACTGGGCGAGGCCGTCGTAGGGACCATAGGACGCACTCGCCACCATCGCGTCCAGCGCCTCGTCCGCGTCGAAGCCGCGGATGCCCTTCATGTACGCGTCGGCGATCACCGGCACCGCGTGGTAGCCGATCATGCACCACGTCTCCTGGCCGTGGAACGCCCATACCGGCAGCACGCCGTAGGGGCTTTCGCGGCGCGCGGCCAGCAGCGAATTGACGAAGTCGCTGCTGCGCTGCGCCGGCTGCAGCAGCGTGGCCAGCGGATGCAGCGCGCGGTAGGTGTCCCAAAGCGAGAAGGTCGAGTAGTTCGTCCAGCCCTTGGCCTGGTGCACGGCGTTGTCCGGGCCGCGGTAGCGGCCGTCGCTGTCCATGAACAGGGTCGGGCCCAGCATCGTGTGGTACAGCGCGGTGTAGAAGCGCTTGCGCTGGTCGGTATCGCCTTGCGCATCGACGGCACCCAGCGCTTCGCTCCACTGTCGCTTCGCCGCCGCGCGGGCGCCGTCGAAATCCCAGCCCGGCGCTTCGGCGTCGAGATTGGCGATGGCGTTCTCCTCGCTGACCGGCGAAATCGCCACCTTCAGCAGCAGTTGCGCGCCCGCGGCCCGGTCGAAGTCGAACGCGGCGACGAGCTGGCGGCCTTCGATCTGCGCGCGCCGACGCGGGTCTTTCTCGCCCGGCGGCGGGAAGCCCTTGTAGACCACGTCCTTTTCGGTGTCGTGCAGTTCGTGTCCGCTGTGCGGCAGCGAGAAGCGCATGGCGAAATACAGTTGCCGCCCCGGCGCCCAGCCGCGGGTCTCGCGGAAGCCGCTGACGGTGCCGTCTTCGCGCACGCGCAGCCGCGACCACAGCACCTTGCCCGGATAGTCGTACATGCTGGTGCGCAGGTCGACGACGACGTGCGCCGGCTTGCCGGCGGGGAAGGCGTAGCGATGCCAACCGACCCGCGCGCTGGCGGTCAGCTCGACGCGCACGCCGCTGTCGTCCAGCGTCACCGCGTAGTAGCCCGGCTGCGCGGTTTCGCTGGCGTGGCGGAAGCGCGAGGTGTAGCCGCTGCCGGGTTCGGAAACCTCGCCGCGCTCCAGCTTCGTTTCCCCGCTGGCCGGCATCACCAGCACGTCGCCCAGGTCCGAATGGCCGGTGCCGGAGAAATGCGTGTGCGAGAAGCCGACGATGGTGCTGTCGTCGTGACGGTAGCCGGCGGCCCAGCCGTAACCTTCCTTGCGCGACTTGATCTGCGTGTCCGGCGAAAGCTGGACCATGCCGTAGGGCACGGTGGCGCCGGGGAAGGTGTGGCCCTCGCCGCCGGTGCCGATGAACGGATCCACCGCCGCGTAGGCCGCGTCGTCCGGGCCGGCCGCTTTTGCCGAAGCCAACGCCGCGAAGGCGGCCAGTCCTGCCGCGAACCAGCGTGCCGGGGAGGAGTTTCTTGTCGCTCGACGCATGTTCCGGTCCCGATGCAGCGGAAAGCCGGAAAACTAGCATGGGCGGCGTGGCTGAAGCTTCTCCGCGGTCTGGGCGGTCGAATCGACTGCTTGCTGCTTCAGCCCCTTTCGCAAAGGGGGCGGGCGCCCGCATGGCGGGCGATGGGGGATTTGCGCGACCCGGGCGAGAGGCAAATCCCCCTTGCATCCCCCTTTTGCAAAGGGGGAAACAGCAATCGGGAACGCGAGGAAAGCCCCGGTCTGCGGGATTTTCCGCATGCCGCCTGGCCGGTCCATGACTTTTGGCGCTGGGGCGCGGGGGCGGCAGCGGCGATGATCGGGGTTTCCCCGGAACCGAGGTTTCCCGATGTCCCGCACGCTTGCAACCGCCATCGCCGTGGCCTTGGCCGGCTTCGCCACCGCCGCCTCGGCCCAGGCGCCCGCCGCGCCCCGCACCGTGGAGGCGACGACCCAGCTGCCGCGCACCGTGCGGCCGTCGCACTACGCCATCGAAGTGACGCCGCATGCGGACAAGATGACCTTCGACGGCAAGGTGAAGATCGACATCGACGTGCTGCAGCCGACCGACCGGATCGTGCTGCAGGCGGTCGACATGACGTTCGCCAACTGCGTGCTGACGACGAAGGCGGGCAGGAAGCTGGCGGCGAAGGTCAGCGTGGACGCGGACAACCAGACCGCGACCTTCGCCTTCGACGCGCCGCTGGCGGCAGGCGGATACACCCTGTCCACCGACTACGCCGGCAAGATCGGCACCCAGGCCAACGGCCTGTTCGCGCTGGACTACGCGACGCCGCAGGGCAAGAAGCGCGCGCTGTACACCCAGTTCGAGAACTCCGATGCGCGCAAGTTCGTGCCGTCGTGGGACGAGCCGAACTACAAGGCCACCTTCGACCTGGCCGCGATCGTGCCCGCCGACCAGATGGCGGTCAGCAACATGCCGGTGGCGGCGACCAAGGCGCTCGGCAACGGCCTGGCCAAGGTGACGTTCCAGACCTCGCCGAAAATGTCCACGTACCTGCTGTTCTTCGGCCTGGGCGAATTCGAGCGCGCCACGCTGAAGGCCGACGGCGGCACCGAAGTGGGCGTGATCACGCCCAAGGGCAAGATCGACCAGGCGCAGCTGGGCCTGGAGGCCGGGCGCGACGTGCTGAAGGAATACAACGACTACTTCGGTGTGCCGTATCCGCTGCCGAAGCTCGACAACATCGCCGCGCCGGGCCGCAGCCAGTTCTTCAGCGCGATGGAGAACTGGGGCGCCATCTTCACCTTCGAGAGCACCCTGCTGCTCGACCCCAGCATCGCCACCGTCGGCGACCAGCAGCGCATCTTCGGCGTGGCCGCGCACGAGATCGCGCACCAGTGGTTCGGCAACCTGGTCACGATGCAGTGGTGGGACGACCTGTGGCTGAACGAAGGCTTCGCCTCGTGGATGGCCGACCGCACCACCGACAAGCTGCACCCCGAATGGGATCCGGACAGCGTCGGCGCGGCCTACACCAGCCGCGGCGCGATGGGGCGCGACGCCATCGCCACCACCCACCCGGTGGTGCAGCATGTCGAAACCGTCGAGCAGGCCAGCCAGGCTTTCGACGCGATCACCTACAGCAAGGGTTCGGCGGTGATCAACATGCTGGAGGACTACGTCGGCGCCGACGCCTGGCGCGACGGCGTGCGCAGCTACATCCGCAAGTACGCCTATGCCAACACCGCGACCGACGACCTGTGGGCGGAGGTGGACAAGGTGGCGCCGGGCAAGCAGTTCATGCAGGTCGCGCACGATTTCACCTTGCAGCCGGGCATCCCGCTGATCAAGGCGGATGCGCGCTGCAACGCCGGCAAGACCGTGGTTTCGCTGCAGCAGGGCGAGTTCACCGTGGATCGTCCGGACAAGCAGCCGCTGCGCTGGCGGGTGCCGGTTTCGCTGCAGGCGGTGGGCGGCCAGAAGGTCAGCGTGCTGGTCGATGGCCAGGCCAGCGTCGAGCTGCCCGGCTGCGGCGCGCCGGTGCTGGTCAACGCGGGGCAGAAGGGCTATTTCCGCACCCAGTATTCGCCGGCGCAGTTCAAGGCGCTGGCCGACGGCTTCGGCAAGCTGGCCACGGTCGACCAGCTGGGCGTGATGATGGACGTGGGCGCGCTGTCGGCCGTGGGCCTGCAGCCGGTCGCCGATGCGCTGAATCTCACCACCCGGGTGTCGCCCGACGCATCGCCGGACGTGTGGCAGAACGTGGCGGGCACGCTGGGCGGCATCACCGGCGTGTACGGGAATGACGAAAAGGCCGCCGCGCCGGCCAAGCGCTATGCCATTTCGCGCCTGTCGCCGGTGTTGCAGAAGCTGGGCTGGGAGAACCGGCCCGACGATTCGTCCACCACCAAGCAGCTGCGCACGCGCCTGATCGGCCAGCTCAGCGGCCTGGGCGACGAATCGGTGCTGGCCGAGGCCCGCCGCCGTTTCGCCGCCAGCGAAACCGACCCGAACGCACTGCCGGCCGACCTCCGCCGCACCGTGCTGGGCATCGTCGCCCGCAACGCCGACGCCGCCACCTGGGACAAGCTGCACGCGATGGCGAAGGCGGAAACCTCGTCGATGATCCGCGACCAGTACTACAGCCTGCTGGCCATCGCCAAGGACAAGGCGCTGGCGCAGAAGGCGCTGGACATGGCGCTGACCGACGAGCCGGGCGCGACCAACAGCGCCGGCATGATCCGTGCCGTCGCCGGCGAGTACCCGGACATGGCCTTCGACTTCGCCGTGGCCCACCGCGAGCAGGTGGACCAGCTGGTCGATTCGACTTCGCGCTCGCGCTACTACCCCGGCCTGGGCGGCGGCTCGGACAAGCCGGAGATGGTGCAGAAGCTGAAGGACTTCGCCGACAAGTACATCGCCCCGACTTCGCGGCGCGATACCGAGACGGCGATTGCCGGCATCGAGACCCGGATCAAGCTCAATGCCGCGCGCCGGCCGCAGATCGATGCGTGGCTGAAGAAGAACGCGAAGTAACCAGGAACCGAAGCCCCGCGAAAGCGGGGCTTCGGCTTTCGGCGCGACGGAAACCCATGGCATGCTGCGCGGCATCCAGGGGGAGGTGGGGCATGCATCGTTTTGTCGCGCTGGCGCTTGTCGCGTTCGGTGGGTCGCCGTTCTCCGTCCTGGCGCAGGACGCGCCGGCGAGCAATTACGCTTTCTGCACCGTGACCGACACCGGGCGCACGCCGGCGCAGATCTGGGCATCGCCGGTGTTCGAGTTCAATGCGCCTGCGTTCGACGTGGAGGCGCTGAACCGCGTGGCCGGTGAATTCCTGCAGCATGTCTCCGGCCTGGGCGGCGCGGGCAGCAAGAACTGCATTGCGTTGGCAACCCGAGCCGAAGCCGAGGCGTTCCGCCAGGAACAGCGCAGCATCTGGGACAGGAAGATGTATTTCGTGAAGGTCGGCCACTGGCGCGACGTGGCATGGACGCCACCGCCGCTGGCCGCCGCGCCAATGGCGGCGACGGTGCCGCGCTGGTTCCGTTGCTACGCCACCCAGACCGACGTCCCCGGTCGCTATGCGCGGGCCATCACGGTGAGCAGCGGGGTGTTCGAGCAGCCGGTGCCGGGTGAGCGTGCCTTCGCCGCGGCGATGGAACAGGCCCAGGCTTACGGCAAGGAGTTCGGGCAGGTCGCACAGGCCAACGGCATCCCGGCGGAGCTGGCCACCTGCGCCGGTTACGACACCCGGCCCGAGGCGGACAAGGCCGAACGCGACTACCGCGACATGATCGGCGGCTTCAACACCCGTTACACCGTCATGGCGTGGATGCCGGACCGGATTGGCATGGCAGCGACGGTACCGCATTACTTCCGTTGCCGCGCGGTCGTGACGGATACCGGCTTCGTGACCTGGATGGTGAGCAGCGGCGTGTTCCAGCAGCCGGTGCCGGGTGACCAACCCGTCGCGGCCGGCAAGGCACAGGCGATCGCCTATCAGGAAGAGTTCCGCAAGGTCGCGCCGACCATGGGCTTGCCCATTCCCGATGGCAATACGATCTGCACGGCCTACGACACCGCGGGCGAAGCGGCGCGTGCGGAACAGGAGGATGCGAAGAATTACAGCGTGTACAACACACGCTACACCTTGGCCGCATGGACGCCGGGAGGCAGCCAGGCCATGCCGCCGGCCAGCGGCGTGGCGCCGCCAGCCGCCAGCGCATCCGCCGCGCCAACGCCGGCAACTGTGGTGGCCGTGCCGCAGTCGCTTTACTGCGTCGCGTTCCTGGAGGGTATCGCGCGGTTGCGCGCACCGGTGCGCGAGCTGCGCGGCACCAGCCACGCCGCGCTGGCCGCGTCGCTGGGCCGCTGGACGGTGGCCGCGCAGGCGGCGTATCCGGGGAATTGGAGCAAGCGCCTCGACAAGATCGGCTGCTTCGAGGATTCCGCCACGTTTGCCGGGGAGACCCTCTGTTTCGGCACCGACCGGATCAAGGGCAAAGTGCAAATGGCGGGCCTGTTCTGCAATGCCTCGCGCGCGCTGATCGACAAGCGCGTGGATGACATGGACAAGAACGATGGCGGCACGTCGCAATCGTTCGAATGGCCTCCGGAAAGCTGATCCGCCGCAGCGCCGGAAGCGCGTCCCGGCGATCTCGTGCAGGGGCGGGTCATGCGCTGCACCCCTGCGCGATGCGTCAAGCGACGGTTTCGTCCTTGTACGCGTCCACCGGGATGCAGGCGCAGAACACGTTCTTGTCGCCATACACGTTGTCCACGCGGGCGACTGGCGGCCAGTACTTCTGCTGCTTCAGCGACGGCAGCGGGAACACCGCCAGTTCGCGCGGGTACGCATGCGTCCACTCGCTGGCCGCGACCGCGGTGGCGGTGTGCGGCGCATGCTTCAGCGGATTGTCGTCGCGGTCCAGGCGGCCGTCCTCGACCGCGCGGATCTCGTCGCGGATCTGGATCATCGCGTCGATGAAGCGGTCCAGTTCGTGCAGCGATTCGCTCTCGGTCGGCTCGACCATCAGCGTGCCGGCGACCGGGAAGCTCAGGGTCGGGGCGTGGAAGCCGAAGTCGATCAGGCGCTTGGCCACGTCCTCGGCGGTAATGCCGGTGGCCTTCTCCAGCGGACGCAGGTCGAGGATGCACTCGTGCGCGACCAGGTCGCTGCGGCCGGTGTACAGCGTCCTGTAGTGCGGCGCCAACCGCTTCGACACGTAGTTGGCGTTGAGCAGCGCGACCTGGGTGGCCTTGCGCAGCCCGGCCTTGCCCATCAGCGCGATGTACATCCAGCTGATTGGCAGGATCGAAGCCGAGCCGTGCGCCGCCGCGGCGACCATGCCGCCCTGGCGTTCGCCCCCATCCGCCCCGCGGGCACCTTCCCCCGTTTGCGGGGGAAGGGAAGAAGGAATGTCCCCCGTTTGCGGGGGAAGGGAATGGGTGCGCGGCAGGAACGGCGCAAGGTGCGCCTTCACCGCGCACGGGCCGACGCCGGGGCCGCCGCCGCCGTGCGGGATGCAGAAGGTCTTGTGCAGGTTGAGGTGCGAAACGTCCGACCCCCACTTGCCCGGCTTGGCCACGCCGACCAGCGCGTTCATGTTGGCGCCGTCGGTGTACACCTGCCCGCCGTGGCGATGGACGATCTCGCAGATCTCGACCACGTCTTCCTCGAACACGCCGTGCGTGGACGGGTAGGTGATCATGATCGCGGCCAGGTTGGCCGAATGTTTCTCGGCCTGCGCGCGGATGTCGTCGACGTCGACATTGCCGTTGGCGTCGCATTTGGTCACGACCACCTTCATGCCGCACATCTGCGCGCTGGCCGGGTTGGTGCCGTGCGCCGACTCCGGGATCAGGCAGATGTTGCGATGCGCTTCGCCGCGCGAGGCGTGGTACGCGCGGATCGCCAGCAGGCCGGCGTATTCGCCCTGCGCGCCGGAATTGGGCTGGAAGCTGACCGCGTCGTAGCCGGTGATGTCCGCCAGCATCGCTTCCAGCGAATCGACCAGTTCGCGGTAGCCCTCGGTCTGTTCGGCCGGCGCCAGCGGATGGATGTTCGCGAATTCCGGCCACGTCACCGGGATCATCTCGGCGGTGGCGTTGAGCTTCATCGTGCCCGAGCCCAGCGGGATCATCGTGCGGTCCATCGCCAGGTCCTTGTCGGCCAGCGAGCGCAGGTAGCGCAGCATCTCGTGCTCGCTGTGGTGGGTATTGAACACCGGGTGGGTCAGGAAGGGGCTGCTGCGGCGCAGTTCGGCGGGGATCAGGTCGGGCGCGCTCTGCTCCAGCGCCTCCAGCGACGGCAGTTGCTTGCCTTCGCCGAAGACCTTCCACAGCAGTTCGACGTCCGCGCGCGTGGTGGTTTCGTCCAGCGAGATGCAGAGGTAGTCGTTCCACGCGCGGCGCAGGTTGACGCCCATCGCGCGGGCGCGCTGCAGCAGCGCGTCGGTGGCGGCATCGGTCTTGAGGCAGATCGTGTCGAAGGCGGTGGCGTGGTGCTCCTGCCCGTAGCCCAGCTGCGCCAGACCGGCGCGCAGGATCGCGGTGAGCCGATGCACGCGGGTGGCGATGCGCTTCAGGCCGTCCGGGCCGTGGTACACGGCGTACATCGCCGCCATCACCGCCAGCAGCACCTGCGCGGTGCAGATGTTCGAAGTCGCCTTCTCGCGGCGGATGTGCTGTTCGCGGGTCTGCAGGGTCAGGCGATAGGCCGGGTTGCCTTCGGCATCGACCGAGACGCCGATCAGGCGGCCGGGCATGCTGCGCTTGTAGGCGTCGCGGCAGGCCATGAACGCCGCGTGCGGGCCGCCGAAACCGAACGGCACGCCGAAGCGCTGGCTGTTGCCGACCACGATGTCCGCGCCCATCTCGCCCGGCGGCTTCAGCAGGGTCAGCGCCAGCAGGTCGGTGGCGACCACGAACAGCGCGTTGTGCGCATGGATGGCTTCGGCGTCCTGTTCCCAATCGGCCAGCCAGCCGCTCGAGGCCGGATACTGCGCCAGCACGCCGAAGAAATCGCCCTTCGCCAGTGCGGCGTGCCATGCCTCGGTGGAATTCGCGGTTTCGATGACGAGGCCGAGCGGCTCGGCGCGGGTACGCAGCACTTCCAGCGTCTGCGGGTGGGTGTCGCCGGAAACCAGGAAGACGTTCGACTTCGACTTCGCCGAGCGCTTGGCCAGGGTCATCGCCTCGGCGGCGGCGGTGGCTTCGTCCAGCAGCGAGGCGTTGGCGATGTCCATGCCGGTCAGGTCGGCGCACATCTGCTGGAAGTTGATCAGCGCTTCCATGCGGCCCTGCGAGATTTCCGCCTGGTAGGGCGTGTAGGCCGTGTACCAGGCCGGGTTCTCCAGGATGTTGCGCAGGATGACGTTCGGCGTGTGGGTGCCGTAGTAGCCCTGGCCGATGAAGCTGCGGAACACCTTGTTCCTGCCCGCAATGGCGCGCAGCTTCGCCAGCGCCTTGACTTCGGTCAGGCTTTCCGGCAGCGACAGCGCGCCAGTCGGCGCGATGCTGGCGGGGACGATGGCCTCGGTCATCGCGTCGAGCGAATCGTGGCCGACCGTGCGCAGCATCTGCGCGATCTCGGCGTCGTTGGGGCCGATGTGGCGTTCGACGAAGGCGTCGTGGTGTTCGAGGTCGCGCAGGGACGGCTGGGACATGGCGGGCATCCGGATAGGGGCGAAGGCGTTCGCGCACGCGATGCGCGTGCTTGCCCCTCTGTCCTTCTGCCTGAGAGTTTGGAGGCGGCGGGAAGCCGGCCTCGTGCCCCTTCGGCGCCGGCTCCCGCCTCGCGGCCGGCCGGTCTCTCCAGAGTTGTGTTGCGGCGGTGGTATTCGGCCTGAGCGATTACGGGCGTTTGCGCCTTCGGCAGCGGGGGCCGGGGCCCGCGCTTCTCCCACCGGGAACTGCCGGCGGATTATAGCCGCTGCCGGGCGGGCCCGCCGCGCAGCGGGTAGCATGTCGGCCCCGCGCGGCCGGCCGGCCGCCGAAACCCGGGAGTCCCATGTCGATCCAGTCCAAGGCGCGCCGAGACGCGAAGAAGCGCAAGGCGCAAAAGGCGCTGAACCGGGCCCGGGCCAACGCACCGAGGATCGAGCCGCACGCCGAACTGCGCAATCCGCAGGGCGAGCTGCTGGCCGGGATCGTGCGCCAGGCCGGGGTCTGGGTGCTGGGCATGGGCGGTCGCATCGCCGGCAGTTCCGACAGCGCGGCCGAGGTGCTGGCGATGCTCAAGCGCGCCGCGGCGCTGCACGAAGCGCAAGGCCAGCCGGTGCGGCTGGTCTATTCGGACGAATTGCGCGATACCGCGGTGATCGAGGCCGCCGCCCAGGGCCTGACCCTGGAGCAGTACGAACGGCGGCTGGAAGAAGAGATGCGGTCGAATGCGGTCGATGCGGACGCGAGTGGTTAACATGCCAACCATGACGAACGAAACCGAAGCCGCACCGCCGCCAGCCTCTGCGACGATCGAAACCCCAGAACCCGCCGCGATCCCGGCACCGGCCGCGGCGCCGCGCTTTTCCTGGGCGGACTGGTTGCTGGGCGTGCTGCACCACGAGCCGGCGCATGCATTGACCCTGTGCTACCTCGGCGCCTCGGCACTGGGCCTGTGGGCCAGCTACTGGTTCTTCCGTAGTTTCGGCATCCCGGTGATGGACTACATGGATCCGAGCGATTACATCACCGTTGGCCTGCGCGATCCGATGTACCTGATGATGATCATCGCCGCGCTGGCGCTCACTTTCCTGTTGAATTTCCACGAATACGCGCGCAGGAAAGGCGAGGCGTACTACCAGCAGAGCCGCAATGCGCACTGGTGGGGTCGTGTGCTCCTGCCGTTCCCGTACCGTCCGGCGCGAGCCAATTGGACAAGTCGCTTGTTGGGATGGGGCGGATTCTCCATGCCGACCGCAATCGCGTTCGGCGTGGTGTGGGCGACCATGTGGATGACCTTCGGTTACGTTCAGGACAAGGCCGAACGCATCCGCAACGGCGGCGGACACTCCGTGCGCATTACTCTCGCGCACACCCACGACCCGCTGCCGGGAACGGCGCGCCTGCTGGGCACGATCGGCGACTTCGTGTTCCTGTACTGGCCCGAACAGAAGCGCGCCGAGGCAATCGCGGTGGAAGAAGTGGGGCGGTTGCAATCGCTGCCGACAGCAGCGGTGGGCGCGCAGCCCGCGCCAGCACCGCCTGCTGCCACGCATGCGCCGGCCCCGGCAACGAAACCCGTCGCGGCGAAGCCGGCGCACTGAACCGTGGCCGGCATGGCGCGACGCGCCGGCTTCCGCCCGAATCCATGCAATGAATGAATCCGCTTCCGCAGCGCCGAAGTCCTCGACGCTGAGCCGCAGGCTCGCCCCGGTGCTGGGCGCGCTGGCGATGATCGGGCCGTTCTCGATCGACACGATCTTCCCGGCGTTCCCGCAGATCGGTTCGCAGTTCGGCGCCGACAAGCTGGCGATGCAGCAGACCATCAGCGCCTACCTGCTGGCCTACGCGCTGATGAGCGTGGTGCACGGGCCGTTGTCCGATGCATTGGGACGGCGCCGGGTGATCCTGGCGGGGCTGGCGGTGTTCGGCATCGCTTCCATCGGCTGCGCGCTGGCGGGCAGCCTGCCGATGCTGCTGGGATTCCGCGTGCTGCAGGGATTGTCCGCGGGCGTCGGCCTGATCGTCGGTCGCGCGGTGATCCGCGACGTGCTGCACGGTGACGATGCGCAGCGGCTGATGAGCCAGGTGTCGATGATCTTCGGCGTCGCGCCGGCAGTCGCGCCGATCATCGGCGCGTGGCTGCTGGGCTGGGCGCGCTGGCCGGCGATCTTCTGGTTCCTCGCCTGCTTCGCGCTGGCGATGATCGCCGCGGTGCTGTGGCGCTTGCCGGAAACCCACGCGCCCGCGGCACGCCAGCCGTTGCGGCTGGCGCCGATGCTGGGCGGCTACGCGGCCATGCTGCGCGACGCCCGCTTCGTCCGCCTGGCGCTGGCCGGCAGCTTCAACTTCGCCGCGCTGTTCCTGTACATCGCCTCGGCCCCGGCGCTGGTGGTCGAACACCTGAAGCTGGGGCAGGACGGCTTCGCCTGGTTCTTCGTGCCGATGATCGGCGGCATGATGCTCGGCGCGTTCGCGTCGGGGCGCATGGCCGGCAGGGTCGGGGGAATGGCGCAGGTGCGCATCGGCTTCGCCTGCTGCGGCCTGGCGGCGCTGCTCAACCTCGGCTACCACCACGGCGCGGGCGCGCCGACGGTGCTGCCGACGGTATTGCCGGTGGCGCTGAATTCGTTCGGCATCGCCCTGGTGTTCCCGATCCTGACCCTGGCGATCCTCGACATGTTCCCGCGCGTGCGCGGTGCGGCGTCGTCGATGCAGGCCTTCATCGGCCTGCTGCTGAACGCGATCGTCGCCGGCCTGCTGTCGCCGTGGCTCAGTGGCGACCTGTTCCGACTGGCGCTGGCCGCCGGCGCGATGAGCGTGCTGGCGTGGGCATTGTGGCACTGGGAGATGCGCGTGCACGCGCGCACGTTGCGCAGCACCGCCTCGCCGGCGGCGCTGGAGCCGACCGACCTGTAAAGACAAGCCGAGGCGCAGGCTTTTCGCCTTGTAGAGCCGAATTCATTCGGCTGCTCTTGCCTTGGTCATTGTCCCGACGAAAAGCAGCCGAGTGAACTCGGCTCTACAAGACGAAGCAAGATCCGTAGGGCGGGCCTTGGCCCGCCACCGCCATGCATCCGCTTGCGATGCAAAGCGGAAGAGCAGCCGAGTGAACTCGGCTCTACAAGGCGGTGCGGTGGCTCAGCCTTGCCCGTCCTGCGGCGCCGGCGCCTGCCAGCCGCAGGTGCGGCCTTCGTTCTCCTTCTTCAGCCACGCCTGCAGCGGGGCGAAGTATTCCAGCAGCGGCGCGGCGTCCAGTTTGTCGCTGCCGGTGAGCTCCTTCAGGGTCGGCTGCCACGGCTGGCTGGCGCCCTTTTCCAGCATCGCCCAGAACTTCTGCCCGGCCGCCTTGTTGCCGTAGAAAGTGCAGTCGTACAGCGGGCCTTTCTGGCCGGCGGCGTCGCACAGGCCCTTGTAGAACTGGAACTGCAGGATGTGCGAGAGGAAATAGCGCGTGTACGGCGTGTTGCCCGGCACGTGGTACTTCGCGCCCGGGTCGAAGAATTCCTCGCCGCGCGGCGTGGCCGGGGCGACGCCCTGGTACTTCGCCTTCAGTTCCCACCAGGCCCGGTTGTAATGGTCCGGCTTGATCGAGCCGTCGAACACGCCCCAGCGCCAGCGATCGATCATCAGCCCGAACGGCAGGAACGACACCTTCGCCAGCGCCATGCGCATCTGCTCGTTGACCCGCGCCTCGTCGCTTTGCTGCGGCGCGCCGGCCAGGCCGACCGAATTCAGGTACTGCGGGGTCATCGCCAGCACGATGGTGTCGCCGATGGCCTCGTGGAAGCCGTCGTTGGCGCCGCCCTGGAACAGCGGCGGCAGCTTGTTGTAGGCCAGGTAGTAATAGACGTGGCCCAGCTCGTGGTAGATGGTGGTGAATTCTTCCTCGTTCGGCTTGATGCACATCTTGGTGCGCACGTCGCCGGCCATGTCCATGTCCCAGGCGCTGGCGTGGCAGACCACGTCGCGGTCGAGCGGCTGGATGAACTGCGCCTTGTCCCAGTAGCTCTGCGGCAGCCTGGGCATGCCCAGCGACACGTAGAAATCCTGCGCCCGCTCGGTCATCTGCCTGGCCACGTCGAGCTTGGCCGCGCGTTCGGCCTGGAACCTGCTTTCGACGTTCGCGTCGCCGCCGGCCTTCGCCAGCCGCTTCTGCAGATCGGCCTGGTATTGCTGCTGCAGCGCCTCGGTGATGCCGAGACTGTCGGTGCCCGGATAGGGTTGCAGCAGGTCCCACAGGTTGCCCCAGTCCTGCTGCCACAGGTTGCCCAGCAGGTGCGCGGGCAGCAGGCCGCCTTCGACCTGGCCGCGCGCGCCGTATTCCTTCTCGAGTTTGTTGCGCGTGTAGCAGTGCAGTTGCTCGTACAGCGGCTTGACCTGCCCCCACAGGCGGTCGGTTTCGGCGGCGATTTCCGCCGGGCTCATGTCGTAGCCGCTGCGCCAGACCTCGCCGGCATCGGCGAAACCCATGTCGCGCGCGCCTTCGTTGACCAGCTCCACGAAGCGCTGGTAGTCCTGGCGCATCGGCACCGAGATGGTGTGCCAGCCCTGCCAAGCATCCAGTTGCTTGTCGTAGTCGCGGCTGCCGGCCAGCACTTCGGACAGCTGGCCGATGTCGCGGCACTGCTTGGCTTCGCCTTCGCCGGTGCAGTACTTGCCGGCGCCGTACATGCCGTCCATGCGCACGGCCAATCCGGAAAGCTCGGACAGTTTCTTCGGGTCCTTCGGCGCGGGCATCGCGCTCATCAGCTTCAGCAGCTGGATGGCGCGCGCCGTTTCCGGCTTCATCGGCTTGCCTTCGAAGCGCGCGGCCTGGGCGATCCAGCCATTGAGCCGGGTCAGCCAGCGCTCGTTGGCCTTGGCGCCGATCAGTTCCGAGTCGTTGTTGATGTAGGTCTGCGACAGCCACTGCGCCGAACTCAATTCGGCGTAGATGTCGCGGTATTCCTGGTTGACCCGGTCGATGAACTCGTCGGCGGTCTCGCCCTTCGGCGGCGCGGGCACGCTGGCCGTTTCCGCGGGCGGTTCCTTCTTGCAGGCGGACAGGGACGCGAGGCCGGCGGCGACGGCGAGGGCGAGCAGCAGGTGGCGTGGCTTCATGGACAGGCCTCGGGTGGAGGACGATGCGGAAGCGGCAGGCTAGTGTGCGCGGCGGGCGGCCGCAAGCCGCGGCGCAATAGGCGCTGCGGGGGCGTGGGCCGATGGGGGATGTCGCGCGTTGTAGAGCCGAATTCATTCGGCTGCTCTCGCTTTCCAGCATCGGATCGAAAAGCAGCCGAATGAATTCGGCTCTACAACGCGAGGAGTTCCGGAGAGGCGTTCGCGACAGACCGGATTCCGCCGTGGTCGCGCGTTGCGGCAGCGCTGCCGGATCAGGCGGCAGGCAATCCGCGTTCGGCAAGCCATGCTTTCGCGTCTTCGGCGTCGTGCTCGAACCATGCCCGTGCCGAACCCAGCCGGAACGTGTAGCCCCACGCGTCCATGTCGGCCATCAGGCGGGCGCGACCCACGCCGGGCAGTTCGTCGGCCAGGACGATCTGCAGGCAGCAGGTGGCGTCTTCCTCGATCACCGAATCGGTGGCGTCGGTGTGCACCGCGGCGCGGCGCTCGGGCGGCAGCACGATCAGGTGGCCCGCCTCGTGCAGCAGCGAATGGACCGGCGTGTCGCCGCGCGCGTACACCCGATGGGCAATGACGCCGGCTTCGGGTTCGCCCCAGAAGCTGCCGGGAATCGGCGCGCCGTCGTCCACGCGGTGCAGTTCCAGGCCGTGCCGGGCCAGCAGCGCGGCCACGGCGGCGAAGTCCAGGTCGCGCAGGCGCAGGACTTGCGCTTCAACGATCTGTGCGTTCATGCCTTGATTCGCAGGAGCGCCCGCGGGCGCTCCTGCGGGAGGATCAGCCCGCGCCTTCCGGCAACGCCACGGAAATGTCCAGCACGTCGTGGTCGCCGTCCTTGATCAGGTCGACCTTGACCGCGTCGGCATCGACGTTGACGTACTTCTTGATCACTTCCAGCAGTTCGCGGCGCATCAGCGGCAGGTAGTCGGGCGCACCGCGCGAGTTGCGCTCCTGCGCGATGATGATCTGCAGGCGGCTCTTCGCGGTTTCGGCGGTGTTCTTCTTGGTCTTGAGGAAATCGAACAGTCCCATGGCTCAACCCCCGAACAACTTGCTGAAGAAGCCTTTCTTCTCCAGGGTGGTGAAGCGCATCGGACGGTCCTCGCCGAGCAGGCGGCCGACCGTGTCGTCGTAGGCCTGGCCGGCCGGGGATTCCAGGTCCAGGATCACCGGCTCGCCCTTGTTGGAGGCGTTGAGCACGTCGCCGGATTCGGGGATCACGCCGATGGTCTTCAGGCCCAGCACCTCCTCGACGTCCTTGATGCTCAGCATCTCGCCGCTTTCCACCCGCGCGGGGTTGTAGCGGGTCAGCAGCAGGTTGGCCTTCAGCGTCTCGCCGTTCTCGGCGCGGCGGGTCTTGGAGTCGAGCAGGCCCAGGATGCGGTCGGAGTCGCGCACCGACGACACTTCCGGGTTGACCACGACCACCGCCTGGTCGGCGAAGTACATCGCCAGGTAGGCGCCTTTCTCGATGCCGGCCGGCGAGTCGCAGACGATGAAGTCGAAGTCGTCCGCGGCCAGGTCCTTCAGCACCTTCTCCACGCCTTCGCGGGTCAGCGCGTCCTTGTCGCGGGTCTGCGACGCGGCGAGGATGTACAGGGTGTCGAAGCGCTTGTCCTTGATCAGCGCCTGCCTCAGCGTGGCCTCGCCCTGGGTGACGTTGACGAAGTCGTAGACCACGCGGCGCTCGCAACCCATGATCAGGTCGAGGTTGCGCAGGCCGACGTCGAAGTCGATGACCGCGACCTTCTTGCCGCGGCGGGCCAGCCCGCAGGCGATGCTGGCGCTGGTGGTGGTCTTGCCCACGCCACCCTTGCCGGACGTGACGACGATGATCTCAGTCAATGCGGTTCTCCTTTTTGAATCGTGATTCGTGATTCGTGATTCGTGATTGGGGATTCGTGAAAGCGTGGTTGCCGGATCGTGTGGGCTTCGCTTTTTCGAATCACGAATCACCAGGCACGAGTCGCGGCCCTCATTCCTGCAGCGCGATCTTCAGCTCGTCCTTTTCCAGCCATACCTGCACCGGCTTGCCGTGCAGATCCTTCGGCACCTCGTCCAGCACCTTGTAGTGGCCGGCGACGGCGACCAGTTCGGCACGGAATTCGCGGCAGAAGATCCGCGCGTCGGGGTTGCCCTGCGCACCGGCGAGGGCACGGCCGCGCAGCGGGCCGTAGATGTGGATGGAGCCGTCGGCGATGACCTCGGCGCCGGCGCCGACCGAGCTGAGTACGGTCAGGTCGCGGTTTTCGGCGTACATCTGCTGGCCCGAGCGCACCGGCGATTTCTGCACCAGTCCCGGTTGCGAGGCCGCGGCCGGTGGTTTCGCCGCGACCGCCTTCGGTGCCTCGGCGGCCGGCGCGGGCGCCGGGGCCGGGGCGGTTTCGCCGACGCGCTCGTACTGGGCGCGGAACTTGGCCAGCAGGGGCAGGCCGAGTTCCTCGGCCAGTGCCTCGGTCTCGCTGGTGCCGTAGGCCAGCGCCACCGGCAGTACGCCGGCGTCGCGCAGGCCGTCCAGCAGCGAGCGCGCGGTGGCGGCGTCGGGCAGCCGGGTCAGGCCGCCGAAGTCGACGATCACCGCGGCGCGGCCGAACAGCTTCGGCGCGCGCTGCACGCGTTCGTGCATTTCCTGCACCAGCTGGGCCACGTCGAGGGTGCGGATGCGCAGGTTGGCGATGCCGACCTGGCCGATCTTCAGTTCGCCGGCCTGTTCGTAGTGGGGGGCTGCGGAAGTCGCGCTCATGTGCCGGTCGGCCTCTGCTCGGTGGTCGTGGACTGGCGCCGGGCGCGCGTCCACGGCAGGTCGGGCAGGGCGTCGCCGTAGGTGTCGCGCACCCACGGGTAGCTGCACAGTTCCTTCATCAGCATGCTGGCGCGCACGTCGAGACCTTCCATCGCGTGCTGGCCCACTTCGCGGAAGCCGAAGCTGCCATGGAACAGCAGCGCCGGGTCGGCGCCGTGGTCGATGAACACCTCGCAGGCCAGCTGCGGGTAGCGCAGCTCGGCGAAGCTCTGCACGTCGGCGTAGAACGCGCGGCCGACGCCACCGCCGCGGCGGCGGCTGGCGACCACGATGCGGTCGATGTAGAAGAACTGCGGATGGCGCTGGCGGAACCAGGCGAAGTTGCTGCTGTCGTGGTCGCTGTCCGAGCCGAAACCGACCAGGAAACCGGCGAGGTTGCCGTCGCGCTCGGCCACGCGGAAATAGTCGGCCCGCTCGTGGAAGCGGCGCAGGCGCGCCGCGTCCAGCGGCAGGATCGCCTCGCCGGCGTTGTTGTTGAGGGCCAGTACCGAATCCAGCTCGTGCTCGCGCACGTCGCGGATGACGATCGACATTGCGGAAAACTCCCAAGGCTTGCTTGTGCCGCGCACGGCGGGACGGATTATCGCATGGTTGCCCGGGAACGACCTGACCACCGCTTCACCCCGGGCCATGACTTCCAGCCGGCGTTGCGGCGCCGGCTTGCGCCTAAGATGGGCGCATGTGGTCACGCCTCAGCCATACCCGCCTGCTGCGCGCCGCCGGCCTGTACACCTGGGCGCTGGTGGGCATCCCGATCGTCGGCAATGCCTGGTTCCTGCCGCCGTCCAGCGGCGTGGACGAGCAGGGCATCAACGTGCCGATGGCGGTGGCGGCCTATCTGGTGTTCGGCGCCAGCTTCTGGCTGGCGACGCGCTCGCTGGCCAATGCGCGGGCGCGCGAGTCGCTGTGGGACGTGCCGCTGCTGGTGCTGCTGACCGCCTCGGCGGTGGCGGTGGGCCTGTTCACCAAGACCGGGCTGGGCGCGCTGCTGATGCTGATCGTGGCCGGCGTGCTGCCGTGGCTGCTGACCCTGCGCTACGCGGTCGCCTGGCTGGTGCTGGCGCACCTGTTCCTGGTGCCGTCGTTCATGGCGCTGGGCATCTTCAACTTCTGGGAAGCGGTGTTCCAGGCGCTGTTCTACGTCGGGTTCGCCGCCTTCGTGCTGGTCACCGCCTACGTGGCGCGGGAACAGGCCGCCGCGCGCGAGGAGCAGCGCCGGCTCAACGCCGAACTGCGCGCGACCCGCGCCCTGCTGGCCGAGAGTACCCGAGTCAACGAACGCACCCGCATCGCCCGCGAACTGCACGATCTGCTGGGCCACCACCTGACCGCGCTGAGCCTGAACCTGGAGGTCGCCGTGCACGTCACCGAGGGCCGCGCCCAGGAGCACGTGCGCCAGGCGCACACCCTGGCCAAACTGCTGCTCACCGACGTGCGCGAGGCGGTCAGCCAGCTGCGCGGCGACGACACCATCGACCTGGCCTCGGCCCTGCTGCCGCTGGCCGAGGGTGTGCCCGCGCTGGACATCCGCATGGACATCGAGCCGGGCCTGGCCCTGGACGACCCCGAACGGGCGCACGTCCTGCTGCGCTGTACCCAGGAAATCATCACCAACACCGTGCGCCACGCCGGCGCCAGTACCCTGTGGATCGATTGCCGCCGCGAGGACGGGCAGGTGGTGATCGAGGCCCGCGACGACGGCCGCGGCGCCGAACAGGTGGCCGCCGGCAACGGCCTGCGCGGCCTGCGCGAGCGCTTGCGCCAGCACGGCGGCGACGTCGCCATCGATCCCGGCGCCGGGACCGGCTTCCAGCTGCGCCTGCGCCTGCCGCTGGGCGGTCCCGAGCCCTGGCACGATGGCGACCTGCCGGCCGCGCCCGTCCCGTCTTCCGACGAAAGAGAATCCGCTACCCGAGGTGTCGCATGATCCGCGTCTGCCTGGTCGACGACCAGACCCTGGTGCGCCAGGGCATCCGTTCGCTGCTGGCCCTCGATGACGGCATCGAGGTGGTGGCCGAGGCCGCCGATGGCCGGCAGGCGGTCGAGCTGATCCCGCAGGCCAGGCCCGACGTGGTGCTGATGGACATGCGCATGCCGGTGATGTCCGGCCTGGAGGCGCTGCAGGCCCTGGCCCGCGCCGGGCAGCTGCCGCCGAGCATCATCCTGACCACCTTCGACGACGACCAGCTGGTGCTGGCGGGGCTGAAGGCCGGGGCCAAGGGCTACCTGCTGAAGGACGTGTCGCTGGAGCAACTGGTCGGTGCGATCCGCACCGTCGCCGAGGGCGGATCGCTGGTGCAGCCGGCGGTGACCCAGCGCCTGCTGTCCGGGCTGGAGCACATGCGCAACGATTTCGTCAGCCTGGACCGGCCCGATCCGCTCACCGACCGCGAAACCGAGATCCTCCGGCTGATGGCCAGCGGCTTCTCCAACAAGGAAATCGCCAATTCGCTGGGCGTGGCCGAGGGCACCATCAAGAACCACGTATCGAACATCCTGTCCAAGCTCGGCGTGCGCGACCGCACCCGCGCCGTGCTGAAGGCCTTCGAACTGCAACTCGTCTGACCCGCGCGGCGCTCGGCCCGCGCCGACCCATGGCGCAACGCAGCATGGGCGTTGCGTCGGCGTGCGGACCGGAATTGGTCTGCCGCCGCCGGCCTCGGGGGTGGCTGACCGCGGCGGCGCGGCCTGCTAGGATGCTGCCTGTTTCACTCAACTCTATGCCCCGGCCGGCGCCGGCCCTTGGAGATTCCTGAATGACCCGTTTGCTTGAGTTCCTGATCGCGTTGGGACTGGTTCTGGCGCTGTTCGTGATCGTCGGTTTCGTGCTCCCGTCCGAGCGTCGCCTGTCGGAGACCGTCGAAACCAACCGCAAGATGACCATCGTCTACGACACGCTCAACAACGTCCGTCGCCTGAAGGACTGGAACCAGCTGCTGCCGGCCAAGTCGCCGGGCGTGAAGTACTCGGGTGGCGGCGAGAACCACGAAGGCGTCGGCGCGCGCATCGACTTCGACACCCACGAGTCCGGCAAGGGCCACTGGGAAATCACCGCCAGCGAGCGTGCCGCCGCGGGCGGCCAGATCGCCTATTCCATCGTCGACAAGAAGCTGGGCAGCGAGAAGGTCACCACGTTCAAGCTGGAGCCGACCGGCAAGAACAACCGCAACGTCAAGATCACCCAGACCTACGACGTGAAGTACCAGTGGTGGAACCTGATCGGCCGCTACGCCGGCATGTACGTCAGCCGCGAAGTCGGCGACGCGATGAAGACCAGCCTGGGCAAGCTGACCAACCTGCTGGCCACCGTGCCCAACGCGGACTATCGCGAAGACGGCAGCACCCTGACCGGCCTGAAGATCGTCGACGTGCCGGCCGAGGACCTGCTGGTGGTCAACGCCGGCAACATCGACCTGAACAACGACGCCATCAAGGGCTCGATCAAGTCGAACCAGGAATGGATCAAGCGGGTGATGGAAGCCAACAACCTGGTCGCTGCCGGCCCGGTGCGCATCATCACCACCGACATGGGCACCGAGAAGTACGCGTTCGACGTGGCTCAGCCGGTCAAGAAGAGCGGCGTCGAACCGGGCACGCTGACCGCGACGATCAGCGGCGGCGCGCCGGTCAAGGTCGTCAACACCAAGCCGCATCGCTCGGCCACCGCCAACTACACCGGCTACATGGCCGGCCTGAACGCCGCGCGCGACGCGATGCGCGCCTGGGCCACGACCTACGGATACGAGGTCACCGAACGCCCGTACGAATCGTGGAACAGCGGCACCGACGCACCGTTCACTTCGATGGACAGCAAGTACGACCTGTACTGGTCCATCAAGTAAGCGCGCGAAGATGTCCCGCGATTGACCTGCAACGCGCCGCATCAGCGGCGCGTTGCGTTTCTGCACCGACCGAACCCCGGCAGGACGCCAGGCACCGAGGTTTCGCCATGTTCGAACCGCGTTCCCGCTCGCGCAGCCAGCCTTCTTTCCTTGCCTTCTGCGGCGGCGTGCTGGCCGCGGCGGCGATCGCGCTGTCGGCCTACGCCGCGCACGGCGTCGCCGATACGCACCTGCAGGACAACCTGCGCACCGCGGCGCTGCATGCCTTCGGTCACGGCATCGCGCTGGCCGCGCTGGGGCCGCGCACCGCGCGCAGCCTGGGCCTGGTCGGGCTGGGCCTGCTGTTGCTCGGTACGTTGCTGTTCTCCGGCAGCCTGGTGGCGAACGCGTGGTGGGGCTTCACCACGAAGCCCGCGCCGCTGGGCGGCGTCGCGATGATGCTGGGCTGGCTGCTGTGGGCGTTCGACGCGCTGCGCCGCTAGGTGTCGCCGCGAGGTAGCGGTGCATCGCCGGCGTTGCGATGAAGAGGCGAAGGCGCCGACCCGGCGTCCGCAGGACTGACGGCGCTAGCCCCGGCGCAACGACATTCGCAGCAGCGTGTCGTCGTGGCGGACGTAATGGTGGTACAGCGCCGCGAGCGCGTGCAGGCCGACGAGTGCGTAGCCGAGGTTGGCTACCAGCTCATGCCATTCTTCGAGCGGCTCCACCAGCGCGGGTCGTTCGCCGATCAGGCGGGGCAGGGCCATGCCGCCCAGCGTCGGCGCGGTTCCGTCCGCATTGAGCAGCAAATAGCCCAGCACGGGCATGGCCAGGAGCAAGGCGTACAGGGCGATGGCCATTCCCGTCGCGATCCGGGACTGCCACAGCGGCGGCCGTGGCCGGATCGGAGGCGATGGGGAAACAAGGCGCACCGATAGCCGCAGCCAAGTCAGCGCGAATACCGAAAGGCCGAGGAAATAATGCGCCTGCTTCATCAGCTCGCGCGGCCCGCTGCCGCGGGGGAACATGCCGCGCAGTTCCATGGTGGCGTACACGCCTGCCAGCAACAGCAGGGTGAGCCAGTGCATGAGGACCAGCGTGGGACGATAGCGTGTCTGCGGAAGCGGGATCATTGCGGCCACCCGACCGTTCATGTGCCAAGTATTGGCCGAACGAAACGAGCCGCCTTGATCCGAATCAAGATCGCGTCGTCATGGCGAACGGACACTCCGGAACAGCCAATGCCATGGCTCGTAGACGATACCGTGCGGATTGTCGCGTGGGTAGCTCATGACGAAGCCGAACTCGCCGGCGTTGGCGCGTAGCCAGGCGAAGGCTTCGGTGCATTCGAACGATTCCTCGGCCGGCGGTTCGCCCGGCGCGCCGATGTCCAGCGCGTTGCCGCCGTGGTGCTCGCTATAGCCGGGCGCGGCGTTGACGGTGAGGATCTGCGCGACGGTCTGTCCCCGTGCAAGCTTGCGTTCGAAGATGCCGAGTTGATAGTCGTGGCTGCGGTAACCGGAGATCGTGTCGAGCACGACGCCGTTCTTCGCGGCAGCGCGGCGCATCGTGTCCCAGGCGCGCGCTGCGGCGGCGGTCAGCCACAGCGGACGTCGGTAGCGGTCGAAGCCGGAGAAGGCGAGAGCGGCGGGCTCGGGTACCAGATCAAGGCCGACGCGTACGCCATAGCTTTCGTCCAGCCCCAGCGCATGCAGGCGCTCGCGCAGGCGATGCAGCGGCAGGCAGCCAGCGTCGTCGATCTCGAAGCCGCGACCGGTGCGCAGCGCCAGCGCGTCCAGCGCCGCATCGGCATCGATGCCGCGCGTCCAGCGGGGCAGCAGCGGGGCGATGCCTT
>JBDHQQ010000180.1:0-4799 GCA_039807145.1 Pseudoxanthomonas sp. | reverse complement strand
GCTCACGCAGCGGGGGTTTGCTTTTTTGCTCAATCCAAAATCCTTCGGCCCGGCCCGGGCCACGGCCACGCCGGAATCCCTGAGACCCACCGTCGGAAAACCACCCGGTAACGCGTGGGCCGGCGGAAGAGGAAACAACGGCGCTCAGGGGGGGCCGGTGTCGTAAGGCGTGACAGCAGGCCGCGCGCAGGGACAGCACCTCGCCTGGCTTGTCCCGTCGCCGCACAGCACGGCGCCTGCAGCCCGCTTGCCGGGAACAGCCGGCTGCCGGCTGAGATGCGCCCCGCAGGACCAAGCGCGGCGCGAACGCGACAACCGCACACAGCCGGCATCGCTGCTGACCAATCCTGCCGCGGGCATGCCCGCTGGATCGGCTGTCAGGTCGTTGCCCGCCTGGGCTTGCCCGCCGCGCACATACGACAACGGCGCCAAAAGGCGCCGTTGCTTCAATCGCTGTCGCTGGAACGCGAAGATCACACCCGGCCGAATACCAGCGTCGCGTTCGTGCCGCCGAAGCCGAAGCTGTTGGACATCACCGTCTCCAGCGCCGCCTCCTGCGTCTGACGCAAGATCGGGAAGCCCTCGGCGCGCGCGTCCAGCGTCTCGATGTTGGCAGAGCCGGCCATGAAGCCGTCACGCATCATCAGCAGGCAGAAGATCGCCTCGTGCACGCTGGCCGCGCCCAGCGAATGGCCGGACAGCGCCTTGGTCGAGGAGATCGGCGGCACCTGCTCGCCGAAGACCTCGCGCACCGCGCCCAGCTCGGTGATGTCGCCCAGCGGGGTGGAGGTGCCATGGGTATTGAGGTAATCGATCGGGCGGTCGATGCCGGCCAGCGCCATGTTCATGCAGCGCACCGCGCCTTCGCCGGACGGGGCGACCATGTCGGCGCCGTCGGACGTCACGCCGTAGCCGATCAGCTCGGCATGGATGTGCGCGCCGCGCGCGATGGCGTGGTCGTAGTCTTCCAGTACCAGCATGCCGGCGCCGCCGGCGATGACGAAGCCGTCGCGGTTGGCGTCATAGGGGCGCGATGCCGACGCCGGGGTATCGTTGAAGCCGGTGGACAGCGCGCCCATGGCATCGAACATCACGCTCATCGACCAGTGCAGGTCCTCGCCGCCGCCGGCGAACACGATGTCCTGGGCGCCGTGGCGGATCAGGTCGGCGGCCGCGCCGATGCAGTGCGCCGAGGTGGCGCAGGCAGCGGAGAGCGAGTAGCTCAGCCCCTTGATGCTGAAGGCGGTGGCCAGGTTGGCCGAGACCGTCGAGCACATCGTGCGCGGCACCATGTACGGGCCGACCTTGCGCACGCCGCGGTTGCGCAGCAGGTCGGCGGCTTCCACCTGCCACTGGCTGGAGCCGCCGCCGGAGCCGGCGATCAGGCCGGTACGGACGTTGCTGACCTGGGCCTGGTCCAGGCCGGCGTCGGCGATGGCGTCGCGCAGGGCGATGTAGCTGTAGGCCGCCGCGTCGCTCATGAAACGCTTGAGCTTGCGGTCGATCTGCGCGTCCAGGTCGATGTCGACGCGGCCGCCGATCTGGCTGCGCAGGCCGGCTTCGGCATGGTCGGGCAGGGCGACGATGCCGGGACGGCCTTCGCGCAGGGCGCTGGAAACGGTATCCAGATCGTTGCCAAGGCAGGAGTTGATCCCCATGCCGGTGATGACGACACGACGCATCAGAAGCTCTCGGTGGAAGTGAACAGGCCCACGCGCAGGTCCTTGGCGGTATAGATCTCGCGCCCGTCGACCAGCATGCGGGCGTCGGCCTGGGCCATGACCAGCTTGCGGTTGATCACGCGCGAGATGTCGATTTCGTACTGCACCAGCTTGGCGCTGGGCAGCACCTGGCCGGTGAACTTGACCTCACCGCAGCCCAGCGCGCGGCCGCGGCCCTCGGCGCCCAGCCAGGTCAGGAAGAAGCCGGTCAGCTGCCACATCGCATCCAGGCCCAGGCAGCCCGGCATCACCGGGTCACCGATGAAGTGGCAGCCGAAGAACCACAGGTCGGGGCGGATATCGAGCTCGGCGCGCACCAGGCCCTTGCCATGTGGACCCCCGTCGTCGCGGATATCGGTGATGCGGTCGAACATCAGCATCGGGTCGTTGGGGAGGCGGCCCTTGTTGGGCCCGAACAGCTCGCCGCGGGCACTGGCCAGCAGCTGTTCGCGCGAGAACGCATTGAGACGGTTCATCGAAGCGGTAATCCGGAGCACGAAAACGTGGGTTAACGCCCGAGCATGCATGATGCGCGGGCTTTCAATCAACAGTTTTAACCGTACGCATCCGTAGTGTTTCGGGCAAAAGGCGGCACGTTCGTCGCAGATCGTACCGGTGCGTATGGGGCGCGGCGCTATGATGGCGGTCCTTCGTTCCGCGGTCGTGTTGCTCGCCATGCGCAAGATCATCCACATCGACATGGACGCGTTCTACGCGTCGGTCGAGCAGCGGGACGATCCGGCGTTGCGGGGCAGGCCGGTGGTGGTGGCCTGGCGCGGGGCCCGCTCGGTGGTGTGCGCGGCGTCCTACGAGGCGCGCAGGTTCGGCGTGCGTTCGGCGATGCCGGCGGTGCGCGCCGAGCGGCTGTGCCCGGACGCGGTGTTCGTGCCGCCGGATTTCGCCCGCTACAAGGCCGTGTCGCGGCAGATCCGCGAGATATTCCTGCAGCACACCGCGCTGGTCGAGCCGCTGTCGCTGGACGAGGCCTACCTGGACGTGTCCGGGTCGTCGACCTGTGGCGGCATCGCCACCGAGATCGCGCGCACCGTCCGCGCGCAGATCCGCGAGGCGACCTCGCTCACCGCCTCGGCCGGGATCGCGCCGAACAAGTTCCTGGCCAAGATCGCCTCGGACTGGCGCAAACCCGATGGCCAGTTCGTGGTGCCGCCGGCGCGGGTGGAGCAGTTCCTCACGCCGCTGCCGGTCAACCGCGTACCGGGCGTGGGCAAGGTCATGGAAGGGCGCCTGGCGGCGCTGGGCATCGCTACCGTCGGCGACCTGCGCCGGCTGCCGCTGGAGCAGCTCGAGGCGCTGTTCGGCACGTTCGGGCAACGCCTGTACCGGCGCGCACGCGGCATCGACGAGCGCCCGGTGGAGCCCGACCAGCCGGTGCAGTCGATCTCCTCGGAGGATACGTTCGCCGAGGACCTGCGGCTGGGCGAGTTCGACGAGCTGATCGCCCAGCTGGCGGCGCGGACGTGGCGCGCGACCGGGCGCACCGAACGCATCGGCCATACCGTGGTGCTCAAGCTCAAGACCGCCCAGTTCCGGATCCTCACCCGCAGCTTCACGCCGGATGCGCCGCCGGCCTCGGAGGAGGAGCTGCGCGACATCGCGCTGGCGCTGTGCCAGCGCGTGCAGCTGCCGCCGGACACGCGCTACCGGCTGGTGGGCGTGGGCCTGTCCGGCTTCCGCGACCGCGAGGATACGGCGCTGCAGGGCGACCTGTTCCGCGATGTTGTCGTGGACTGACGGGTTTCCGCGCCCCGGTACAATCGACGGTTCATTGTCATGGAGTGGGTACGTGGGCATCGCAGCGCTGGTATTCGATCTGGACGGCACGCTGGTGGACAGCGCCGGGGACATCGCCGAGGCGGTCAACCGCTCGCTGGAGGAGCTGTCGCTGCCGCGCGTGCCCGAGGCGACCGTCCGCAGCTGGATCGGCGAAGGCGTGCGCCGCCTGGTCGCCATCGCCCTGGCGCACGCCGGCAGCGGACATGCGGCGGACGAGGTGATGCCGATGTTCATGCGCCACTACCATGACTGCCTGCTGCGCAGCCCGCGGCTGTACGACGGCGTGACCGACGCCCTGCAGCTCCTGCAGGCGCGTGGGCTGCCGATGGCGATCTGCACCAACAAGCCGTCGGCCCTGGTGCCGCCATTGCTGGAGCATCTGGGCATCGCCGGGTACTTCGCGCACATCGTCGGCGGCGACACCCTGCCGCAGCGCAAACCCGCGCCCGAGCCGGTGCTGCATGCGGCGCGGCTGCTGGGCCACGCGCCGGCACGGTGCCTGATGGTCGGCGACTCGGCCACCGACCTGGAGGCGGCCAACGCCGCGGGCATGCCGATCGCCCTGGTGCGCTACGGCTACCCGCGCGATCTGGATCTGGACGCGGCCGGTGCGGTCGCGGTGATCGACGACCTGCGGGAACTGACGGCACGCTGCTGAGTGGCAACCGGCCGCTCCGCGCGGCGCGGGGATGTTGCCTCTGTCGCTGCCCGGGGCCACGCCCGGACATGCCACGGCCATGAAGCCGCTGAGCCGCGGCCGGCATGCAATGACGCCCCGGCGGGAGGCCGGGGCGTCGATGGAGCGGTCGTGCTGGGGCTTCAGCGCGAGCGGTAGCGCAGCGTCAGCTGGTACTCGCGGCCAGGCTGGTTGTACCAGGCCACGGTTTCGTACGCGCGATCGAACACGTTGGCCGCCCGGGCCTGCAGGCTCCATGCCTCGTTGAGGGCGTACTCCACGCGCAGGTCCACGGTGCCGTAGCCGGCCAGGCGCAGGGTATTGGCGGCGTTGTCGAAACGATGGCCGGTGGCGCTGGCGGTCACGCCCACGCGCAGCGGCCCGAAGCCACGGTCCACGTCGAGCCGGGCGCTGCTGCGCGCACGGCGCGGCAGCCAGTTGTCGTGGCTGGCCGCACCGCGGGTGTGGTCGCGCGGATCGGTGAAGCTGGCCTGGGCGTTGATGTCGAACCCGGCCAGCGATGCGAAGCCGGTCAGCTCGGCACCGCGGATGCGCGCCTTGGCGATGTTGTAGGGGGTGTAGGTGCTGTCCAGCGCGATCAGCTGGTC
>JBDHQQ010000179.1:0-4819 GCA_039807145.1 Pseudoxanthomonas sp. | reverse complement strand
CCCGCGCAGGGCCAGCGCCGCCGGGTCCTCGCGCAGCGCCACGTGGTTGAGCGCGGCCAGGACATCGCCGCTGGCCAGGGCGCGCGCGGAGGCGGCGATCAGCGAATCCATGCCGGCAGGCTACCCGTCCGTGCCCCGCCCTGCACCCGGCCGGCCCCGGGGGACCGGCGCCGGTGGCCGCGCCGCCCGGCGGGCTTTGGTGCGCCGCACCAGCGGCAGGCGTAGAATGCCGCCTTTCTGTCAAACGCACGATTCGGAGCAGCGCATGGGTCTGGAACTCGTTTCCGCGGGCAAGAACCCCCCGGAAGAAATCAACGTCATCATCGAGATCCCGAAGGATTCGGAGCCGGTGAAGTACGAAGTGGACAAGGAATCGGGCGCGATCTTCGTCGACCGCATCCTCTCCACGCCGATGCGCTACCCCTGCAACTACGGCTATGTCCCCAGCACCCTGTGCGGCGACGGCGACCCGGCCGACGTGCTGGTGGTGCTGCCGCTGCCGCTGGTGCCCGGTTCGGTGGTGCGCTGCCGCCCGGTGGGCGTGCTGAAGATGAGCGACGAAGCCGGCAGCGACGAGAAGATCCTGGCCGTGCCGGTGGCGAAGATCTTCAGCGGCTATGGCCACGTCGAGGACATCGCCCAGGTGTCCAGCCACTGGCTGGAGCGCATCGGCCACTTCTTCGAGCACTACAAGGACCTGGAAAAGGGCAAGTGGGTCAAGATCGAAGGCTGGGGCGACGCCGCCGAGGCCAAGCGCATCCTGGTCCAGGCGCACGAGACCTTCGTGGCCAAGCAGGGCTGAGCCACGCTGGCGGCGGCGCCATGCCGCCGCCAGCGACGAGCATCACGTTTCATCCGCCCGGTGCATGACCGCGGCCGGGTGTTCCGCTACATTGACAGGCCGGGTTACCGGCCTGTTCCAGTTCGGCCGGACGGTTCCATTGGGGGAAATGTCTTGCGTATCCTGCTAGTCGGCGACGAAGCCAGCCTGTCGGCCGATCTCCTCGAGTACATCACCGACCTGGGCGAGGACTGGCAGGTCCAGAGCGCCCCGGACGGCAATGCCGCCATCGCCACGGTGGCGTCGAGCACGATCGACGCGGTGATCGTCGCCCCGGCGCTGCCCGACCTCACGCCTGCCACCCTGCTCGGCCAGATCCGCACCCTGCGCCCGGAAACGATCCGCATCGCGCTGATCGAAGCCGCGCAGAGCCAGCGCGCGCCCTCGGCGCGCATCATCGGCGTGGCGCATCGGTTCCTGCCGCTGCCGCTGTCGCCGGAAGTGCTGCTGGAAGCGCTGACCAGCCTGGAGGAACTGCGCGACCTGCTGGACAGCCCGCGGCTGCGCGCCGCCATCGGCCGCATCGAGAAGCTGCCGTCGCCGCCGCACCTGTACCTGAGCCTGATGCACGCGCTGGAAGAGGACGAGAACAGCGACGCCAGCGACATCGCCAAGCTGGTCTCGGCCGACCCGGCGATCGCCGCCAAGGTGCTGCAGCTGTCCAATTCCGCGTTCTTCAACAGCGGCCGGGCGATTTCCGACCTGCGCGGCGCGGTGACCCGGCTGGGCCTGTCCACGCTGCGCGACCTGGTGCTGGCCAGCGAGGTGTTCTCGGTGCCGTCGGTGTCCCCGGCCGAGCGCAACGCGCTGCAGGCCCGCGCCCTGGCCGCCTCGCGCCTGGCGGCGAAAATGCTGCCGTCCTCCAGCGCCGAGCTGGGTTCGACCGCGGCGCTGCTGGCCGACATCGGCCTGCTGCTGCCGGGCGTGCGCGACGCGCGCGAGGCGGCGGCCGAGGGCGACGACCGGCCCGGCCACGACGAGGCCGGTGCCTACCTGCTGGGGCTGTGGGGGCTGCCGATGCCGATCATCGAGGCGGTGGCGTTTCACCTGCAGCCGCAGCGCTCGAACGTGCGCAGTTTCTGGGTCACCGGCGCGGTGCACGTGGCCACGGCCCTGGCCAGCGGCAATCCGGTGGACGAAGACTACCTGCAGCGCACCGCGGTGTTGCCGCGGCTGGAGGGCTGGCGCGAGATGGCCAGCGACCTCGCCGGGCTGTCCGCCATCGCCTGAGGCGACCCCCGCCCTGCACAACCCCGGAACGGCCGCATCCCCTGCGGCCGTTTCCGTTTCCGTTTCCGCGTCCGGCTTCCCGCTTCCCGCGTCCGCACCTGTACCTACGGAAATTGCGGTCAAGGCGGCACCGGTAGCGTGCGACAGCGGCAACGGGCGCACGCGCGCATCCGCGCCAGCGCGGACGGGCCGCGTCCGCGGCCTGCTGCCGACGGACGACCCCGGTATGCGCAGGCGGCGCGCGCAAAGAAGAAGGGCGGGCCTTGCGGCCCGCCCTTCGTCGTGTTGCACAGGACTTCGATGGATCAGAAGCGCTGGGTGTACTTCATGTAGATGAAGCGACCGATGTCGAAGCCGCCGTAGTAGGCGAAATCGCTGTTCGGCGCCGAGTACTGCAGCGAACCACGGTGGTTGAACACGTTGTTCGCACCCAGGGCGATGGTGGCATCCCACGGCGCCTTGTAGCTGAGCTGCAGGTCGTGGAAGGTGTTGGAACCGGTGCTGCGCAGCGGCTCCCACTCGCCATTGGCGTAACGGTCGGCCTGGTCGCACCAGCCGTCGGCCAGGCTGATGCAGCCTTCCTTCATGCCCGAGTAGTAGCGCGCGGTGTAGTTGGCACCGAAGTTGCCGTACTCCCAGTTCACGCCCAGGTTCGAACGCACGCGGAAGATGCCCGGGCTGCCGACGTTGCCGATGATGATCTTGTCGCCGGCCTTGTTCTGGCCGACTTCATCGTACTTGGCGGTGTAGGTGGTCTGCCAATCCAGCGAGATCTGGCCGATGGCCAGCTCCGGCAGGCGGTACTTGACACCCAGGTCGTAGCCTTCGGTTTCCATCTGGCCCAGGTTGGCCAGGCCGTAGAACATCTCGGTGATGTGACCATCGGCGGCGCGCACGATGCCGGCGCAACGGCTGCTGTTGCCCAGCACGTAGCAGTCGCGCAGGATGCGGTCGACGCTGTCGGAGATGATCATGTCCTTGATCTGGTAGTTGTACCAGTCAAGCGAGATGTCCAGGCCCTGCACCCAGCGCGGGCTCCACACCAGACCCACGGTCTTGCTCTTGGAGGTTTCCGGCTTCAGGTTCGGGTTGGAACCGGAGATGAACTGGTCCGGGGTGGCGCACGGCGAGGTGGTGCAGGGCTCCAGGCCCTGGCCCAGCTGCACGTAGTCCGGGGCGACGCCCGCGGCGGTGCAGGCGGCATTGCCGGCCACGCTGCCGGCCACGCCGACCGAGCACGGGTCGATGTACTTCTCGAAGCTCGCGCTCACGCCACCGTACATGTTGTCGATCGACGGCGCGCGGAAGCCCTCGGCGTAGGTGCCGCGGACCAGCAGCTCATCCATCGGCCGCCAGGTCACGCCGAACTTGCCGTTCATGGTGCCGCCGAAGTTGCTGTAGTCCGAGTAGCGGCCGGCCACGTTGACGGTCAGTTCCTTGGCGAAGGCCATGTCGGCCAGCACCGGGATGTTCAGCTCGAGGTAGACCTCGTCCAGCTCGTACTTGCCGTTGGTGGTGCTCTGCGCCAGGCCGGTGTACTGCCCGGACTGCATGAACGCGTCCGGCACGTAGCGGGCGTCTTCCTCGCGATGCTCGACGCCGATGGCGAAGCCCAGGTCGCCTGCCGGCAGGGTCATGATCGAACCGGCCAGGTCAGCGGTGAACGCGGTGGTCTTGGAGACGCCGGTGGTGGTGTAGGTCGGGAACAGGAATTCCTGCAGGTCCTTGTCGGCCAGCGAGCCGGGGCCGGCCACACCGATCGGCAGCAGCGGGTTCCACGCCAGGCAGCCGGCGATCGGCTTGTCGACGGTACCGCAGCGGGCGACGCCCTTGTCGTCGATGAACGACGGGCCCAGGGCCTGGCGCGCGGCGATCAGGCTCATGTCGCCGTGGTTGCTCTTGACCGACTCGTTGCGGTTGAACAGCGCACCGACGTTCCAGTCGAACGACTTGCCGGCGAAATCGAAGAAGCCGCTGACCGACGGCGCGAAGCGCAGGGTCTTGAGCTGGCTGTCGGTGGTGCGCGGCACTTCGGACAGGCGGCGGCGGAACTGCAGTTCCTTGCCGATCGGGTTGAACACCGAGTCGGCGGACATCGGGGTGTTGATCGCGGCCGAGCCCGACTGGTACGGGTAACCGGCGATCTGCTGGTTGGTGTTGCGCTCGTTGTACAGAACGTCCGCGTTGAACGAGATGTTGTCGGTGAAGTCGTAGGTGCCGTTGATGTAGACAGACTTGCGCTCGATGCCGGTCTGCAGGCTCATCTCGGAGTTGGCGTTGGTGTACTCACCCTGGGTGATCGGGTGGTAGTCGGCGACGTTGTTCGGGTTGCCGCCCTGGTTCAGGGTGCACCACGCATCGGCGCCGCCCGGGCCGCACGGACCGAACCAGCTGCCCTTGTTGGTCAGCGCGCTCCAGTCGGCCGGGGTCGAATTCGGGCCCCTGCTGCCGTCACGCGAGAACCAGCGGTCCTTGGCCATGACCGGATCCTGCTTGGAGTACTCGGCCGACAGGGTCAGGCTGCCGCGCTCGCCGGCGGCGCCCAGGGTGAACGAGTACTGCTCCAGGTCACCGTCGCCTTCGCCGTACTGGCCGACGTAGACGTTGGCTTCGGCGCCGTCGAAGTTCTTGCGGGTGATCACGTTGACCACGCCGGCGATGGCGTCCGAACCGTAGATGGCCGAGGCGCCGTCCTTCAGGACTTCGATGCGCTCGATGGCCGACATCGGGATCTGGCTCAGGTCCTGG
>JBDHQQ010000178.1:0-4834 GCA_039807145.1 Pseudoxanthomonas sp. | reverse complement strand
TTCCCGACCGACGCCGACCTGGACGCCGCGTTCCCCGAACGACCGGTGTACCTGGAACGTGTCGACGGCCACGCCGGCGGCGCCGACAGCGTCGCGCTGCGGATCGCGGAAAAGGCGGGCAGGTCGTTGTCCGGCGACTGGCAACCCGAGGGCGGGCGCATCCTGCGCGATGCCGCCGGCAAGCCGGCCGGGGTGCTGGTGGACGCCGCATCCGCGCTGGTCAGCGCGCATATCCCGGCGCCTGACGCGGCGGTGCGCGAAAAGCGCCTGCAGGCCGCACTGCAACTGGCGGTCAGCAACGGCCTGACCGGCGTGCACGACATGGGCGTGTCGCGCGGCGACCTGGCGGTGATGAAGCGGCTGGCCGACCAGGGCAGATTGCCGCTGCGCATCGACGCCTACGCCGATGGCAACAACGCGGCGCTCGATGACCTGTGTGCCAACGGGCGCTACACCCATCCGGGCGGGCGCCTGCAGATGCATGGGGTAAAGCTGTTCATGGACGGCGCGCTGGGCAGCCGCGGCGCCGCGCTGCTGGCCGACTACAGCGACGACCCGCACAACCGCGGCCTGCTGATGACCTCGCCGGAGGAATTCGAGGTGGCCGTGCGCAAGGCCGATGGCTGCAAGGTGCAGGTGGCCACCCACGCCATCGGCGACCGCGGCAACCGCATCGTGCTCGACACCTACGAGAAGGTGCTGGGCGCACACAAGGGCAACGACCACCGCTGGCGCGTGGAGCACGCGCAGGTGGTGGCGCTGGAGGACATCCCGCGCTTCGCCCGGCTCGGGGTGATCGCCTCGATGCAGCCCACCCACGCCACGTCGGACATGGGCTGGGCCGAGCAGCGCGTCGGGCCGGAGCGGATCAAGGGTGCCTATGCCTGGCAGCGTTACCTGCACAGCGGCGCGCGGCTGGCGCTGGGGTCGGACTTCCCGGTCGAGCAGGTCGATCCGCGGCTGGGCCTGTATGCCGCGGTGACCCGGCAGGACCGCGATGGCCACCCGCCGGGTGGTTGGCAGCCGGAGCAGCGCCTGAGCGCGGAACAGGCGCTGCGTGGCTTCACCAGCGACGCGGCGTATGCCGGACATGACGAGACCCGGGTCGGGCGCCTGCGCGCCGGCCTGCACGCGGACTTCGTGGTGCTCGATCGCGATCCGCTGGATCCGGCCAGCGGCCGCCTGGACGCATTGAAGGTGCTGTCCACCTGGGTCGATGGCGAGCCGGTGTACACCGCCGCGGCGCCGGCCGGCGAAGGCTGACCCCGCGGTGCGGCGCGGCCGGAGTGGCCCGGCCGCACCGTGACGCCGATACCGGATCGCCGCACGGACAGGCCGCGGTGGACGCCACGCTGCGCGCGCCAGAGGGCCATGCATCCACGCCGCGCAGGTTGCATGCAGGTGGAAAATCCGCGCAGTTGCGGCTGATATGTGCCGCTACGGCGGCGGTTGCGGAAGAAACCGTCCGCTCTTCGTCGCGTGGTCGAGCGTGATGCAGTTCACCCTGCGAGAGACGGTGGATCCGCAGGTCGAATCCGGCCAGGCGGCGTCGCGCCCCATGCGGCGGGCGTTTGCGCGCCCCGGCGCTGCGCCGGCCGCTGGGCCCGATCCGCCGGAAAATCCGGTTGCAGGCGCAATGAAATTCGTCTTCCCCCAGACACTGCGCTTTGTTCGTTCACGAGTTGGCACTGTCGGTACGCCCCCTGCGGGCGTCCCACAGTCATCGCGAATCCGGGTAACGAACACATGCGCAAGCCACTCCCGCTTCATCCCCTGACGTTGTGCGTCCTGGCCACCCTGGCCGCCTCCGCCGACGTCCATGCCCAGGCCAAGGAAGAAGGCAGCGATCGCAAGGTCAGCGATCTCGCCACGGTCAGCGTCTCCGCCTCGCGTATCGACCGCCCCGACCTGGTGGCGCCGACGCCGACCCTGCCGATCACCGCCGAAGAGCTGAAACTCGACACGCGCACCAACATCGGTGCCGCGCTCAACGACCTGCCACAGTTCCGCGCGACCAGTTCGCCACAGACCACCGGTTCCAACACCGGTGCCGGCAATGCGCCGGTCGACCTGCGCGGGCTGGGCATCTCGCGCACCCTGGTGCTGCAGGACGGCCGCCGCATCTCCAGCGACAACGACCTGAACACGATCCCGTCGATCGTCGTGAAAAGTGTCGACGTGGTGACCGGCGGTGCCTCCGCGGCGTGGGGCTCGGGTGCGGTCGGCGGCGTGGTCAACATCACCCTGGACCACGACTTCGTCGGCTTCAAGGCCGGCGCCCAGGCCGGGCAGTCCACCTACAATGATGGCAAGGAGAAGCGCTTCGAGGCGGCCTGGGGCACGGACTTCGCCGACGGCCGCGGCCATTTCCTGGTCGGCGGCGAGTTCCTCGACAACGACGGCATCGTGCCGCGCAGTTCGCGCAGCCGCGCCGGTCGCTGGTCGACGTTGTCCATCGGCAATGGCCAGTACCAGCTGACGCCCGATGTCGGCTTCTCCGACGCAGGCTACGGTGGCCTGATCCTGTCCGGCGTGCTCAAGGGCAAGGCGTTCAACCCGGACGGATCGCTGCGCGACTTCCAGTACGGGCATGTCGTCGGTGCGCTGATGAGCGGCGGCGAGGGGCCATCGAACGACGACTACAGCCCGCTCAGCGCGCCGCAGAAGCGGTATTCGGTGCTCGCCAGCGGCCGTTATGACCTGAACGACGATGTGCGCCTGACCGCCGAAGTGCGCCACTCGCGGATGTACAACAACTACATCTGGTTCGGTGACCACAACCGCAACAACCTGGATATCGGCATCGACAACGCCTACCTGCCGCAGCACGTGCGCGAAGCGATGCAGCAGGCGGGTGAAACCAAGCTGCGCATCGGCCGCTTCAACAACGACATCAACTACCCGCACATCGATTTCGAGCGCAAGACCACGCAGGCCACGCTCGCCCTGGATGGCTACGCCGGCGACTGGCGCTGGAGCGCGTACTACAGCCATGGCGAGGCCGAGGCGAACTTCGATACGCCGGGGTTCATCCTGCGCGAGGCGTGGGCCAATGCCATCGATTCGGTGATCGACCCGGCCACCGGCAAGCCGGTATGCCGCGTCAGCCTCGGCAATCCGGCGCTGCACTGCGTGCCGATCAACGTGTTCGGCGAAGGCGCGCCGTCGCAGGAGGCCATCGACTACGTGACCGGCACACCGCAGCAGCGGGCCAAGACCACGCTGGACGTGTTTGGTGCGAGCCTGCGCGGCGAGCCCTGGGAACTCCCGGCAGGCGCGGTCTCGGTCGCGTTCGGCGTGGAGGGCCGGCGCGAGGCGATCGACCAGCGTGTCGGCGCGCTGGACGCGGCCAAGGCCTTCCGTTCGTTCAACTTCAGTGCGATGAAAGGCGCGTTCAACGTCAAGGAGGCCTTCGGCGAGGTGCTGGTGCCGCTGGTCAGGGACGTGCCCGGCCTGAACAACCTGGCGCTGAGCGCGGCCGCGCGCATCTCCGACTACAACACCACCGGTTCGATCTGGTCGTGGAAGCTCGGCTTCACCAACGAGTTCGTCGATGGCTTCCGCGGCCGCATCGCCCGTTCCCGCGACATCCGCTCGGCCAACCTGGGCGAGCTGTTCACCACCACCACCACCGGCTGGAGTTACGTCACCGACCCGACCAACAACCAGACCGTGTATGCGCTGAGCAACGGCGGCGGCAACCCGGGGCTGCGTCCGGAAACGGCGGACACCCTGACCGCTGGGCTGAGCTGGTCGCCGCGGGCGGTCGAGGGACTGGACCTGTCGCTGGACTATTTCAACATCGACATCAAGGACGTGATCACCACGATCGGGCTGCAGGACATCCTCAGCCGCTGTGCCGCCGGCAATGCCGAACTGTGCAGCCGGGTCGAGCGCGACGCGGCAGGAAACATCACCCGCATCGTCTCCACCTACACCAACCTGTCCCAGTACAAGACCGACGGCGTCGACCTGGAAGCCTCCTACCGCCGCGACGCGCGCCTGTTCGGCGTGCCCGGGCGCCTGCGCCTGCGCACCCTGGCGACCTGGGTCAACAGCCTGAGCACCGACGACGGGGTCAAGCGCATGGAGTACGTGGGCTCGCAGGGCTACGCGTTCGGCCTGGGCGTGCCGAAGTGGCGCGCGGTGTCCAGCATCGCCTTCGACAGCGATGCGTTCTCGGTCAACGCACGCGCGCGCTACCTGTCCGCGGGCGACTACGACCGCAACCAGAACATCGTCAACAACCGGATCGGCAGCTACGTGTACTACGACGTCGGCGGCGCCTACCGGCTGGGCGGCGAGGGCAGGGTGGAGCTGTATGCCAGCGCCAACAACGTCTTCAACAAGAAGGCGCCCATCGCCGCGACGTTCTCGCCCTATTACGACGTGATGGGGGCCTACTACACCGCCGGCGTGCGGGTGAAGTTCTGAGCGGCGCGGCCGCCAACCGACAAGGAGCAGAAATGAATCATGCACTCCATGCGCTGCTGGCGGCGGCACTGGCCGTCGCCGGCAGTGCCGCCGCGGCGGTTCCGGTGCCGCCGGCGATCCATGCCGACGGCGTTCCGGCCATTCCCGCGGCGACCGCGGAGGCCAGCGCCCGCTACCTGGAGTTCCGCCGTGCCGCCTTC
Organism: Pseudoxanthomonas sp.; assembly: GCA_039807145.1. Classification (GTDB taxonomy): domain Bacteria; phylum Pseudomonadota; class Gammaproteobacteria; order Xanthomonadales; family Xanthomonadaceae; genus Pseudoxanthomonas_A. Next base: position 200 of record JBDHQQ010000178.1, on the reverse strand, counting down.
CTGGGCTGGGACCCGCAGAACCGCTCGGCCCTGATCAAGACCCGCTTCGGCGGCACCGACCAGCTGCACAGCGTGCAGTCGCCCGGCGCCGCGCGCACCCAGCTCAGCTTCGAGGCCGAGCCGGTGCCCTTTGCCAGCCACGCCCCCGGCGACAGCGGCCACCTGGTGGTGCAGAAGGACATCGGCGGCAACGAGTTCTT
>JBDHQQ010000177.1:0-4946 GCA_039807145.1 Pseudoxanthomonas sp. | reverse complement strand
CGCCACCAACCCCACCGTCGAAGGCGAGGCCACCGCGCACTACCTGGCGCAACTGGCGCGCCGGCACGGCGTTCGTCCCAGCCGCCTGGCCCACGGCGTGCCGCTGGGCGGCGAGCTGGAGTACGTCGATCGCGGCACGCTGTCGCATGCGTTCGGTTCGCGCGCGGAAATGCCGGAATAGCCAAGGTCGAAAGCGCGGCCCGGACCACCCGCAAGTCCGTCATTCCCACCTTCGCGGGGATGACGAGCAAAAAAGCGAGTACGCTTCGACCGATTCCCGATTCCCGATTCCCGATTCCCGATTCCCGATTCCCGATTCCCGATTCCCGATTCCCGACATGAACGACACCCTCTTCGGCAAGATCATCCGTCGCGAAATCCCGGCCACCATCGTCTATGAGGACGATGAAGTGCTGGGTTTCAAGGACATCGCGCCGCAGGCGCCGGTGCACGTGCTGTTCATCCCGAAGAACGTGCACATCGCCACGCTCGACGATGCGAAGGCGGAGCATGCCGCGCTGATCGGCAGGCTGGCGCTGGCCGCGGCGGAATACGCGCGGCGCGAAGGTTTCGAGCAGGATGGTTACCGGGTGGTGATGAACTGCCGCGACGATGCCGGGCAGACCGTGTTCCACATTCACCTGCACCTGCTGGCCGGCGCGCCATTGGGGCGATTCGGCACGCCGGAATAGGTGGGGCAGGTCTCGTCCTGCATGCGTCGGAAACGAAAACGCCGCCCCTCGGGCGGCGTTTCGTCAATCGCGAACGGCGTGGCTTACCACCACCAGCCGCCCCAGCCCCAGCGCGGCCCCCAGCGAGGGCCCCAGAACGGGTCGTAATAGGGCGACGAGCGGACATCCACCTCGCGCACTTCCGGCCACAGGTAGATCACGTCGGCGGCGACGCGCGGCAGCTTGTAGTCGTATTCGCCGATCTTGATCGTCTCGTAGCCGTCGATGCGGCCGATGAAGGTCACCTCGCGACCCGGCGCGAACACCGCTGGATCGTAGAAACCGGCGCGGCAGGCGACGAAGCGGCCGTCGGTGGCGTCGGGCAGCTTGGACTGCGGGCGTCCGGTGGCGTTGAGCGGGCGCGACACCAGCTGGAAGCAGGTGCTGTCCTGCCCCGGCTTGGTATCGACGATGGCGCCGCCCCAGCGGACCGATGCGCCGATCTGCGCCCCGGCCACGGCGTCGCGCGGATTGACCTGGGTGAAGTCGCCCTGCAACGGTTTGGGCGCGGTGGCGCAAGCGGCCAGCAGCAAGCCGGCTGCGGCGGTGGCGAAAGCGAGGCGGGTGTTCATGGCGCGTCTCCGGATGGGATCAGGGGCGGTGCCGGCGCAGGTCTCGCGCCAGTGCCGTGTCCCCGGCGATGTCAGCGTAGCGTGAATTGGCGAAACGGTGGCTGAGCGGCAGCAGGGTCCGGGTCGCCTGCGGACGGCTGCGGGCGACCCTCTCTGCCCATTCCAGCGCGGGTTCGTGCGCTTCGCGGCCCAGGCCCAGGCGGGCGTAGCGGCGGCCCAGCGTGCGCCACGCGCGTAGCAGCGGGTCGGTTTCGCGCTGGCCGCGGGCCAGCCACGCCAGCATGCCGCCCAGCGCCAGCAGGGCGCACAGGCCGAACAGCAGGCCCAGTTCGCGTGCATCCAGTTCGTCCATGCCCAGCGGCTGCAGCAGGCGCTGCTGGCGCTTCGCGTCGAAGCCCAGCACCCAGTCGTTCCAGCCGCGCCGCATCCAGTCGCCGAAATCCCACAGCCTGTCCAGGCCGCCCAGCGGGCCGGCTTCCGCGGCCAAGCGATCCTCCAGCGTGTCGTAGACCCGTTCGGGCGCCACCGCCGCGGTCGGGTCGACCCGCACCCAGCCGCGCTGCGGCAGCCACACTTCCGCCCACGCGTGCGCGTCCATCCGCCGCACCACCCAGTAGCCGCCGAACGGATTGCGGTAGCCGCCGACGTAGCCGGTGACCACCCGCGCCGGGATGCCCGCGCCGCGCATCAGCACGACGAAGGCCGAGCTGAAGTTCTCGCAATAGCCGCTCTTGCGCTGGAACAGGAATTCGTCGATGCCGTTGCGCCCGGTCGGCGGCGCGTCCAGCGTGTAGGCGAACTCGGCGCGCACCCAATCCAGCGCGCGCTGCACGATGGCGGCATCGTCGTCGCCCGCTTCGCGCCGCCACTGCCGGGCCAGCGCCAGCGTGCGCGGGTTGAAGCCGTCGGGCAGTTGCAGCGCCATCCGGCGCAGCGTGACCCGGAGTTGCGGCTCGAATTGCGCCGGCGGCGCGGAACGCATCCGCCAGCGGCTGACGCTGCTCAGCGGACGCGGCGCGTACAGGCCATAGTCGTGGCCCAGCGTCGCTTCAGGGGGTGCGGCCAGCGGCAGGTCCAGCGCGACCAGCTGGCGACGGTCGGTCGGTTCGAGTTCGATTTCGTAGTCCCACACGGTCGCCGTGGAAACGGTCGCTGCGGGCGGCAGGCCGCGCATCCATTGCGGTTGCGTCCACGTGCGCCCGTCGAAATCCAGCAGCACCGGCCCGCGCCAGTACAGATCGCGCATCGGCGGCATCGCGCCGAAGAACTGCACGCGCAGCGCCGGGCTGTCGTCGGCCAGCAGGTCGATCCAGTCGTCGGGCGTCATCCGGTCGGACAGGCCGGGCCGGGCCACGGCGCGGTCGGGCACGCCCCACAGCGGCGTGCCGAGGCGGGGGAACAGCCAGAACGCCGCCAGCATCAGCGGCAGGCCCAGCGCGACCAGCCGCGCGGTCGCGCCGAACCGGCGCGGCGACGGCATGCGGACCGGCAGCCCGGCTTCGGCATCGGCCAGTTGTTGCAGGCAGAACAGCGCGGCGAGCGCGGCCAGCAGGCCCAGCGCCATGCTCGCGGGGCCCTGGTCGAGCAGGAAGGCGGCGAACGGCGCGAACAGGGCGAAGCCGACCAGGCTGCGCGCGTCGCGCAGGGTGGCGGTTTCGGCGGGCTTGATCGCCAGCATCGCCGCCAGCAGGGCGCAGCCGGTGTCGCGACCCAGGCGCGTGCCCATCCACCAGAACACGCCGGCCAGCATCGCGGCGGCCAGCAGCAGGCGCAGCAGCGCGGGCAGCGGACGTCGCCAGGAAGCGAGGGCGACGAACAAGGCGACCGCGCCCGTCGTGATTGCCGGCGTCGATGGCAGTTGCAGCAACAGCGGCAGCAAGGCCAGCGCAGCCGTCAACAGGGCGCTGGCGCGCGGTGCGGCGGCGAGTTGCGCAGTGGTGGGGCTCGAAGGACTCATGCGTCCTCCGATGGAAAAAGGCCCGGCACTTCCCGCTTTCGCGGGAATGACGGGCGGGAGCGGAAGGCGCGGCATTCTGGTTTCATCCCGTTGCTCCCGCTTCCGGCAGCAGCGCCAACGCGCGCAGGCACAGGTGTCGGTGCGCCGGGCCCAGCGCCGGGCCAATGGGCGGCTGGCCGGGTACGCGCAGGCGGTAGGGGCGGTTCGCGCGTTCGGCCAGGTCCACCCAGCGGGCGAGGCGGGCGATCCGGCGTTCGTGGTCTAGCCCGGAGAGTGAGCGCCAGTCCAGTTCGACCAGGTCGCCGTGAGGCGGTTCGTATTCGCGCACCAGCAGGGTGTCGCGGCGCGCAGAGGGTTTCCAGGCGATGGCTCGGCGCGGGTCGCCGCTGCGGTAGTCGCGCAGGTGGTGCATTTCGTCGCCGGCCGCATCCGGTCGCGCGCTGCGCCGGCCATCGCCACCGGCGGGCAGGGGCGGGGCGTTCGTTTCCGGCGCGGGATAGACCAGCAGCGGCGCGTCCGGCCAGATCCACGACCATGCGCGGGCGAGCCCCAGCGGCTGCGTGGTCGAAAGACGGATGCGTTCCAGCGCCAGCCAGCCGCGCCGCGCCGTGGGAATCTGCAGCGAAACCACGGACGGGTCGGCGAAAGGCACCGCCGTCGCCTCTGCATCTTCCAGTTTCAGACGAAGCCCGCGGCGCAGGCGACGGTCGTCCGCCGACAGCGCCAGCTGCAGCGTCATTGGTTGGCCGGCGGCGACCGGCTCGGCCGACAGCGCGTCGATGCGCAGGCCCGACAGTTGCAGGTGCGCGGCGATCAGGCTGGCCAGTCCGGCCGAAGCCAGCAGCAGCGCCAGCAGCAGGGCGGGGTTGTTGTTGTAGTTCAGTGCGCCCAGCAGCATCGCCAGCAGCAGCGTGGCGAAGAACAGGCCGAAGCGTGTCGGCAGCACGTAGACGCGGCGACGGTCCAACCGCAGCGGCAGTGATTCGGGATCGCGCGGGCGGGCCAGCTTCGCGATCTGCGCATCGATGCGTGCGCGCAAGCCGTTCGGCATGGCATCAATCGACGGCGACCGCGAGCAGGATGCTCTTGGCCAGCGCGACGGCGTTTGCGGCTTCGGCTTCCGCCACCAGCCGGTGCGCGGCCACGGCGACGAACAGCGCCTGCACGTCTTCCGGCAGCACGTGCGCGTGGCCCAGCAGCAGCGCATGGGCGCGCGCGGCGCGCAGCAGGGCGATGCCGGCGCGCGGCGACAGGCCCACGCGCACGCCGGGGTGGTTGCGGCTGCGCGCGAGCAGGGCCTGCACGTAGCCGACCAGCGCATCGCTGGCGTGCACGGCTTCGGTTGCGCGGCGCAGCGCCAGTACGTCTTCCGCGGACAGCAGCGGCTGTGCCTGCGCGATCAGTTCGCGGCGGTCGGCGCCGGTCAGCAGGGCGCGCTCGGATTCGGCGTTCGGGTAGCCCAGAGCGATGCGCAGCAGGAAGCGGTCGAGCTGCGAATCCGGCAGCGGATAGGTGCCGGACAGGTCGGCGGGGTTCTGCGTGGCGATGACGAAGAACGGCCGCGGCAGCGCGCGGGTGCTGCCGTCCACGGTGACCTGGTGTTCGGCCATCGCTTCCAGCAGCGCGCTCTGCGTGCGTGGTGGCGCGCGGTTGATTTCGTCGGCAAGCAATACGTTCGCGAATACC
>JBDHQQ010000176.1:0-4947 GCA_039807145.1 Pseudoxanthomonas sp. | reverse complement strand
GGAGATCAGTTCGTTGGTGCGCATCTGGATCGGCTGGGTGACCTCGTAGTTGTTGCCAGGCACCTTGGCGATGACCGCGTTGATTTCCTCCAGCAGCCTAGCCTTGGGCTTGCCGGGATCGGGCCAGTCCTTGCGTTCCTTCAGCATTACGAAGGTGTCGGCGATCGACGGCGGCATCGGGTCGTTGGCGACCTCGGCCGTGCCGATCCGCGCGAACACGCGCTGCACTTCCGGCAACCGCTTGAGCGCGCGCTCAAGCGTGACCTGCATCCGCACCGACTGGCCCAGGCTGGTGCCGGGCACGCGCAGCGCCTGCACTACCACATCGCCCTCGTCCAGGTTGGGCACGAACTCGCTGCCCAGCCGCGTCGCCAGCAGGCCGCACAGCACGGTCAGCGTCGCCGCCGCCGCGACTACCGGCACGCGCAGCCGTATCGCCGCACGCAGCAGCGGCTCATAGCCGCGCCTGGCCCACGCCACCACGCGGTTCTCCTTCTCGTCGACCTTGCCGCCGAGGAACACCGCGACGGCGGCCGGGACGAAGGTCAGCGACAGCAGCATCGCACCGCTGAGCGCCAGCACCACGGTGATCGCCATCGGGTGGAACATCTTTCCCTCGATCCCGCCCAGCGCGAAGATCGGCAGGTACACGGCGGTGATGATGCCCATGCCGAAAAGGCTGGGCCGGATCACCTCGGCGGTGGCGTCGGCGGTCGCCTCGAAGCGCTCCTCGCGCGTGAGCGTGCGGCCGAGCGCATGCTGCAGCTCGCCAAAGCGGCGCAGGCAGTTCTCGATGATGATCACCGCGCCATCCACGATCAGGCCGAAGTCGAGCGCGCCCAGGCTCATCAGGTTGCCCGACACGCCGCCGCGCACCATCCCGGTGAGGGTATACAGCATCGCTAGCGGGATCACCGCAGCGGTGATCAGCGCCGCGCGTAAGTTCCCCAGCAGCAGGAACAGCACCACGATTACCAACAGCGCGCCTTCGACCAGGTTCTTCGCGACGGTATGGATGGTGCGATCGACCAGCGCGGTGCGGTCGTAGACCGGGGTGGCGGCGACGCCTTCGGGCAGGCTGGCGTTGGCCTCCATCAATTTCGCCAGCGCCGCCTGCGAGACTTGGCGGCTGTTGGCGCCGACCAGCATCACCACCGTGCCGACCACGGCCTCGTGGCCGTTCTGCGTCGCCGCACCGCTGCGCAGTTCCCGGCCTTCGCTCACCTGCGCCACGTCGCGCACCCGGATCGGCACGCCGCCGCGGCGGTCGAGCACGATCAGTCCGAGCTGCTGCGCATCGCTGACTTGGCCGGGCACGCGCACCAGCAACTGCTCGCCGTTGCGCTCGATGTAGCCGGCGCCGACGTTGCGGTTGTTGGCCTCCACCGCCGCGACCACGTCCTGCAGGGTGAAGTCCAGCGCACGCAGCTTCACCGGATCGGGCGTGATGTGGATCTGCCGCTTGTATCCGCCGATCGCGTTCACCTCGGTCACGCCGGGCACGTTGCGCAACTGCGGGCGGATCACCCAGTCGTGCAGGGTGCGCAGGTCGGTCGGCGTGTAGCGGCTGCCGTCGGCCTTGCGCGCGTCCGGCGCGGTGTCGATCGTGTACATGAAGATTTCGCCCATGCCGGTGGCGATTGGACCCATCGCCGGTTCCAGACCCTCGGGCAACTGTGCGCGCGCTTCCTGCAGGCGTTCGGCGACCTGCTGGCGGGCGAAGTAGAGGTCGGTGCCGTCCTCGAACACCACCGTCACCTGCGACAGGCCGTAGCGCGAGATCGAGCGCGTGTAGTCCAGGCCGGGCAGGCCGGCGAGCGCGGTCTCGATGGGAAAGGTCACCCGCTGCTCGGACTCCAGCGGCGAGTAGCCGGGCATCACGGTGTTGACCTGCACCTGCACGTTGGTGATGTCGGGCGTGGCATCGACCGAAAGCCGGGTGAAGCTCCACGTGCCGATCCCGATCAGGGCCAGGGTCAGCAGCAGCATCATCCAGCGATGGCGGATGGAGAAGGCGATGATTTTCTCGAGCATGACCGGGCCTCAGTGCTCGTGCTCGGCGGTGGACTTGCCGATGTCCGCCTTGACCAGGAAGCTCTGCTCGACCACCACCTGCTCGCCGGCGCGCAGGCCCGCCGTCACCTCGACGTGCCGCGCGTCGCGGCGGCCGAGCGTGACCGGGCGCTCCTCGTAGCGGTCGCCTTCGCGCACGTAAACCACATCGCGATTACCTTCATCGGTCTGCAGCGCGCCCAGCGGCACGACCAGCGCGGCCTCGCTTCGATCGACTGCTATCCGCGCGCGCACCGCCGAACCCGGCCGCCACAGGCCGTCGTTGTTAGCGATGGTGGCGCGCGCGACCGTGCTCTGGCTAGCGGTGGCGGTGCTGGGTAGCACGCGTTCCAGACGCGTCTGTGCGTTCACGCCGTCGCTCAGCCGTGTCACGGTCACCGGCATGCCGGCGGTGATGTGCTGCGCATCGAAGCCGAACACGTGCAGATCCACCCATAACGACGATAGGTCGGCCACCTCGAACAGCGGCATGCCTTCGCCCGCCACGGCGCCAATCGTGGCATTGCGCTCCAGTACCACACCGGCGATCGGCGAGGTCACCGTGTAATTGGTCAGGCTGAGGTTGCTCTCGATCACCGCGAGCGCCTGGCCTGCGACGACGCGGTCGCCGACATTGGCGGCAAGGCGGCGAATCGGCCCGGGGAAGCGCGCCGTCACTTTCGCGATGCGCCCTTCCACCGGCGTCAGCAGGCCCTGCACCTCGTGCTCGTCGGAGATGGCGCCGGGACCGGCAGGCGCGACGCGGATGCCGGAGGCCTCCGCGATGGCGGCCTCGATCACGGTGCCGGCTTCCGCCTCGTCGCCATGCCCGGTGTCGTGGCCGGATTCGGCGTGCCCGCCGGCGCTTTCTTCATGGCCAGGCTCGGTTCCGGCGTTGCCGCCGCAGGCGGCCAGCGGGAGCGCCAGTACGGACAGGAAAATCAGATGACGGGCTTTCACGGGGAATTTCCTTGTGTGGAAGCGGCCGAACCGGCGATGAAAGATCGGCCGGTGAGCCGCTGGATTTCGATGAGGGCGCGTTGGGCGTCGAGCGCGGCGTCGAGTTGCTGCCGGCGCGCGGCGGTGCGCTCGGATTGCAGTTGAGCCCATTCGAGGTAGCTGATCGCGCCGCCGCGGTATGCGCGTTCGGCGGCAGACTCGGCCTTGGCGAGCCGGGGTAGGACATCGTCGCGCAGGCGCTGGACTTCCAGTTGCGCCAGGCGGTAGCGGCCATGCGCTTCGACCAGCGTCGAATACAGCGAAATGTCCCGGGCCTCGCGCTCGATCCCCAGCATGGCCAGTTCCGCCTCGGCCTCGCGGATCGCGGGCTGGGCGCGGCGCGCTGCGCCCAGCGGCATCGACAGGCTGCCGACCAGCGCTGTATCGCCATTGGCCTCGAGCCGGCGCACGCCGATCTGCCAGTCGAGGTCCGGCTTCGATTCGGAGCGCGCCAGTTGCAATCGCGCTTCGCGGATGCGACGTTCGTCGGCGAACCGGGCGAGTTCGGGTGTGGCGTCGAGCAGCGAGGCCAGGGCTTCGACGTCGTCGATGTCCGGCAACACGGTCGGATCGGTCTGCGCGACGTCGAACGTCGGCGAACGCTCGCCCCACAATGCCGCCAAGTGCTGGCGTGCGGCGCGTTCGTCCTGTTCGCCGCGTGCGCGTTCAAGTTCGGCGCGCGCGAGCGCTGCCTGTGCGGTCAGCAACACCGACTCGGGGGAAGCGCCGGCCTGCAGGCGCTGGCGCGCGGCGGCGACGGTACGCCGGCGCTGGGCGATATCGGTGTCGGCGATGGCGCGGCGTTGGCGCGCTGCCACCACCGCGAGATAGCGCCGCGCGACTTCGGCCAGTAGATCGAGGCGGTTCGTTTCGCGTTCGACCGCCAGCGCGTCGATCCGGCTCTGCGCCAGCGTGCGGCGTGCGTCGAGCTTGCCGCCGCGTTCGATGACCGATGCGAGCGTCAGGGTCAGCTCGGCGGCGTCGAGGCCACGGGTCTGGCCGTTGCCGAAGGCATTCTCGACCTGCACGCCCGCGACCAGCGGCGGATGCAGGGCCGCCGCGTCGAGCCCGGCGGACAGCCCCTCGCGACGGGCGCCGTACAGGCGCAGCTCGGGGTGGGTATCGGCGACGCGCGCAAATGCGTCGTCCAGGATCAATCTCTGTGGCGCCTGCGCCGATGCGGAACCGCACCAGGCAAGCGCCAGGGCGACGAACGCCGCCAGGCGCAACCACATGGGGAAATCTCCGAAGAACGAAAGACAGTCGAATACCGGTAAGACCGGCGTGAGGCGTCAGACGCTGATCGGAGGACGGGAACTCACCGGGTAGGCCGCCGGTTCGAGTCGACCCCGCGGTTCGGGAAGCGCTTGCGGCGGCATCGGCACATAGGCCGCGAGGCGTGCCATTGTCGGCGCGACCAGCGGTGCGGGCGCACAGCATTCGCCGCAAGCCACGTTGGCGCAGCAATCGCCGCCGGCATCCTGGATCGCGGAATCCGTGGCGACCCTCTGCTCGGCCGCGACGATCCTGCGGGAATCCTCGACGTCGCAGGCGACGACCGCCAGCGGGCGGACCAGCAGGCCGACCACGAGCATCAGCAACCCGAAGGCGCGCAGGAAGCGTGGCGAGGCGTGGCGGCCGGGAGCAGACATGCGACTAGGGTAATCGCAGGAAATGGGGTTACACAATTTCGCTTGCACTACGGCTTGTGGGACATTGAGCTGCCCTGAATCTCAGTTCCCCTGCGCCGACGACATCGAATACGGCCGCAGCGTCGGATCGGTTGCCCAGGCCTTGTTCGGTTTCGCCTGCATGGTGAAGCGCAGTTCGCCGCCGGCCATGATTTCCTCGTGGGTCAGGTATGCGCGGTCCAGCGGCTTGCCGTTGAGAATGGCG
>JBDHQQ010000175.1:0-4991 GCA_039807145.1 Pseudoxanthomonas sp. | reverse complement strand
TGTAGATGCGGTCCTCGGCCAGTTCGGCATCCAGTTCGCCGCCGATGTTCTCGCCCTCCGCGGACTGTTCCAGCAGCCGGCGCATCCACGCGATCTTGCGCTCGAAGGCCTGGTCGCCGGACTTGCCGCCTTCCTTGTATTTCCAGTGCGCGGCCACGCCCAGTTCGGCCTGCGCGTGCATTTCGTGGGTGCGGATCTGCACTTCCAGGGTGCGCCCTTCCGGGCCGACCACCGCGGTGTGCAGCGAACGGTAGTCGTTGGCCTTGGGCCGGGCGATGTAGTCGTCGAATTCGCTGGGGATCGGCGTCCACAGCGCGTGCACCAGGCCCAGCGCGGCATAGCAGGCGGCCACGTCGTCGACCGCCACGCGCACCGCGCGCAGGTCGTACAGCGCATCCATCGGCACCTGCTTGCGCTGCATCTTCTTCCAGATGCTGTAGATGTGCTTCGGCCGCCCGCTGATCTCGGCGTGGATGCCGTGCTCTTCCAGTGCCGCCGAAAGCTGGCGCTTGACCTGCTCGATGTAGCGCTCGCGACCCTGGCGCTTGTCGTCCAGTTGCGCGGCGATCTGCTTGTACGTGTCCGGTTCGAGGAAGCGGAACGCCAGGTCCTCCAGCTCCCACTTCAGCTGCCAGATGCCTAGCCGGTTGGCCAGCGGCGCGTGGATGTCGCGGGTCAGCAGCGCCAGTTCGCGGCGCGTCTGCGCCGGCAGCCTGCCGGCCACGCGCATCCGCGCCAGTTGCCGCGCCAGCAGGATCGGCACCACGCGCAGGTCCTGCACGATGGCCAGCAGCAAGCGGCGCAGGCCTTCGGTGTTGCCCATGCGATCGGGCTGCGCGTGCAGCGCCCACACCTGCGCGGCGGCCTGCTGGCCCTCGACCAGCGCGGCGACACCCGGATGCGCCTTGGCGAAGGCCGGGCCGACCTGTTCGCGCAGCGACGGCATCGCGTGCCACAGCGTCGCCGCGACCACCTCGCCGTCGGCGGACAGCCCGCGCAGGATGTCCAGCGCGTCGGCCAGCACTTCCGGTGGATCGTCGATTTCCGCCGACGTCCGCAGCGCCTGCACGGCCTGCTCGCGCAACGTCGCGGGCATCGCGGCGAGGGCGGGATGGTCCAGCAGCGGCTTAGGGTCTTGCGGCGGGGCGACGGTCACGACGTGTCTCTGCAACGGTGGAATCTTTGGAATTTTTCAATCCGCCACCATCGTGTCACAAACCGGGGCGACGGACCGGCGAAAAATCCTTCGCTATGCCATGTCCGCCAATCGCTGCGCCAGCTTCTTCGGCGAAATGCCGGGCCGTGCGCCCAGTTCCTGCGCGAAGACCGATACCCGCAGCTCCTCTAGGTCCCAGCGCAGCGCCTGCCACTGCGGCTGCCCGGCGACGCCGCGCCCTTCCGCGCCCCGCAGCGCATCCACGAACGGCTTCAGTTCCAGCATCCGCTGCTGGTCGCGCGACGGATCGCGCTTGGCGCGTTCGGCGCGCAGGATCATCGCCCTCAGGTAGCGCGGGAACTGCGCCAGCGCATCGGCCGGGGTGTCGCGCAGGAAACCCGGGCGCACCAGCGCGTCGAGCTGCGCACGCAGGTCGTCGAGGTTGCCGCGCGCCCAGCCCATCAGCGGCGATTCCAGCTGCGGTTTCAGTTCGGCGACGGCGGACAGGATGTCTTCGGCCAGCTTCAGCCGCGCCATCGCTTCGCCGAACAGTCCCTTTCCGGCCTCGTCGCGCCGGCGCCCGAATGCAGCGCGGTCGCGAATGTCCGCCAGGCCGTCGGCCAGCACCGCGTTCATCGCCGCATCGACGATGTCGCCGCGCAGTCTCTCTTGCGACTCGATGGCCGCGTACAGCAGCCCGGTCTTTGGCGATACGGGCAGTTGCTTGCGCGCCTGCTTGACCTTGTCGGCCAGGGCGATTTCCAGCAGCCGCCTCACACCCGGCGGATGCGCGGCGGCGGCTTCGGCGCGGTCGGCGAAGATGCGCAGCGCGGCGGCTTCGCCGGTATCGGACAGCGCCGGATAAGCGGGCACGCCGGCTTCACCCGGCACCTGCAGCGGAACCGGCTCGGCGGGAAATTCGCGCAACCCTTCCGCCGCCAGCGCACGACCTGCTCGCGCGGCGAAAGCGTGGCCGGCGCGTTCGCCGAAGCGTGCGCGCAGCGCGTCGAGATCGCGCGATTCGTCGATTACCCTGCCTTGCTCGTCGCGCAGGCGCAGGTTCATGCGCAGGTGCGGCTCCAGCGCGGCTTCGTCGAAATCGACGGCGGCCACCGTCGCACCGGTGGCCTTCGACAGGAAACGCGCCAGCTCGCCGCGCAAATCGTCGGCGCTGGGCTGCGGAAAAGCCTCGAAGAACGCGCGGCCGAAATCCGGCGCCGGCACGTAGTTGCGGCGCTGCGCCTTGGGCAGCGTGCGGATCAGCGCCGCCGCCTTGTCGGCGACGAAGCCCGGCGCCAGCCACGACAGCCGCGCCGGGTCCAACGCGCCCAGCAGGTGCAGCGGCACGTCGAGGGTCACGCCGTCGTCTGCCGCGCCCGGTTCGAACCGGTAGTGCAGCGGCAGGCGCGCGTCGCCCAGCGCCAGGTATTTGGGGTAGCGGTCCTGCTCGCTGCCCTCGCCCGGCAACAGGTCGACCAGCGACCACCGCAAGGCGCGGCGCTTCTCCTCGGGCAGCAACTTCCACCACGCGTCGAGACCGGCGGCGGAATGGATGTCCGACGGAATGCGGTCGAGGTACCAGCGCGCCTGCCAGTCCTCGTCGGCGACCAGGTCGGCGCGGCGCAGCTTGGCTTCCTCTTCGTGCGCCTGCTCCAGAGTTTTCAGGTTGGCGGCGATGAAACCGCAACGCGTGTTGATTTCGCCAGTCACCAGCCCTTGCCGCACGAAGATGTCGTGCGCTTCCAGCGGCGCGATGCGGCCGTAGTGCACCGGTTTCTTCGGCGCCAGCACCAGACCGAACAGCGATATCTGCTCCGACGCCAGCACGTGCCCCTGCGCCCGCGACCAGTGCGCGTCGAAATGCTTGCGGGCCAGCAGGTGCGGCACTTCGGCGATCACCCAGTCGGGTTCGATCGCCGCGTTGGTCAGGCCCCACACGCGCTGGGTATCGAGCAACGTGGCGCAAAGCGTCCATGGCGGCGGTTTCTTCGCCAGCGCCGAGCCGGGGAACAGGTGGAAGCGGCGCTGGCGCGGGGCGAGGAAATCGCCTTTCTCGGTGCGATGGCCGACTTGCGTCGGCAGGCCGGCGATCAATGCGCGATGCAATGCGACATAGGCCACTTGCCGTTCTTTATCCGATGCCGCTTCCGCCAGCAACGCGCCCCCTTTGGAAAAGGGGGCAGGCGTCCGCGCAGCGGACGACGGGGGATTTGTTTTGGCCTTGCCGGGGCGCAAATCCCCCCTGCTCCCTTTTTGCAAAGGGGGATGGCTTTCCCTCAAAGGAGAGTGGCTTCCTGCGGGGATATCGAATTCCCATCCCATCTCTTCGCACAGCAGCAGCAACTGCCGGTGCAGTTCGCGCCACTCGCGCATGCGCAGGAAACCGAGGAAATGGCGCTCGCACCAGTCGCGCAGCTTCGACTGGGTCAGTTCCTCGTGCATGGCGCGATAGGCTTCCCACAGCCGGAGGATGCCGACGAATTCCGACCGCGCATCGGCGAACTTCGCGTGCGCGTTGTCCGCGGCCTCGCGCGCCTCCGGCGGGCGTTCGCGCGGATCCTGGATGCCGAGGAACGCGGCGATCACCAGCATCTCGCGCAGGCAGCGGTGTTGCTGCGCGGCGACCAGCATCCGCGCCAGCTTCACGTCCACCGGCAGGCGTGCCATCTGTTTGCCGGCGACGGTGAGCTTGCGTTCCTTGTCGACCGCGCCAAGCTCGCCCAGTTGCTGCCAGCCATCGGCGATGGCGCGCTCGTCCGGCGGTTCCAGGAACGGGAAATCCTCGATCCGACCCAAGCCCAGCGCCAGCATGCGCAGGATCACCCCGGCCAGCGACGAACGGCGGATTTCCGGATCGGTGAACTCGGGGCGCGCGACAAAATCGGCTTCGGCGTACAGGCGATAGCACACGCCCTCGGCGATGCGCCCACAGCGGCCCTTGCGCTGGTTGGCGCTGGCCTGGCTGACCGGCTCGATGTGCAGGCGGTCGAGCTTCTGCCGCGGCGAATATCGCTTGACCCGCGCGAATCCCGGATCGACCACGTAGCGGATGCGCGGCACGGTCAACGAGGTCTCGGCGACGTTGGTCGCCAGCACCAGCCGCCGCTTCGTGCCCGGATTGAACACGCGGTCCTGGTCCTTCGCCGACAGCCGCGCGTACAGCGGCAGCACCTCGGTCTCGCGGTACCTGCGCCGTTCCAGCGACTGGTGCGCGTCGCGGATCTCGCGCTCGCCGGGCAGGAACACCAGCACGTCGCCGCGCGGATCGTGGCGGGTGATCTCGTCGATGGCGCCGACGATGGCGTCGTTGACCGTGCCTTCGCTTTCGCGTGGCCCGCCTTCCTCGCCGCCGCCTTCCAGCGGCCGGTAGCGCACTTCGACCGGATACGTCCGGCCTTCGACCGAAATCACCGGCGCGTCGTCGAAGTGCTTCGAGAACCGTTCGGTATCGATGGTCGCCGAGGTGACGATGACCTTCAGGTCGCGGCGCCTGCGCAGCAGCTGCTTCAGGTAGCCGAGCAGGAAATCGATGTTGAGGCTGCGTTCGTGCGCCTCGTCGACGATGATCGTGTCGTAGGCCGACAGCCAGCGGTCGCGGGCGATCTCGGCCAGCAGGATGCCGTCGGTCATGAACTTGACCTGGGTCGCGTCGCCGACGTGGTCGCTGAAGCGCACTTGGTAGCCGACCACATCGCCCAGCGGGCTGCACAGTTCCTCGGCGACCCGGCGCGCGACCGCGCGCGCGGCGATGCGGCGCGGCTGGGTGCAGCCGATCATGCCGGCCACACCGCGCCCTGCGGCCAGGCACAGCTTCGGCAGTTGGGTGGTCTTGCCC
>JBDHQQ010000174.1:0-5011 GCA_039807145.1 Pseudoxanthomonas sp. | reverse complement strand
ACGAAGAGGCGTTCGACATCTTCTGACATCCGGGATCCTGGAAGGCATGAAGGACGGACACCGGATCCCGATCCCGCCGTTTCATGTACAGTCGCCGCAGTTCAGGATGCGGAGGCTCGTCATGCACCACGCCCGCGAACACGCGCTGAGCCGCACCCGCGAACGCCGCCACCGCCTGGCCCGCGAGGCCGCGCGACTGATGGCCGAAGGCGGCATCCGCGATTTCCACCACGCCAAGCTGAAGGCCGCCAGCCGGCTCGGCATCCACGACGACGCCTCGCTGCCGCGCAACCGCGAAATAGAAGACGCCCTGCGCGAATACCAGCGCCTGTTCGCCGGTCCCGACCATGCGCAGGCGCTACGCGAACGACGCGAGGCCGCGCTGCACGCGCTGGAATTCTTCGCCCGCTTCGAACCGCGCCTGATCGGCGCGGTGCTGGACGGCACCGCCGACGCCCGCAGCGCCGTCGCCCTGCACCTGCACAGCGACGATCCGGACGCCGTGGCGCGCTTCCTCGACGAGCACGGCATTCCCCACCAGCCGCGCATGCGCCGGCTGCGCCTGGATCGCGAACGCAGCCTGGACGCGCCGGCCTGGCTGTTCGGCGCCGGGGAACTGCCCTTCGACGTGGCCGTGTTGCCGCTGGACGCGCTGCGCCAGGCGCCACTGTCGACGGTGGACGAAAAACCGATGCGTCGCGCATCGGCAGCGCAATTGCGGCAGCTGCTGGCGGAGGAAGAAACCGACGATCGCGAGGCGGTCTAGTCGCGCCAGGCCCGATTCCGCCACGCGTTGCCGCCACGAAAAAACGCCCCGCATTGTGGGGCGTTTTTCGTCATGCGGCCGCGGCAGCCGCCGGATCGGCACGAAATCAGCGCGAACCGATGTCCCGGTAGTCGCGCACGTCGTGGCCGGTGTAGATCTGGCGCGGACGGCCGATTTTGGCTTCCGGGTCGACCTGCTGCTCCAGCCAGTGCGCGACCCAGCCGGCGGTGCGGCCGATGGCGAACATCACCGTGAACATCTCGGTCGGGATCTTCAGCGCCTTGTAGATGATGCCGCTGTAGAAATCGACGTTCGGGTAGAGCTTGCGCTGGATGAAGTAGTCGTCCTTCAACGCCGCCTCTTCCAGCCGCATCGCCACTTCCAGCAGCGGGTCGTCCACGCCCAGCTCGCCCAGCACCTTGTGGGTCATCTCGCGGATGATCTTGGCGCGCGGATCGAAGTTCTTGTACACGCGGTGGCCGAAGCCCATCAGGCGGAAGCCCGATTCCTTGTCCTTGGCCTTGGCCACGGCGGATTCGACGTTCTTCGCGTCGCCGATCTCCTCGAGCATCTTCAGCACCGCCTCGTTGGCGCCGCCGTGCGCGGGGCCCCACAGCGCGGTGATGCCGGCGGCGATGCAGGCGTACGGGTTGGCGCCGGTCGAGCCGACCATGCGCACCGTCGAGGTGGACGCGTTCTGCTCGTGGTCGGCGTGCAGGATGAACAGCAGGTCCAGCGCCTTGGCCACCACCGGGTTCAGCTCCAGCGGTTCGCTGGGCACCTCGAACATCATGTGCAGGAAGCGGTCGACGTACTCGAGGTTGTTGCGCGGGTAGCGGATCGGCCAGCCGATCGAGTAGCGGTAGGCGGCGGCGGCCAGCGTCGGCACCTTGGCCAGCAGGCGGATCGCGGCCTGGCGGCGCTGTTCCGGGTCTTCCAGGTCCAGCGTGTCGTGATAGAACGCCGACAGCGAGGCGACGGTGCCGGCCAGCATCGCCATCGGGTGCGCGTCGTGGTGGAAGCCGTTGAGGAAGTTCTTCAGCGACTCGTGCATCATCGTGTGATGCGTCACCTCGTCTTCGAACTTGGCGAACTCGGCCGCGGTCGGCAGCTCGCCGTTCATCAGCAGGTAGGCCACCTCGAGGAAGCTCGACTGCTTGGCCAGTTGCTCGATCGGGTAGCCGCGGTACAGCAGCACGCCGTTGTCGCCGTCGATGTAGGTGATCGCCGACTTGCAGCTGGCGGTGGCGGTATAGCCGGAATCGTAGGTGAAGAGCCCGGTTTCCTTGGTCAGCCTGGCGATGTCGATGCAATCGTTGCCCAGCGTCGGTTTCAGGACCGGCAGGACGACGCTCTTGTCGCCCGCGTTCAACGTGACTTGGTCGAGTTCGGACACAACATGCTCCTTCGTGGGATGTCCCGGGGGAGGGAATGGCGTGCGCCACCGATTCGCGTTGCGAACCGCAGGAACCCTGAATTATCGCATAGCGGCCTGGAGCCGTCGCTCGAAACCCGACCAAAGTCGGACCAGCGCGGCGATCGCGCGCTGCGCATGCGCCCAAACGCGGACGGCCGCGCAAGCGCGGCCGTCGGGCGTCCAGCGGAAAGTGGCGGTTACTGCTTCTGGTAGCGCTTCTGGAACTTGTCGATGCGGCCGCCGGTGTCCATGACCTTGTGCTTGCCGGTGTAGAACGGATGCGAGGCCGACGAGATTTCCACCTTGACCAGCGGGTACTCCTGCCCGTCTTCCCACTTGACCGTTTCCTTGGTGGGGATGGTCGACTGGGTCAGGATCTTGAAGTCGGAGGTCACGTCGTGGAAGACCACGGGGCGGTATTGGGGATGGATGTCAGCCTTCATGGCGGCACCTGATAACTGGAGTTTGAGGGAGCAAACTGCCGGCCGAGTCGACTCGAATCCAGACAGAGCGAGCCGAGCATTGTAGCTGCCCAGGCCGCCTTGCCGCAAGTCCACCCTACCCCGCCGCCAGCGCCGCCTCGACCAGCGCCTCGAACCGGGCCTGGTCGTAGCCCAGCAGGATGCGGGCGTTGTCCGGCCGGCCGGTCTGCCGGTTCCAGTCGGTCACGGTGGCACCCCGGGTCAGGGCGCCGGCCAGTTCAACCTGAACGGGGCGTTCGGCCAGCCGGGTCGCGCCCTCCGGGTGCAGGGCGAAGGCCATGGCCAGCGCATCGGCGCTGTGCCAGTGGTCGCCGCGGCGGTCCGCCGACCAGCGCCGGGTCTGCAGGGAAACGGCGTCGTAGAACCGGGCACGGGGCGAATCGGCACGGAGCCACTGCTCGGCCTTGTCGTGGAGGAATCCGTGGGCGACGGTCGCCTCCCAATCGGCCAGGTCGAAATGCGGGAAGGCTTCGAACACCACGTGCGCCGCTTCCGGGTCGAAGGCGACGTTGAACTCGGCCGCCGCGGTGATGTTGCCGTGCGCGCTGACCGCGCCACCCATGATCACGAACCGGGCAATCCGCTGCGGCAGGGTCGGGTCCAGCTTCAGCGCCAGGGCGATGTTGGTCAGCGGCCCCAGCGCGACCAGCAGCAGGCGTCCGGCATGCGCGTGCGACAGGCGCAGGATCGCCAGCGCCGCATGTTCGTTTTCCGCGCCGCGTACGGCCGGCTCGAAGCCGGCATCGCCGAAACCGTCGCGGCCGTGCACGTGCGCCGCGTCCTCGCGCGGAGCCAGCACCAAGGGCGATTCGCAGCCGGCGAACACCGGCACGTCGGCGCGGCCGGCGACCTCGCACAGCTTCAGCGCGTTGCGCACCGTGTATCCCAGGCCGACGTTGCCGGCGGCGATGCTCAGGCCGACGACATCGTGGTTCGCGTCGTTGAACGCCATCAGCAGCGCCAGCGCGTCGTCGACGCCGGGATCGGTGTCGATCAGCAGGGGAATCTTGTTGGTCATTGGAGCCCGTGATTCGTGATTCGTGATTCGTGATTCGTGATTCGTGATTCGTGATTCGTGATTCGTGAGGAGCTTATCGCTCTTTGCTCGTCATTCCCGCGAAGGCGGGAATCGCTCTTGCTTTGGCCCTTTCAAAAGCAACGGCACGAGCGATGACCAGCCATGCGGCTGTTGAAAAGCGATTCCCGCCTTCGCGGGAATGACGGGCGAAAGCGGCCGAGGCGCGGATCGCGGCTTTTGGCTGACGCATCTCCGATCACCGCCCATCAGGCCGAAGCATACCGCGCCGCGCCGCCGACCCAGCGGCCGATGATGCGGTCGGCCAGTGGCGGCGATTCCGCCAGCAGGCGTTCGGCCAGTTCGCGCACCTGCGGCAACAGCGCGGCGTCGCGGGCGAGGTCGGCGACGCGGAAGTTCGCCAGCCCGGTCTGGCGGGTGCCGAGCAGTTCGCCGGGGCCGCGCAGCTCCAGGTCCTTTTCGGCGATGACGAAGCCGTCGTTGGTCTCGCGCAGCGTGGCCAGTCGCTGCTTCGCCATCTGCGACAGCGGCGACTGGTACAGCAGCACGCAGGCCGAAGCCGCGGCGCCACGACCGACGCGCCCGCGCAGCTGGTGCAGCTGGGCCAGGCCGAGGCGCTCGGCGTTCTCGACGATCATCAGCGAGGCGTTGGGCACGTCCACGCCGACCTCGATCACCGTGGTCGCGACCAGCAGGTCGATCTCGCCCTGCTTGAAGGCGCGCATCGTCGCCTGCTTCTCGCCCGCCTTCATCCGTCCGTGCACCAGGGCGATGCGCAGTTCCGGCATCGCCGCGGTCAACTGTTCGAACGTGGTCTGCGCGGCCTGCGCGACGACCTCGTCGGAATCGTCGATCAGCGTGCACACCCAATACGCCTGGCGGCCCTCGGCGCAGGCGGCGCGGATGCGCTCGACCAGTTCCGGCCGCCGCTCGGCGCTCAGCGCGATGGTCTGCACCGGCGTGCGCCCGGGTGGGAGTTCGTCGATGGCGGACACGTCCAGGTCGGCGTACGCGGCCATCGCCAGCGTGCGCGGGATCGGCGTGGCGGTCATCACCAGCTGGTGCGGGACGGCATCGTCGCTGGCGCCTTTTTCCCGCAGCGCCAGGCGCTGGTGCACGCCGAAGCGGTGCTGCTCGTCGACGATGGCCAGCGCCAGGTCGTGGAAGACCACGCCTTCCTGCATCAGCGCGTGGGTGCCGACGACGACCTGCGCCGCGCCGGAAGCCACGTCCGCCATGACCGCCGCACGCGCCTTGCCGGTGACCTTGCCGGCCAGCCAGGCGACGCGCACCCCCAGCGGCTCCAGCCA
>JBDHQQ010000173.1:0-5016 GCA_039807145.1 Pseudoxanthomonas sp. | reverse complement strand
CTGAAGGCGGTGCTGGCGCAGCTGAAGAAGATCCCGCACGCGGTGCTGTTCATCGACGAGATCCACACCATCATCGGCGCCGGTTCCGCCAGCGGCGGCACCATGGACGCCAGCAACCTGCTCAAGCCGGCGCTGGCGTCGGGCGAGCTGCGCTGCATCGGTTCGACCACCTTCCAGGAATACCGCGGCATCTTCGAGAAGGACCGCGCGCTGGCGCGGCGCTTCCAGAAGATCGACGTGGTCGAGCCGACCGTCGGCGAAACCTACGAAATCCTGCAGGGCCTGAAGCCCAAGTACGAGGCGCACCACGGCGTCGCCTACCTCGACGAGGCGCTGCAGGCGGCGGTCGACCTGTCAGTCAAGCACATCGGCGACCGCCTGCTGCCGGACAAGGCCATCGACGTGATCGACGAGGCCGGCGCGCGCCAGCGCCTGCTGCCGGAAGGCCAGCGCAAGCAGCTGATCGATACCGAGGAAATCGAGACCATCGTGGCGAAGATGGCGCGCATCCCGGCCAAGCAGGTCAGCGCCACCGACAAGGACGTGCTGCAGCACCTGGAGCGCAACCTGAAGATGGTGATCTTCGGCCAGGACCCGGCCATCGAGACGCTGTCGGCGGCGATCAAGCTGGCGCGCAGCGGCCTGGGCAACCCGGACAAGCCGATCGGCAGCTTCCTGTTCGCCGGTCCCACCGGCGTGGGCAAGACCGAGGTGACCAAGCAGCTGGCGCTGCAGCTGGGCATCGAGCTGGTGCGCTTCGACATGAGCGAATACATGGAGCCGCACTCGGTCAGCCGCCTGATCGGCGCGCCGCCGGGCTATGTCGGTTTCGACCAGGGCGGCCTGCTGACCGAGAAGATCGTCAAGACCCCGCACTGCGTGCTGCTGCTGGACGAGGTGGAGAAGGCGCACCCGGACATCTTCAACATCCTGCTGCAGGTGATGGATCGCGGCGTGCTGACCGACACCAACGGGCGCGAGGCCAATTTCAAGAACGTGATCCTGGTGATGACCACCAACGCCGGCGCGGCGCAGGCTGCGCGGCGCAGCATCGGCTTCACCAAGCAGGACCACAGCACCGACGCGATGGAAGTGATCCGCAAGGGCTTCACCCCGGAATTCCGCAACCGCCTCGATGCGGTGGTGCAGTTCCAGGCGCTGGGCTTCGAGCACATCCTGCGCGTGGTGGACAAGTTCCTGATCGAACTGGAAGCGCTGCTGCACGAGAAGAACGTCAGCCTGTCGGCCACCCCGGCGGCGCGCGACTGGCTGGCGCAGAACGGCTTCGACCCGCTGATGGGTGCGCGGCCGATGGCGCGACTGATCCAGGACAAGATCAAGCGTCCGTTGGCCGACGAACTGCTGTTCGGCAAGCTGCTCGGCGGCGGCAAGGTCGGCATCGACGTGCGCGACGGCGAACTGGTCGTCGACGCGCAGCCGGAGCCGGAGAAGCTGTTGCCGGCGACGGTGTGAAGCCATCGATCCAAGGTGGGAATCGAAAAGGGCGCCGGTCGATCCGGCGCCCTTTGTCATGCAGCCAGTGTGGGAGCGACTTCAGTCGCGGATACCCCCGCTTTGTAGAGCCGGGCTTGCTCGACTGCTTTTGCTCTTGGCGGGTAAGCGGATGAAAAGCAACCGAGCAAGCTCGACGCTACAAGGCAAAGTCGAAGGCATTCGCGGCTGAAGCCGCTCCCACAGGATCAGTGCGGATTTGCTGCGTACTGCGCGAATTCCGGACCTGCCACGCGCAGGTTCTGCCGCAGATAGGCGCGCAGGCGCTGGCCCGGGGGTTCCGGCGCGGGGCCGCCGAGATGCCGTTGCAGCATGGTTTCCATCGCGAACAAATAGGCCTCGCGCGGCACCGGATCCACCGGGGAATGCCCGCCGTCCGGTTCCACCAGCAGCGTGACTGGACGCCGCAGCGTCTTCAGTGTCGCGGTGTAGGCGACCACTTCGCGGATCGCCACCGTGCGATCGGCGCCGCCGGCGATGATCGCCAGCGGCCGCTGCATCTTCGCGGCGTTCGCCAGCGGTGATTGCGTATGCAGGCGCAGGTAGGTCGCGGGGTCGGTGGGATCCAGCGACAAGGCGGCCAGGGTGTGCTTGAGCGAACGGTCCGGCAGGTCGCCCTGGTCGCCGGCATCGACCAGCCAGCGCATCGCATGGCCGAGGTCCGCCGGCGGCGAACCGGCCACGCCGACCTTGAACAGTTCGGGTTGGAAGGTCAGGCCCAGCAAGGTCGAATAACCGCCGAAGGAATGGCCGACGATGCCGACGCGATCCTTGTCGCCGATGCCTTGTGCCAGCAACCAGCGCACGCCTTCGGCGATGTCCTGCTGCACGCGGCCGTTGCCGTAATCGCCGTTAGACGCGTACGTGTAATCGCGTCCGTGGCCGGTGGAACCGCGGAAGTTGGACTGGAACACCACGTAGCCGCGATTGGCCAGGAACTGGGCGACGCCGTCGTAGCCAGCGCGGAAGTGGTTGATCGGCCCGCCGTGCACCTGCGTTATCAGCGGTGCGCGTGAGGCGTCCACGCCCGGCGGCAGCACCAGGAAGCCGCGTACCAGCAGACCGTCCGACGCGGGGTAGGCGATGGCGATCTTGCGTGCCAGCGCGGCTTCCTTCGGCTCGCCTGCAGTGATGCCGGGATCGTCGAGGATGCGGCGCAGGCTGCCGTTGCGCGGGTCGTACAGCCACCAGCGCGGATCGCGCAGGGTCGAGGCGCGCTCGGTCACCAGCCAGTGCGCGGACGGGCCGTCGCCGATCTGCACGTCGATGTCGCGGCCGGGGAATTTCCTCGCGATGGCGGCCACCGTGGCTTGCGCCGCGCCCATACCGTAGGTCGCGGCGACGGTGCTGCGATAACTCGCGACCAGCGGTTGCAGGGTACGCGGGTCGAGTTCGATTTCGTCGAGGTCGGCCTCGTGGCGCGGGTCTTCGTGGATCGTCTGCAGCTTGTCGTCCGTCGTCAGGCGCAGCACACGGCGGAAATTGCCGCCGGGCGCATCGCTGCCGGGATTGCCTTCCATCAAAAGACTGCCGTCGGGCATTGCGGCCAGCAGGTCCAGCTTTTCCGTCGGCTTGAGGTGCAGTACTTCGCGCAACGAACCATCCGGAAGCACGCGATGCAGCGCATCGTGGTCGTCCTCGAAGCGCGCCAGCGCGACGACGCGGCCATGCGCGTCGAGCGCAACGTCGTGGATCCAGCGCGCATCCTCGTGCAGCAGGGTGCGCTGGCCGCGCGCGTCCATGCGTACGACCCGCCAGCGTTCGTCCTTGCCCGCGGCGACCCGTTCGCGCAGCAATACCGCGGCCGGTTGCGAGGGATCGAGCTTCATCACCCGCCGCCGCTCGCTGCCGCCCAGCGGCACGCGCACGCCGGTGCGGCCGTCGATGCCGACGATGCTCAGCACGCGCGGCGCGCGCAGGAACAGCCAGTGGCCGTCGCGCGACCACAGCAGTTGATCGGCCTGGGTGCTGCCTACCAGCAGGCGTGCGCCGCCGCCATTCGTCGGCAGCAGCCACAGGTCGCGCGAATCCTTCTTTTCGCGCAGGTAGGCCACGTAATCGCCGGCCGGCGACAGCTGCGCGGCGGTGAGCGTGCGGTTCTCGAGAAAGGCGGTGCGCGGCAGGCGCGGCGCCTGCGGCAGGATGCGCTGGGCGGCTTCCGCGCCGCGCAGGCTCTCGCTTGGCTGTGCCGGCAAGGTTCGCGGCGCGGACAGCGGCGTGCAGAGCGCAAGCGCGATGCAAAGGCTGCGGAAGGTCGGCATCGTCGATCTCCGTCCTGCTCAGGCCGCGACCGGCTGCGCACCCGGCGCGGCGATCGGCAAGGTTTCGCGGCGCGGAACCATCAGCCACAGGCTGGCCAATGCCGGCGGGCCGACCACGCCGCACAGCAGAACCCAAGCCCAGCGGCCACGCGGTGAATGCGTCTGCTTGCCGCTCAGCCACACCGCACCGAGCAGGGACAGCACGCAGCACATGCCGGCCAGCCACAGTACCGGCGCCGGCATCGGCTCGGGCTTGGCGCGCAGCGGATCCTTTGCGGCGAACAGGTCCTGCGCACCCAGGCAGATCGCGCGCAGCACCGGCGACAGCCAGGTATTGCGGTTGGTGTAGAGGGACGGCAGGTCGATGGACAGCGCGCGGCGCGCGACATCCCGGGCATGGCCCTTGCCATCCACGCGCAGCACCTGCTGGAACGGATGCTGCAATTCGCCGCTCCACACGCCCCAGGTATAGGTGTACGAGATCAGGTAGCCGTCCAGCAGTTCGACCACGTCCATCCGGCTGAGGTTGCCCACCTGGCCCGGCATCGGCACGCGCAACAGCGGATGCAGCAGGTCCAGCCCGTTCGCCGCTTCGCGGCCGGGATAGAAATAGGCGGCGCGGTCGCTGAGCACCAGCAGGTTGTCGCCTGCCGGTTCCGGCGGGCTGGCCATCACTTCGCCTCGTGGCAGGCGGATGCGCTCGTAGATACGCCCCTGTCCATCGTCGTATTGGTAGGCTGCATGCGCGTTGTACAGGTAGTCGGCAGCGAACGGCATGGTCGGCGCCGGGAATTGCCCGGCAGGAGCGCCGACCTGCGTCTCGCCCACGCCGAGGTCGCCGCGCGCGCGCTTGTCCAGCGTGCCGTAGCCGACGAAGCGCATGCGGTCGTGAGTGAACACCCAGTTGATGTTGCGCTCGCCGTCGGTGAATTCCATCGGTTGCAGGTTGGTCATCTCGCCGCGGCGCGGCAGGCTGCGCAGCGGATAGCGCGTGTACACGTCGGATAATGCGACCTGCTCGCGCCACAGCGCGGCCTCCGGGTCGCGGCTGTTCTCGATACCCATCAACAGCATGTCCTTGCCTTCGGCGCGGTCGGCTTCGATGTAACCGCCCTTCGGCGGGACCGGCATGTTGAGCGGATGCGTGCCGGTGACCGTCCACGCCAGTTCCGCGCCGTAACCCAGCATCCAGACCAGCAAGTAGGCGCCCAACTGCACCGGCAGCGCGATCGCGAGTACCGCG
>JBDHQQ010000172.1:0-5024 GCA_039807145.1 Pseudoxanthomonas sp. | reverse complement strand
GCGGTGCGCACCACGCCCCAGAACAGGTCGCGGAAAGCCACGGCGAAGCTGGAGATGGTCCAGTCCATCCACTTCTCGCTCTGCGCGCGCCGCGCCGGATCCTCGGGGTACAGCGTACCCAGCGCGTAGCGCGCCGACAGGTAGCGGACGATGGCGTTGGATTCCCACACCGGCAGGCCATGGTCCTCGATCACCGGTACCAGCCCGTTGGGATTCATCTGCCGGTACTCCGGCGTCTGCGTGCCGCCGAAGGCGCCGCCGACCTCGATCGATTCATACGGCAGGCCGATCTCCTCGGCGCACCACAGCACCTTGCGCACATTGCTGGAATTGTGGCGTCCCCAGATCTTCAGCATTGCGGTTCCCGTCATGGCCGATGCCAGGCGCGCACGATACGCCAGCCCACGTCATGATGGCGTCCGCAGCGGTGCGCCATCAGCCCGCGCCCGGCTTGCCGGCCTTGGGCGCGGCCTTGCGCGGCAGCGCGCGCACATAGGACGACTTGCCGTCCTTCTTCAGCTCGAACAGGCCGATCGCCGCGAGCAGGTCCGAGAGCTTGCCGTACCCGTAGTTGCGCGGATCGAACGAGGCCTGGTTGCCGATCTGGCTGCCCACCGGCCCCAGGTGCGCCCAGCCATCCTCGCCCTCGGCCGCGGTCACCGCGCGGCGCAGCATCTTCACCAGCCGCGTGTCGCCGCGCAGCTCCGCGCCGCTCTTGCGCGGGCGCGCCTCCTCGGCCGCGTCCGGGCCCACTTCCGGGGTACTGGGGTGCGGCTGCCCCAGCGCCTCGAGGTAGGTGAACTGCGAGCAGGCGTTGACGAACGGATCGGGCGTCTTCTTCTCGCCGAAGCCATATACCTTGACCCCGTCGGTCAGCAGGCGCATCACCAGCGGGGTGAAATCGGCATCGCTGGAAACGATGGCGAAGCCGTCCAGGTTGCGCGCGTAGAGCAGGTCCATCGCATCGATCACCATCGCCATGTCCGAGGCGTTCTTGCCCTTGGAATAGGCGAACTGCTGGATCGGCCGGATCGCGTACTCGTGCAGCACCGACTCCCAGCCCTTCAGCCGCGGGCTCTTCCAGTTGCCATAGGCGCGGCGCACGTTGGCCACGCCGAAGCGCGCCACCTCGGACAGTACTTCGTCGATCTTCGCCGCGGGCGCGTTGTCGGCGTCGATCAGCAGGGCGATGCGCTTCTCCGGATCGGACACGGCGTTGTCTCCATGGCGGTCGATTGGCCCCAGTATCGACCATCGACATGCGCGCGCGCACCCCGTGCGAAGATGGAGGCCGGTTGTCACGCTCTCCAGCCGGCCACGCCCGGCCCCCACCGGAGTAACGCATGCCCCACGACCGCCCTCCCCGGCTGCTGATCATCGGCGGCGGCTTCGCCGGCCTCTGGGCCACACGCGCCCTGGCCACCGCGAAACTGCGCATCACCCTGGTCGACCGCCGCAACCATCACCTGTTCCAGCCGCTGCTGTACCAGGTGGCGACCGCCGGCCTGTCGGCCCCGGACATCGCCGCGCCACTGCGGCACATCCTCGGCCGCCAGCGCAACGTCGGAGTACGGCTGGGCGAAGTGGAGGCGATCGACAGGCATAGCCGCCAGGTGCGGTTGCGCGACGGCGGCACGCTCGACTACGACCTGCTGCTGGTGGCCAGTGGCGCCACCCACGCCTATTTCGGCAACGACCAATGGGCGCCCGACGCGCCCGGGTTGAAGACGCTGGACGACGCGCTGGCGCTGCTGCGGCGGCTGCTGCTGGCCGGCGAGAAGGCCGAGGCCGAGCCGGATCCGGCAAAGAAGGCGGCATGGCTGAGTTTCGCCATCGTCGGCGGCGGCCCCACCGGCGTCGAGCTGGCCGGCACCCTGGCCGAGATCGCGCGCCACACCCTGCGCAACGAATTCCGCCATATCGATCCGGCGTCGGCGAAAGTGCGCCTGGTCGAGGCCGGGCCGCGGGTGCTGTCCAGCTTCCCGGAAGTGCTGTCGTTGAAGGCGCGCCGGCAACTGGAACGGCTCGGGGTCGACGTGCATACCGGTACGCCGGTGACCGCGATCGACGCACGGGGCTTCCGCCTGGGCCAGGACTTCATCCCCGCCCGTACCGTGGTCTGGGCCGCGGGTGTCGCCGCCTCGCCGCTGGCGCGGACGCTGGACACGCCGCTGGACCGCGCCGGCCGGGTACTGGTGCAACCCGATCTCACCGTGCCCGGCCACCCGGAGATCTTCGTCGCCGGCGACCTGGCCGCGCTGGCCCAGGCCGATGGCCGGCCGGTACCGGGCGTGGCGCCGGCCGCCAAGCAGATGGGCAAGTACGTGGCCGCCGCCATCCACGCGCGGCTGCAGCAGCGTGCGGCACCTCCGCCGTTCCGCTATCGCGACCAGGGCAACCTGGCCACCATCGGGCGCATGGCCGCGATCGTGCACATGGGCCGGCTCAAGCTCTCCGGGCTGCTCGCCTGGTGGTTCTGGCTGGCCGCGCACGTGTTCTTCCTGATCGGCTTCCGCAACCGGCTGGTGGTGCTGCTCAACTGGGCGGTGGCGTACTGGAGCTACCAGCGCGGCGCGCGCATCATCTTCGGCGACGCCGATACCGGCGCCGGTGCCGATCCACCCACGCGGCCGCCGGCGGACTGAGCGCAGCGGGACTACCCCCCGTTGCCGCCGGCGAACTGCTCGAACACCTGCTGGCCGGTCAGCGTCGGCGTCTGGTTGGCCAGCGCATAGAACGGCGGCTTCTCGTCGATGAAGATCTGGCTGGCCAGTTCGAAGGCCTGCTCCTGGAACAGGCCGGCCGAGACGTAGTACGCGCCGTCGGGCACCAAGCGGTAGTAGAGGGTGCTGCCGCAGGTGCCGCAGAACGCGCGCTCGGCCCACTCCGAGGAGCGGAAGGTCTTCAGCGCGGCGCCGCTGAACTGCACCGTGTCGTCACAATGCACGGCGAAGAACGGCCCACCGGTCCAGCGCCGGCACATGCTGCAGTGGCACAGGCCGATCTGCGCCGCATCGTTGGCCACCACTTCGACCGCGCCGCACAGGCAGGTTCCCTTCATCGTCGTCTCCGTTCGTGGATTGCGTCCGCGCAATCTACACCGCGCCGACGCCACGCAGGCCGTCGGCGGTCGCGGTTTGGCAAGACGGCGCCGGCATGCCCGCGCCGGTAGCGGCCAGCGGCAACGAAAAAGCCCGGGTTTCCCCGGGCTTTTCGCATGCCCGCCTGGCGGCGTGGCGATCAGGCGGTGAACAGCGCCTTCATCTTCTTCAGCGCGTTGGCCTCGATCTGGCGGATGCGCTCGGCCGACACGCCGTACTCGTCGGCCAGTTCCTGCAGCGTCACCTTGCTGTCGGCATCGAGCCAGCGGCGGGCGATGATGTCGCGCGAACGCTGGTCCAGGTTGGCCAGGCCCTCGCGCAGCAGCTGCAGCTGGTTTTCCTCGCTGTCCTCGCGCTCGTAGGCCTGCGACGGGTCCTCGTCGCGCGCGACCAGGTACGCCGCCGGCGACGGCGGTGCGTGGTCGTCGTCCTCGTCGGACGGCGCGTCGAAGCCGACGTCGCGACCGGACAGGCGCGACTCCATCTCCATCACTTCGCGCTCGGAGACGTTCAGGTCCCGCGCCACCGCGCTGACCTCGGCCGCGTTCATCCAGCCCAGGCGGGTCTTGGACTTGCGCAGGTTGAAGAACAGCTTGCGCTGCGCCTTGGTCGTGGCGACCTTGACGATGCGCCAGTTCTTGAGGATGAACTCGTGCATCTCGGCACGGATCCAGTGCACCGCGAAGGACACCAGGCGCACGCCCATGTCCGGGTCGAAGCGCTTGACCGCCTTCATCAGGCCGATGTTGCCTTCCTGGATCAGGTCGCCCAGCTGCAGGCCGTAGCCGTTGTAGCCGCGGGCCACGTGCACGACGAAGCGCAGGTGCGAATGCACCAGCTCGCGCGCGGCGTCCAGGTCCTGCTCGTCGCGGAAGCGGCGCGCCAGTTCCTGTTCCTCATCGACCGAGAGCACCGGGATCTGGTGCACGGCACCGATGTAGGCATCCAGCGAACCCAGCGCACTGGGAATCGGAAGATTGTTTGCCACAAGGGCAGTGGAGGTGTTCTGGCTCATAGGACCTCATCTTAGCAGTCGAACTATTGGACTGCCCGGTACAGAAAAAGTTCCAGCGTTCTATTTTTGTCGAAAAACAGCCGCGGAAGCACCTCAGAACCTCCCGGTATGGATCAACCGGGAATCAGCCCAGCGTAGCAGGAAGCGGGTCACCGCCACATGACAGCGCAGGGAGCGTTCAGCCACCGGCGAGCTGGGCGTCCAGCGCCGCGCGGGGCGGCAGGCGCCAGTCGATCGGCCGCTGTCCGCGGCGGACCAGGTACTCGTTGGCCTGGGAGAAATGGCGGCAGCCGAGGAAGCCGCGGTGGGCCGACAGCGGCGAGGGATGCGGCGCCTTCAGCACGCGGTGGCGGCGGGTGTCGATGACCTTGCCCTTGGCCTGCGCGTAGCTGCCCCAGAGCAGGAACACCAGGCCTTCGCGCTCGCGGTTGAGGACATCGACCACGTGGTCGGTGAAGCCCTCCCAGCCCTTGCCCTGGTGGGCGCCGGCGCGGCCTTCCTCGACCGTCAGCACGGCGTTGAGCAGCAACACCCCCTGCCGCGTCCACGGCAGCAGGCAGCCGTGGTCCGGGCGCTGGAACGGCGGCGCGACGTTGCCGTCGCCTTCCAGCTCCTTGTAGATGTTCAGCAGCGACGGCGGCACCGGCACCCCCGGCATCACCGAAAAGCACAGGCCATGGGCCTGGCCGGCGCCGTGGTACGGGTCCTGGCCGAGCACCACCACCTTCACCTGCTCGAACGGGGTCGCGTCGAACGCGGCGAATATCTGCGGCCCCGGCGGGAACACCCGCGCCCCGGCGGCCTTGCGCTGGCGCAGGAAGGCCGCCAGTTCGCGCATGTCCGGGCGCAGCAGCCAGTCGCCGATGCGCGCCTTCCAGCCCGGCTCGAGCTGGATGTTCGGCGCTGCG
>JBDHQQ010000171.1:0-5033 GCA_039807145.1 Pseudoxanthomonas sp. | reverse complement strand
CCCGAACTGGTCGGCCAGCGCCGACGTGAAGTTCGCCGACGGCGACACCCAGTGGTTCGTCGGTCCGCGTTTCAGCTGGTAATGCGTTAGCCAAGGTGTATGGGCGGCGTGACCCTCTCTCCCACGCCGCCCTCCCCCGGGCCCGGCCGAAAGCCGGGCCTTTTTTGTGGGAACGCACGTGTGGAACGACGCAAGCAACACGCCCTCGGCACGCGCGCGCTCCCGTAGAGCGGGGCTTGCCCCGCTGCTTTCGGTTCCGTCGCGGATGAAGCAAGAGCAGCGGGGCAAGCCCCGCTCTACGGGCATCCCCGCGAGCCGCGATCAATCCTTGAACAGGGTTTCCGGATACTCCGGCTTCTGCTCGCGCGCCAGCAGCTGGCGCAGGCCGTCGACCGGGCTGAATTCGCCGTGCAGCACGGCGCGCACCGCGGCGGAAATGGGCAATTCGATGCCGCAGCGTTCGGCCAGGCGCATCACTTCGTTGGCGGTCTGCACCGATTCGACCACCTGGCCGATCTCGCGCACCGCCTCGTCCAGCCCCTGTCCCCGGCCCAGCGCCAGGCCCAGCCGGCGGTTGCGCGACAGGTCGCCGGTGCAGGTCAGCACCAGGTCGCCCAGGCCGGCCAGCCCCATCAGGGTTTCCGGGCGCGCGCCCAGCGCGGCGGCCAGGCGCAGCATTTCGTTGAGCCCGCGGGTGATCAGGCCGGCGCGGGCGTTGAGGCCCAGCTGCATGCCGTCGGCGACGCCGGTGGCCACCGCCAGCACGTTCTTCATCGCCCCGCCCAGTTCGGCGCCGACCATGTCGTTGCCGGTATAGGCGCGGAAGGTCGGACCGTGCAGCACGTCGGCGACCTGCTGGGTGAACGCGGCGTCTTCGCCGTGCACGGTGACGGCGGTGGGCAGGCCCAGGGTGACTTCCTTGGCGAACGACGGCCCGGTGACCACGGCCAGCGGCACGCCGGGACCGAGGATGTCCTCGGCCACCTGGTGCAGGAAACGCCCCGAACCCGGCTCGAAGCCCTTGGTCGCCCAGGCCACGCCGGCGCCGGCCGGGCGCAGCGGCGCCAGCGCGCGCAGGGTTTCGGTGAAGGCGTGCGAGGGCACCACCACCAGCACCAGGTCGCAGCCGGCCAGGACCGCGGCCAGGTCGGTGCTGGCGCGCAGGTTATCCGGAAGCGGAATGCCGGGCAGGTAGCGCGGGTTTTCGTGGTCGCGGCCGATCGCGGCGGCGACCTTTTCGTCGCGTCCCCATAGCGTCGCCGCGTGGCCGTTGCGGGCCATCAGCGCGGCCAGCGCGGTGCCCCACGAGCCCGCGCCGAGCACCGCGATGTTCCTGGAGGCATTGTCGAAGGCTTCGGTCATGTCTTGCCTGTACTTCACGGCGGTGCGAGACCCCGATCATAGCCAGCCCGACCGGGCGCCGGCACCGATCCGGATCAAGCCGCGCAGACGACGACGCCCGGAAAACCCGGGCGTCGCAGGTTGCTTCGGATGCCCTGCCCGCGTCGCGGGCGGGGCAAGGCTCAGGCGTTGCCCGCGGTTTCCGCGTTGGCCAGTTCGCCACCCTGCGCCTGCTGCGCAACGCGCTGGCGCAGCGTTTCGGCGTACAGCGCGTCGAAGTTGATCGGCTGCAGGTAGAACGGCGGGAAACCGCCGGCCTGGACCAGGTCGCTCATCAGCTGGCGGATGTACGGGAACAGGATGTGCGGGCACTGGGTGCCGAGCAGGCCGTCGACGTTCTGCGGCTCGAAGCCGGCGATGCCGAAGATGCCGGCCTGCTGCACTTCGGCCACGTAGACGGTCTTGTCGCCGGCCTTGCAGGTCAGGGTCACGCCCAACACGACCTCGAACGCGTTCTCGTTGACCTGCTGCACGCGCTGGCTGAGGTTGAGGTTCAGCTCCGGCTGCACGGCTTCGTTGAAGATCGCCGGCGCGCCGGGCACCTCGAACGACACGTCCTTGACGTAGATCTTCTCGACGCTGAAGACCGGGCCGGCGGCCTGGGCCTGTTCGGGGGCGGCGGCGCCGTTGGTGGTTTCGTCGGACATGTTGCGGGTGCTCCGTGTGTTCGGTGGAAAAGACAGTGATTATGGCATGGCATGAGGGCGCATACGGCCCGATCAAGGGCCGGATGCGCGGATTTCCCGGTTCAGCGACCCTTGACCAGCGGCAGGTCGGCCTGCTGCCAGGCGGCGACGCCGCCGTCCAGCCAGTACACCTGGGCGAAACCGGCCTTCTTCAGCTTCGCCGCGGCGGCGGCGGAAGCCTGGCCCGTGCGACACACCAGCACCACCGGGCGGGACTTGGCCGCGACGACCAGCTTGTGCTCGGGGCCGAACTGGCTTCCCGGCGCGTTGCGGCTGCCGGCGATGTGGCCCTTTTCGAAATCGCCCGTCGGCGACAGGTCGACCACCAGCGCGTCCTCGCGGTTGATCAGCTGGGTCAGCTGGGCCGGGACCAGCGACTTGTAGCCGCGGAACAGGCGCTTCAGCTCGGTCACGACGATGGCGATGGTCAGGCCGGCAAGGAGCAGCCACAGCATCGGGCTGCTGGCGATGAAGGCCTGGAGTCGTTCGAAATTCACGATGCGCGGCGGGGCTGCGGAAAGGGCGGCGATTGTCGCACGGGACGGGGCCGTTGGTGGTTCGCGGCAAGGGCGCCCGGCAGCGACCGCGAACCATCCCTCTCCCGCCCCGCCACTCACTCCCCTTCCCAGAAATCCGGCAAGCTGCTGCGCAGCCACCAGCGTTTCTGCGTTTCGTCCCAGTGCCAGCGCTCGCGGTAGCGCACGCTGCGCTCAGCCAGGGTGTGGCGATTGACCACGCCGATCTCGATGTCGCGCACCGCGCTGCCGTCGTCGAGCATGCTGCTGCCGATGTCGCGGTAGCCGGAAACCTGGATCTGGCCGTAACGCGCGAGCTGCAGCGGGGTGATCGGATGCTTTTCCCGGTATTCCGGCTCGATCAGGCCCCACGCGCCCTCGAAATCGCCCCAGCGCACCGCGCCGGAAAACGCGTTCTGCGCCTCGAGCAGCTTGTCGTTCTTGCTGCCGCCGGCGCTGGCGCAGCCGCCCAGCAGCACGGCCGCGAGCAGCGCGAACAGGACGAGGATCGATCGACGCACGGCATTCTCCCCAGGCGGATGCGCCATCGTAACGCGCCCGGCGCCGTTCATTTCCGGGCAATCGCCACGAAACGGCCACTGAGCGTGGTCGCCACGCCCCCGTCCGGCAGCCGCACTTCGGCTTCGACCTGCACGCGGGCGCGACCGCGTGCGGCCAGCGTGGCGAAGAAACTCGCCCAAGATTCGCCCTCGCACAGCCGTGCGTCGGCCAGCAGGTCGTCGCGCAGCGGCGCCAGGTAGCGGATCGCGCTGTCGGCGACGTAGACCTCGGCCGCCAAGTCGCGCAACTGCAGTTGCAGCGTGACCAACCCCCAACCGGCGACGGTCATCAGCGAAGTCAGGCTGCCGCCGAACGCGGTGCCCTTGTCGTTGACGTTGGCCGCCAGCGGCGCGTGCAGGGTCAGGCGTTCGCCGTCGTAGCCCGACACGCCGACGCCCATCGCCGCGACCGGCGGCATCGACGCGCAGTAATGGCGCAGGGATTGCAGGACTTCGTCCAGTGGCATCGCGGATAATCCGGGCATGACTTCGACCAGCGGCGAATGTTACGCGAGCCCCCGGGTGCTTGTTTCGCTGCGTCCGCAGGGCGGCCATGCCGGCCTGCGCGCGGCGGCGGCGCGCCAGGGCGCGCGGGTGCTGGCGCTGTCGCCGTGGAAACTGGCCCCACGCGACGACCCGGCCGCGCGCGCCGAATTGCGCGTCGCGCTGGCCGCGCCGCGGGTGATCTTCACCAGCCCGGCCGCCGTGCGCTTCGCGGCCAGGCTGGCCAAACTGCGACGCAAGCGCGGACAGGCATGGCTGGCGGTCGGCGCCGCGACCGCGGCCGCGCTGCGGCGCGCCGGCGTCGAAGGCGTGGTCTCGCCATCGCGGATGGACAGCGAAGGCCTGCTGGCCCTGCCGGAACTGCACCAGCTGCGCGGCACCGACATCGGACTGGTGACCGCACCGGACGGCCGCGACCTGCTGGCTGCGACCTTGCGCAAGCGCGGCGCACGGGTGCGGCGCGCCGACGTCTACGCGCGCGTGGCGGTGGCGATTCCCGCTGCGTCGATGCGTCGCCTGGCGCATCTGCGGGCACCCGCCTGCATCGCGCTGAGCAGCGGCGCGGCGCTGGACGCGGTGCTGGCGGCGCTGCCGCCGTCCTTGCGCGCGCGCCTGCTGCGTTTTCCGGTGGTCAGCGCCAGCGAACGCCTCGCCGGCCACGCACGGGCGGCCGGCTTCCGCGACGTTCACGTCGCCGCCGGCCCACGCCCCGCGCAATTGCTGCAGGCCGCAATGACGCGCGGGTTCCACTAACATGCCTGCAGGTCGAGGAACGACCTGCTCCGCACTTCCCGAACACGAAATGTCATGAACGACAGCGCCGCATCGCCACGCAAATCCCGCAGCCCGTTGTGGATCGCCGCGCTGGTCCTGCTGGCGCTGGGGCTGGGCGGCTGGCGCGGGTGGCACTGGTGGCAGGCGCGCGAAGCCGGCCGGCAGGACCGGCTGCAGGCCGCCGAACAGCGCGTGGCCGCGCTGGAAGAACGGATCGAGGCGCTGCGCCGCGACCTGCGCGCGCAAAACCAGCGCCTGCAGGACAGCGCGGCGACCAACCGCTTGTTGCGCGACGAAGTGCTGGGCCTGGGCCAGCGCGGCGCGCTGCTGGAGGAAACCGTGGCCAAGCTGGCGGACAGCCGGCACTCCGGGCCGCAGGCGCTGCGCCTGGACGAAACGGAACTGCTGCTGTCGCTGGCGGCGCAGCGGCTGCAGCTGGCCGACGATCTCGACGGCGCGCGCCGCGCCTACGCGCTGGCCGCCGGCGCGCTCGACGGCATGAACGACCCGCAGCTGCTCAACCTGAAACAGGCGCTGGTGCAGGAACGCGCCGCGGTCGATGCGCTCGGCGCGGGCGCGGGCGCGGCCCTCGC
>JBDHQQ010000170.1:0-5033 GCA_039807145.1 Pseudoxanthomonas sp. | reverse complement strand
GCGATCCTGCGCCGGCGCGGCGCCGACGCGGTGCTCGGCATGGGCGGCTACGTGTGCTTCCCGGGCGGGCTGGTGGCCGGGCTGCTGAGGAAGCCGCTGGTGCTGGTCAATGCCGACGCGTCGCTGCTGCTCAGCAACAAGTCGCTGCTGCCGGTGGCCGATGCCGTGGCCTTCGGCTTCGACGGCGACGATGCGCGGCGCACCCGCCGCGCGCTCGTCACCGGCAATCCGGTGCGCGAGGCGATCGCGCTGCTGCCGCCGCCGGCGCAGCGCTTCGCCGGCCGCGCCGCGCCGGTGCGGCTGCTGGTGCTGGGCGGCAGCCAGGGCGCGCGTGCGTTGAACCTCGCCGTGCCGCAGGCGCTGGCGGGGCTGCGCGAAATCGACTTCGAAGTGCGCCACCAGTGCGGCGACAAGTTGCTGGCCGAAGCGCAGCAGGCCTACGCCCGGGCCGGCGTCGCCACGGGCGTCGAGAGCTTCATCGCCGACATGGCCGGCGCCTATGCGTGGGCCGACCTGGTCGTGTGCCGTTCCGGCGCATCGACATTGGCCGAACTGTGCGCCGTCGGCATCGGCAGCGTGCTGGTGCCGTTCGCCGCCGCGGTCGACGACCACCAGACCCGCAACGCCGAATACCTCGCCGAGCGCGACGCCGCGCTGCTGCTGAAGCAGGACGACGCGCTGGCGGAAAACCTGCAGGCCGCGCTGCGCGCGCTGGCCACCGACGCCGCGCGCCGGCTGTCGATGGCCGAAGCGGCGCGCGCGCTGGCCAGACCCGATGCGGCCGAACGCATCGCCGACATCATCCTGGGGGAAAACCGTGATTCGTAATTCGGGATTGGTGATTCGTAACAGCAGCGTGGCCAGGATCGCCCGGCCGTGCATTTTTGCTTTTGCGAATCACCAATCACGGGCGTTTTTCGACAGTCGCAGGCTGGTCGTCACGAATTCCGCCGCCGGAGGTGGCCCATGATGGCCGCCGCGCGCGAACGTCGCCTGCAACACGCCGGCAACCTGGCCGAGGAATTCCGCCGCGTGCATTTCGTCGGCATCGGCGGTTCCGGCATGAGCGGCATCGCCGAAGTGCTGTGCACGCTCGGCTATGAAGTATCCGGCTCGGACAACGCCGACAACGCGACCACGCGTCGCCTCGCGTCGATAGGCGCGCGGGTGATGCGCGGACACAACGCGGCCAACGTGCTGGGCACCGACTGCGTGGTGGTGTCCAGCGCGATCAAGCCGGACAACCCGGAACTGATGGAGGCGCGCTCGCAGCGCATCCCGATCGTGCCGCGCGCGGCGATGCTGGCCGAACTGATGCGCTTCCGCCGCGGCATCGCGGTGGCCGGCACCCACGGCAAGACCACCACGACCAGCCTGACCGCATCGGTGCTGAGCGAAGGCGGGCTGGATCCGACCTACGTGATCGGCGGGCAGTTGCTCGCCGCCGGCGCCAACGCCAAGCTCGGCGGCGGCCAGTGGCTGGTCGCCGAAGCCGACGAGAGCGACGGCAGCTTCCTGCGCCTGAACCCGCTGATGGCGGTGATCACCAACATCGACGCCGACCACCTGGAGAACTACGGCAACGATTTCGCCCGGGTCAAGGCCGCGTTCGCCGAGTTCCTGCAGCGCCTGCCGTTCTACGGGCTGGCGGTGCTGTGCATCGACGATCCGGAGGTCGCCGCGCTGGCCGCGGAAACGCCGCGCCACGTGATGAGCTACGGCTTCGCCGGCAATGCCGACGTGCGCGCCGAGGACGTGGTGCAGGAGGGCGCGCGGATGCGCTTCACCCTGCGCCTGCCGGACGATGTCAGCGTGCCGGTATCGCTGGCGCTGCCCGGCCGGCACAACGTGCTCAATGCGTTGGCCGCGGCGACCATCGGCTGGCAGCTCGGCGTGCCGCCGCACAGCATCGCCACGGCGCTGGAGAAGTTCGCCGGCGTCGGCCGTCGCTTCAACGACCTGGGCGAAATCGCGCTGCCGGACGGCGGCAAGGTGCGCCTGGTCGACGACTACGGCCACCATCCGAAGGAACTGGCGGCGGTATTCGCCGCCGCGCGCGGCGGCTGGCCGGACAAGCGCCTGGTCGTCGCGTTCCAGCCGCATCGCTACAGCCGCACCCGCGACCAGTTCGACGCGTTCGCCGCGGTGCTGAGCGACGTCGATGCGCTGGTGCTGAGCGAGGTCTATCCGGCTGGCGAAGCGCCGATCGCCGGTGCCGACGCCAAGTCGCTGGCCCGCGCGATCCGCGCACGCGGCCGCAACGAGCCGGTGGTGGTCGGCAAGGTTTCCGACCTGCCGGCGGTGCTGCCCGACGTGTTGCGCGATGGCGACCTGCTGCTGCTGATGGGCGCCGGCGACATCGGCCACGTCGCGCAGCAGATCGCCGCGCAGGGTTTCGAAGGGAAGGACAGGGAATGAGCGAGACGGTCTTCCCGCCGCCGCGCATCGCCGACCCGGCCCGCTTCGGCCGCGTCGCCGTGCTGATGGGCGGCACGTCGAGCGAGCGCGAGGTGTCGCTGGATTCGGGTCGCAACGTGCTGGCCGCGCTGCGCGCGCGGGGGGTCGATGCGCAGGCGGTGGACGGCATCCCGACCCTGGTGCGCGAGTTGCAGGACAAGCATTTCGATCGAGTCTTCAACATCCTGCACGGCAACAGGGGCGGTGGCGAAGACGGCACCCTGCAGGGCCTGCTGGAGGCGCTGGGCGTGCCGTATACCGGCTCGCGCGTGCTCGGCAGCGCGCTGGCGATGGACAAGATCCGCAGCAAGCAGGTGTGGCTGTCGTTGGGCCTGCCGACGCCGCGCTACGTGCGCCTGTCGCGCGGTGGCGACGTGCATGCGGCCGCGCGCGAGCTGGGCCTGCCGGTGATCGTGAAGCCGGCGAACGAAGGCTCCAGCGTCGGCGTGAGTCGCGTTTACCAGGAGTCCGATCTCGATGCCGCCGTCGAACTGGCCGCGCGCTACCCGGGCGAACTGCTGGTCGAGCAATTGATCGAAGGCGACGAATACACCATCGGCGTGCTCGACGGCCGGGCGCTCGCCAGCATCCGCATCGTGCCGAAGGGCAGCTGGTACGACTACAACGCGAAGTACATCGCCGAGGACACGCAGTACATCTGCCCGGGCCTGGACGAAGCGGGCGAGGCCGAAGCCCGCGACCAGGCGCAGCGTGCGTTCGCCGCGCTCGACCTGTACGGGTGGGCGCGGGTGGATTTCATGCGCGACCGGCAGGGCCGCAACTGGCTGCTCGAAGCCAACACCGCGCCGGGCATGACCAGCCATTCGCTGATGCCCAAGTCGGCGGCGGCGTTCGGCATCGGCTTCGAGGAACTGTGCTGGCGCATCCTCGAGCAGACCGTGGAGGTGGTGGCGCGATGAACGCATTCCTGCGCATCGCTGCCTGGCTGCTGGCGCTGGCGCTGGTCGCGCTGCCGGTGGTGGCCGTGGTCAACGGCTGGATCGGCGCCGAGCGCTGGCCGCTGACCCGGTTGCGCGTGCAGGGCGACCTGCAGCGGGTCGATCCCGCGCAGCTGCGCCAGACCGTGCTGCCGTATGCGAAGCGCGGCTTCTTCGCCGTGCGCCTGCAGGATGCGCAGGACGCGGTGGAAAAGCTGCCGTGGGTCGAGCGCGCCGAAGTGCGCAAGCGCTGGCCCGACGTGATGGAAGTCAGCATCGTCGAGCATCGCCCGTTCGCGCGCTGGGGCGCCGACCGCCTGCTGTCCGAACACGGGAAGCTGTTCCCGCTGCCGCCGGACCTGGCGGTGGAAAAGCTGCCGCAGCTCGACGGTCCCGATTCGCAGGCGCAGGAAGTGGTGGCGCTGTACAACGAATCGCGCCGGCTGTTCGCGCCGCTGGGCCTCGACGTGCAGCGGCTGGCCATGGATCGTCGCGGCAGCTGGTCGCTGGTGCTGGGCAACGGCGTGGAGGTGGTGATCGGTCGCGCCGACGCGCGTCCGCGCCTGGGCCGCTTCGCCCGGCTGCTGCCGCAGCTGCTCAACCGCAACGCGCAGCCGCTGCGGCGCGCGGACCTTCGATACACCAACGGCTTCGCATTGAGTTGGGCGCAGGGGCCAGGGGCCGGAGGCCAGGGACAAGCACGGGCGGGAATCCGAAACGTGCAGGCCGTTGCCCTTGCTTTTCACCGGCCTCCGGTTTCCGGCCTCTGGCGGCTTTCCGCCAATCACGAATCACGAATCACGAATCACGGCTCTTCGACATGAACCGCAAAGGCGAAAAATCGCTGATCGTCGGCCTCGACATCGGCACTTCCAAGGTCACCGCGCTGGTCGGCGAATACTCGCCGGGCAACCCGATCGAGGTGATCGGCATCGGTACGCACGAGTCGCGCGGGCTCAAGCGCGGCGTGGTGGTGGACATCGAGTCCACCGTGCAGTCGATCCAGCGCGCGGTCGAGGAAGCCGAGCTGATGGCCGGCTGCGAGATCCGCAGCGTGTACGCGTCGATCTCCGGCAACCACGTGCAGTGCAAGAACTCGCCCGGCATCGTGCCGATCCGCGACGGCGAAGTCACCTGGAACGACCTGGACCGCGTGCTGGAAGCGGCCAAGGCGGTGGCGATCCCGGCGGACCAGCGCATCCTGCACGCGATCCCGCGCGAGTACGTGCTCGACGACTCGCAGGAAGGCATCCGCAATCCGGTCGGCATGACCGGCGTGCGCCTGGAGGTGCACGCGCACCTGGTGGTCTGCGCGCAGTCGGCCGCGGCCAACATCAGCAAGTGCGTGCAGCGCTGCGGCCTGCAGATCGACGACCTGATCCTGTCGTCGCTGGCCTCCAGCGTCGCGGTGCTGACCAGCGACGAGCGCGAACTGGGCGTGGTGCTGGTCGACATGGGCGCGGGCACCACCGACCTGGCCGTGTTCGTGCAGGGCGCGATCTGCCACACCGCGTCGCTGCCGATCGCCGGCGACCACGTCACCAACGACATCGCGCACATGCTGCGCACGCCCACGCCCGAGGCCGAGCAGATCAAGGTGCGCTACGCCTGTGCGCTGGCGCAGCTGGCCACCGCCGA
>JBDHQQ010000169.1:0-5081 GCA_039807145.1 Pseudoxanthomonas sp. | reverse complement strand
CTGGCGGCCAGCGGACGGCGCGTGGTCGAGGTCGAGACCGCTGCGCTGCAGGCGCTGGCCCGGCGCATCGACGGCGCGTTCAGCGCGGCCTGCCGGTTGATCCTGGACTCGAAGGGCCGGGTGGTGGCCACCGGCATGGGCAAGTCGGGGCACATCGCGCGCAAGATCGCGGCGACCCTGGCCTCGACCGGCACGCCGGCCTTCTTCGTGCATCCGGCCGAAGCCGGGCACGGCGACCTGGGCATGATCACCGACGCCGACGTGGTGCTGGCGCTGTCGTACTCGGGCGAGTCCGACGAAATCCTCGCCCTGCTGCCCGCGCTGAAGCGTCAGGGCAACGCGGTGATCGCAATGACCGGGTGTCCCGAATCCAGCCTTGCCCGCGAAGCGGACGTGCACCTGGATGTCGGCGTGCCGGCCGAGGCCTGTCCGCTGGACCTGGCGCCGACCAGCAGCACCACCGCCAGCCTGGCGATGGGCGATGCGCTGGCAGTGGCGCTGCTGGAAGCACGCGACTTCACCGCCGACGACTTCGCCCGCTCGCATCCGGCCGGCAGCCTCGGCCGCCGCCTGTTGCTGCACATCACCGACGTGATGCACACCGGCGACGACGTGCCGCGGGTCGGTGCCGACGCCAGCCTGACCGAGGCGCTGGTGGAGATGAGCCGCAAGCGCCTGGGCCTGACCGCGATCGTCGATGCCGACGGCCGCCTGCAGGGCATCTTCACCGACGGCGACCTGCGCCGCGCGCTGGACGATCCGGGCCTCGACGTGCGCGCGGCGAAGATCGCCGACGTGATGACCCGCAGCCCCAGGACCATCGCCGCCGACCAGCTGGCCGTGGAAGCCGCGCGCCTGATGGAAACCCACAAGATCAACGGCCTGGTCGTCGTCGATGGACAGGGACGCGCGGTCGGCGCCCTGAACATTCACGACCTGTTGCGGGCGCGCGTGGTCTAACAGCCGTAATTCGTGATTGGGGATTCGCAAAAGCAAAACCTGCGATTCCCGCCTACGCACGAACCACCCATCACGAATCACCCATCGCGAAGTCCAATGCCCCACTCCCATCTCGCCGACGTTTCCCCCGACCTGCTGGCCCGCGCGGCGAAGATCCGCCTGGCCTGCTTCGACGTGGACGGCACGCTGACCGACGGGCGCATCTTCCTGGACGCCAGCGGCGTCGAATCCAAGGCCTTCGACGTGGCCGATGGCCAGGGACTGATCCAGTTGCGCCGCTTCGGCATCCGCATCGCCCTGATCACCGCGCGCAACAGCCAGGTGGCGCTGAAGCGCGGCGCCGAACTCGGCGCGGAAACCTACATCCACGCCAAGGACAAGCTGGCCTGCGTGCGCGAGCTGTGCGAAAAGCACGCGCTGGCGCTGGACGAAGTGTCGTTCATGGGCGACGACCTGCCGGACATCCCGCCGCTGCGCGCGGTCGGCCTGGGCGTGGCGCCGGCCAATGCGCACCCGTGGACGCGCCCGCATGCGCACTGGCTGACCCGCGCGCGCGGCGGCGAAGGCGCGGCGCGGGAACTGTGCGACCTGCTGCTCGCCGCGCAGGGCCATGTCGATGCGGTGCTGCGGGAGCTGACCGCATGAACTGGCGGCTCGGCCTGGGCTTCCTGCTGCTGGTGATCGCCATCTTCACGGGCTGGTCGGCGTGGAAGCATCGTTCCGGCGGCACCGCGGCGGAAGCGCCGCGCCTGCGCCCCGACTACGTGATGCGCGACTTCGAGATGGTCAGCCTGGACGACAAGGGCCAGGAGGCCATGACCCTGAAGGCGCCGCTGATGCAGCGCAACCCGACCGACCAGACCTACCTGATCACCACGCCGCTGTTCCTGCTGCCCGACCCCGAGGGCCAGCCATGGGAACTGCGCGCCAAATCCGGCTGGGTCAGCGCCAAGGGCGAGGAATTGCGGCTGCGCGGCGGGGTGACCGGCAACAGCCCGGTCGGCGCGGAAACCCCCACCGAATTCAAGACATCGCATCTGAACGCCTTCCCCGACCGCAACCGGATCGAGACCGACGCCGCCGTCACCATCACCCGGCCCGGTTCTATACTCGGCGGTACGGGTTTCGAGGCCGACACCAGAACCAAGCAGTATTCCTTCAAGTCCCAGGTCCGCTCACGCTATGTCCCCAAGTCTGCGCACTAGCGCCCTCCTCGCTGCGTTGCTGGCCTGCATCCCCGTGGCAGCCTGGTCGAAGTCGTCCGACCGCAACCAGGACATGACCATCGAATCCGACGGGCAGAACGGCGACCTCAACGACAACGGGGTCAACGTCTGGACCGGCAACGTGGTGCTGAAACAGGGCACGCTGAGCATCCAGGCCAGCCGCGCCGAACTGCGCCAGCGCATCGGCGACCCGGCGCTGGCCATCCTGACCGGCAAGCAGGTCAAGCTGCGCCAGCAGCTGGACGACGGCGCCTGGATGGACGCCACCGCCGACCGCATGGAATACGACCTCAGCGGCGAGGTCATCACCTTCATCGGCGACTACTGCGTCAAGTCGGACAAAGGCTCCAACTGCGGGCAGAAGATGGTCTACAACACCAAGACCAGCAGCATCCAGGCCGGTGGCGACGGCAGCCGCGTGCGCACGGTGATCAAGCCCAGGTCGGCGCAGAACAAGGCGACGCCCTGATGCTGGCCGCACAAGGATTGCGCAAGCGCTACAAGCAGCGCGAGGTGGTGAAGGACTTCGGCCTGACCCTGCAGGCGGGCGAAGTGGTCGGCCTGCTCGGCCCCAACGGCGCCGGCAAGACCACCTGCTTCTACATGATCGTCGGGCTGGTCGACGCCGACGCCGGCAAGATCGAGCTCGACGGCCGCAACATCACCGCCGAGCCGATGTACCGCCGGGCCAAGCTGGGCGTGGGCTACCTGCCGCAGGAGCCGTCCGTGTTCCGCAAGCTGAGCGTGGCCGACAACATCCGCTTGGTGCTGGAACTGCGCGAGGACCTGGACGCGGCCGGCGCCGAGAAGGAACTGGAATCCCTGCTGGACGAACTGCAGATCGCCCACGTCGCCGACCAGCTCGGCGCCAGCCTGTCCGGCGGCGAGCGCCGCCGCGTGGAGATCGCCCGCGCCCTGGCCGCCCGACCGCGGCTCATGCTGCTGGACGAACCCTTCGCGGGCGTGGACCCGATCTCGGTCGGCGAAATCCAGCGCATCGTCAAACACCTCAAGGACCGCGGCATCGGCGTGCTGATCACCGACCACAACGTGCGCGAGACCTTGGGAATCTGCGACCGTGCGTATATCCTCAACGAAGGCAGCGTGCTGGCGCAGGGGGCACCGGACGCGTTGCTGGCCGATCCGGACGTGCGCCGCGTGTACCTGGGGGAAACCTTCCGCCTGTGACGCGAGGGCACGGCCGCAGGCCGCGCCTCGCACCCGTCACGAAGCTGCGGAATGAAACCTCGCCTCCAGACATCCCAGTCACAGCAATTGGTCATGACGCCGCAGCTGCGTCAGGCCATCCACATGCTGCAGCTTTCCGCCGCCGAGCTCGACCTGGAAATCGCCCAGGCCGTCGAATCCAATCCGCTGCTGGACTGGCTGGACGACGCGCCCGGCGAACCGGGCGGCGATGCCACCGCCGAACGCGAATCCGACGACGACCGCGGCGCGGCCGGGGACGAAGACTACGAAGACCTGCGCGCGCCCGACGACGGCCTCTGGGACATTCCGGCGGGCG
Organism: Pseudoxanthomonas sp.; assembly: GCA_039807145.1. Lineage (GTDB taxonomy): Bacteria > Pseudomonadota > Gammaproteobacteria > Xanthomonadales > Xanthomonadaceae > Pseudoxanthomonas_A. The sequence goes on along the minus strand of JBDHQQ010000169.1, from coordinate 1,370 downwards.
GCGGCCAGGGCCACGGCGACGACGACGAGTCCGGCAGCGCCGCGGAACGCATCGTCGAATCCGCCACCCTGCAGGGCCACCTCGAATGGCAGCTGTACCTGTCGCACCTGTCGCCGCGCGACCGCGAGATCGGCGCGGCGCTGATCGACGCGCTGGAGGACGACGGCTACCTGCGCACGCCGCTGGGGGAGATCGCCGAGACCCTGCGCCCGGACATCGTCGCCGACGAAGACGAAATCCTCGCCGTGCTGCACCAGCTGCAGCGCTTCGACCCGGTCGGCGTAGGCGCGCGCAGCCTGGGCGAATGCCTGCGCCTGCAGCTGGCGCTGCTGGACGAATCCGCGCCCGGCCGCGCGCTGGCGCTGCGGCTGGCCGACGACGCCGTGCTGGAGCGCCTGCCCAAAAGCGGCGCCGCCGGCCTGGCCGCGGAAATGAAGTGCCCGCCCGAGGACATGGAACAGGCGGTGCAGCTGCTGCGCTCGCTCGACCCCAAGCCCGGCGCGCGCATCGGCGAACTCAGCCACGATACCTACGTCGTGCCCGACTGCGTGGTCTGGCGCCAGCGGGGCGTGTGGCAGGTGGCGCTGTCCGGCCACGCCGCGCCGCGGGTGACCATCCACACCGGCTACGAACAGATGATCCGCCAGTGCGGCGACGCCGACGCCAGCTACCTGCGCAGCCACCTGCAGGAAGCGCGCTGGCTGCTGAAGAACCTGGAGGCGCGCGGCGAGACCCTGCTGAAGGTGATGCGCTGTCTGCTGCGCCAGCAGGCCGGCTTCCTCGAATTCGGCGAACATGCCCTGCGCCCGCTGACCCTGCGCGAAGTCGCCGAGCAGATCGGCCTGCACGAATCCACGGTTTCGCGCGCGGTGGCGCGCAAGTACGTGCGCACCCCGCGCGGCACCCTGCCACTGCGTGCGTTCTTCGCTTCCGGCGTGGGCACCGAAGGTGGCGGCGAGGCGTCCAGCACCGCGATCCAGTCGATGATCCGCAAGCTGATCGAAGCGGAAAACCCGCGCAAACCGCTGTCCGACGCCAAGCTGGCAGACCTGCTGAAGGACGCCGGCATCCCGGTGGCACGGCGCACCGTGGCGAAGTATCGTGAAGCCATGGACATCCTGTCGTCGCACGAACGGGTGCGGATGGGATGAGGCCGGGACCGGCCATCGGCTGATCGGCAATGGAGGATGGCGGATGGCTCGGCGGGATCCTCCCGAATTCTGCGAACGCCTGCTTTCCTGGCGCCTGCATGTCGGCATCGCCATGGCCTTGGCAACTTGCCGGCTTGTCTCCCGGATTGTTTCTGACGACACCATCGGCTGGTTCTTTTGCGCACCAATCGGCATCATCGGGCTGACCCTCGGCTTCCG
>JBDHQQ010000168.1:0-5119 GCA_039807145.1 Pseudoxanthomonas sp. | reverse complement strand
GCGGCACTTCGCCGACGGCATTCATGGGTGCGTCGCCCGAGGCGATCACCACATTGTTAAGCCGCCGGACGGCGATCATCTGCGCCAGGCGCTGGCGCGAACCGGGGAAACCATCCCACTTGTCGACGAACGGCGGCGATTCCTTGCCTTCGGGCGACTTCGCCTTCAGCGGCATCACGAACACCTGCTGGGCCAACAGGTTCCAGCGAGCCTTGTTGTCCAGCCCCTCGCCCAGCCAGGCTTCCTGTTCGTCGCCCATGATGGACGAGGGCCGGCCCTCCACGTGCCGGCACGTCGCGGACGATGCGTCGCGGCAAATCTGGTTCGTGCGTTGGCTGCGCGTATCCAGCACGTGCATGCGCAGCAGCTGACCGAAGTCGATGCGGCGGAAATACCGCGTACCGCCATCCACCCGCGGGAACTGCGCACGACGCACCGGCAGGTTCTCGTACCAGGCCTGCAGGGCCGCGAACCTGCGCAAGGCGAATGCTTCCGGCGGCGTGTGGTCCTGGTCGTACAGGCCGCCCCAGTCGTTGTCGACCTCGTGGTCATCGAAGGACATGATGAATGCGGCGGCGGTATGCGCGGCCTGCAGATCGGGATCGGTCTTGTACTGCGCATAGCGGCGGCGGTAATCGTCGAGCGTATAGATCTCGCCACCGAAATGGTCCCGTTCCTTCACCAGGTTGCCCGCGGCGTCCCGGATCGGAAAGCGATCCGTGAAACGTCCAGCCGCGCCCTCGTAGATGTAGTCGCCGTAGTGGAAAACGGCGTCGAGATCGGACTCCTGGGCGACATGGCGATAAGCCTCGAACCAGCCCTGGAAATAGGACTGACAGCCGACCACGGCCAGGCGCAGACGTCGTGGCATGTCGCCCGCCGCTGGCGCGGTACGCACCATGCCAACCGGACTGGCATCGTCGCCGGCGATGAATCGATACCAGTAGGGACGCGCAGGTTCCAGCCCTGCCAGTTCCACATGCACGCTGTGGCCCAGTTCGGGCCGCGCCAGTTCAACCCCGTTGCGCACGATGCGACTGAACCGATCGTCCTCGGCCACCTCCCAGCGCACCGGCACGGCCAGCATCGGCATGCCGCCATGCTCGTCCAGCGGCTTCGGCGCGAGCCGCGTCCAGACCACGAAGCCGTCCGGCGACGGATCGCCGGACGCCACGCCAAGCAGGAACGGATAAGCATCGAACCTCGGCGCCGCCCATGCCCGTGTCGCAGGATCCAGCCCGGCGAACAGCGCGAGGCTGCTGGCGCCGAGGAGGAACCTACGTCGATCAAGTTGAGTACGACTGGCCATGTGTGGGCTCTCCGTAAACCCGAACGTGGTCAGAAGCGGGCACGCAGGCCAAACGACGCCTTCTGGCCGGTATAGATGTAGATCTGGCTGTGATGGCCCGAGGTCCCGGGCCAAACCTCGTTGTTGGAGTACCAGGTACCGCGATTGTTGTCGAAGACATTGTTGAAGGTGAAGTACATCTCCAGGCCCATGAAGTTCCCCTTGCCCTTCCGCATCAAGGTGTAGCTGGCGGAGAGGTTCGTTTCCCAGTAGGGCTGGAACGGCTGCGACTGGGTGATGGTGCCGCTCGGGGTGGCGATGTTGCCAGTTGGGCCACGGGACTTCTCGTTGGCGGACACGGTGTTGATGTTCACCTTCATGCGGCCATAGTTCCAGCCCAGGCTGAATTGCCAGACCCTCGTGGCGACGCGCTGCTGCTCGACGTCCGGGTCGTTGACGAGGAGGGAGCCACGCACCGTCAACCCTTTCAAGATGCCCGGCAGATAGTCCATGGCGTGGTTGAACTCGAGTTCATAGCCGTCGATGTTGATGGCCTGCTCGGATCGGTTGGTCCAGGATTCGAAGGTGGCATCGGCGAATTCAGTGCCGGTGTAACCGAACTCCTCGGCGGTGAGGCTGGTGGAAACGAACCCGTTCTTGATCTTGTTGCGATAGTAGTTGACCGCGACCAGGCCTACCGGTTCGAAGTACTTCACAAGGCGGATCGAGTAGTTGTCCGAGGACTCCGGTTCCAGGTTCGGATTCGGCGCGGTCACGATCGTGCCGCCATCTCCGTCCACGTTTATCGACCACACCCCCGACAGCAGGCTCACGTCCGGACGCCCGATCGTCCGGCTGTAGCCGGCGATCAGATCCAGGCTGTTGGTGAAGCTGTACTTGATCGAGGCGCTCGGGAAGAGATTGTCGTAGCTGCCCTTGCGCGCGGCCTTGCCGTTGGTCATGTACTGGTATTCCAGGCCCTCGATGGTGGTCGCATTGCCCGTGGTGGCATTCACCGCGTACCCGGCTGCAGCCACCTCCGCCGCACTGAGCGGATCGAAGTCATGACTCGTTCCGGTGGTCCGCTCCCAGCGCAGGCCGGCCTGCGCCTTCAATTTAGGGGTGAAATCCGCCGTGCCCATGAAGTACACCGAATCGACCTGTTCATCGTACTTGCGGGCATTGGCTACATAGGCGTTGTACCAGTTGGCCGCAGTCATCGTGTGCGTCCATTCACCCGGGTTCGCCTGCATCATCTGGTAGATCTTTGCCAGACTGTAGTCGTACAGCTCGCCACCATTCAGCGTGGTGATCTTCATGCCGCTGTCGGCATAGCTGTTCTGGTTCGCGCTTTGAATCGCCGCGAGGAATTGCGCATTGGTCATCGGGCCGTTGTACGTGTACAGATGAGCGTCCGAGTCGTTGCTGAAATCGTAGGTGTTCTTCAGCGATTTGAGGCCGGTCTTCCACGTCACCGGCACGTTGCCGATGTCCTGGAAGTACGAAAAGTTCACGCCGCCGCCGCTCATCTTCCTTTCAACCTTCGTACCGAGCGTCGTTTGCGCGATCGGCCGGGTGCCACTCAGGGTGAAACTGGCCGGATCGGACCAGTCGGCACCGCTGGTCTGCTGGATCTTCCAGTCCTGATCCAGAAGGTCGCTGCGCACAGCGCTGAAATTGCCGCGCGCGGTCACCGTGTTGGTGATCCGATACACCTGCCCCTTTCGCTCGGGGTCGTAGCCACTGTTGGAATCGGAGTAGATCAGGTGTCCGTCGAGCTTGAAGTTGCTTCCATTCCATTCGAAGCTCGGGATCAGGTTGCGAGTATCGCCCACCTTGTAATTGAAGGTGTGGTTCACCTGCAGCGTATTGGAGGTTGCCGTCGAATTGGTTGTGAAATCCATCGCAGCGTCACCCCCGCCCACGACACCGCGCGAACGTGCGTTGGTGGTGAACGTGGATGTATAGGTGCTCGGGTCGATATCGCCCTTGGCGTACGTCGCCACCAACGACAGGGTCAGGTCGTCCGTGGCCTTGAAATCCAGGCCCAAAGCGGCCGACTTGCGGCCGTATTCGCGGTAATAGGAGGCCCCGGCGATCGAGGTCACGGCATACGGGTCCGGGCTGACCGCCGTCGGAATGTAGTTGCGGTTGGCCGTGGTCTGCTCGTGTTCGACATAGCTGGTCGTGCTGCTGATGCCGGCATTGATGCCAAGACGCCCATCCAGGAACACATCGGAATAGGTGATCGAACCCATGGGCAGGAACTTCCGGCCGTTGTAGCCGCCCTCCTGCCAACCGGCGCGCGTGTATTCGTCCCACAGGCCCGTGTGGGTGGTGCCGCCCAGTTGCACGACGATGCTGCGGCCCTTGCGATCAAAAGCCTTCTTGGTACGGATGTCGATGGTGCCGGCGGGCGCATCGGCGTCCATGTCCGCGCTGACGGTCTTGGAAATATTGATCGATTCGACCTGGGCCAGCGCCATCTGCTCGAAACTGAACGTGCGTGCCGTCGGGCTCGTGGTGCTGGTATTGGCATCAGCGCCACCAGCCGACGTGATGCCGTTGACGGTCACGCGGGTGTATCTGGCCGGCAGGCCACGCAGCGAAATATTGCGCGGGACATCGTCGGCCACCGAGTCGAAGTCGACGCCGGGCATGTACTTCAGGAATTCGGCAGGGTTGCCGTCGCCAATGTCGCCGAAGCTTTCGGCAGACAGCGTATTGACGATATTCATCGAGGCACGCTGCTCCATGATCGCGCGCGCATCGCCTTCGCGGACGCCGACCACGCTGACTGTATCCAACGTACGATCAGCCCTCTCGAGCGAACTGCTCAGCGCCACTTCCCGGCGCACGGTCTCGCCGGGGACCACATTCACCGCAACCTTCTCAGTTTTGTAGCCGGTGAACTCGACAGTCAGCTCCACAGTACCGGCCGGTGCGTTGTTGATGCGGAACTCGCCGCCATCGCCCGAAACGGCAACCTGCCTGCCGTTGATCCTGATGATCGCGTTGCGCAGGTATTCGCCGGTGGCGGGTTCAACGACACGGCCCGTAATCACGCCGCTGCCAACGCGCTGCGCGGCGGTCTCGACCTGCGGGGAGGACGCGTCCTGGGCATATGCCGGCACCACGCCTGCCGCGAGCACCCACGACGTGCACGCGACGCTAAGCAATTTCTTCTTCATTTCCATCCCCTCTCGGTTGTGTGTAAGGACTGCTCCCGCGACTTGCCGCTCGCGGGGTAGACGTGCAACTCGACCCGAGTGATCACCGCACTTGGGTTTGTTCGTGGGGGTGATGCAGATAACGATAACTCAATCTGGCCTTATATCGCACCCGCTGCCAGCCTAGTGCAGAAATTACTACGAATTTGTGTCAAATAAAGTATTAATTGCCGCGGAAAATGGTTGAATTTTCTACTGTAGCAATGTGATTTTCGATAACGCTAATGTTCATTTTGTTAATAACAAGTTAAATATTTCGAATCACCGGGGACTCCGTGACCGGATGCTGCACATGCACAATCCTGATGTTGGCACTGCGCAGGTATTCGCCGGCGGCGAGTTCGACGCCACGGCCCGCAATCACGCCGCTGCCAACGCGCTGCGTGGCGGTTTCGATCTAGGGGGAGGACGCGTCCTGGACATATGCCGGCGTGACGCTGGCCTTGAACATCCGGAACGGCGAAGCGGCACGAGGCAGACTTGCTTTCCTACTCATATTCCCTCCCCCATTGATTGCTTGTTTTGCCACGAAACGCACCGGTCGCTACTGACTCGGATGCTAGCTACGCGGCGCGCTACTGATCGCATGTGCGATCTTTTC
>JBDHQQ010000167.1:0-5121 GCA_039807145.1 Pseudoxanthomonas sp. | reverse complement strand
GACAGCCGATCCTGTGGTGGTCGCCGGACCCGCGCACGGTGTTCCGTACCGACGGGATACGGCTCTCTTCGCGCTTCCGCCGCACGCTGAAGCGTTCGCGCTGGGTGGTCCGTGCAGACGGCCGTTTCGAGGAAGTGATCGCCGCCTGCGCCAACTTGCCGCGGCGTGGCCAGGACGGCACGTGGATTACCGCCGGGATGCAGGCCGCCTATTGCGAACTGCACGGGCTCGGCCACGCGCATTCGGTCGAAGTGCTCGATGGCGACGTACTGGTCGGTGGCATCTACGGCGTCGCCATCGGCCGGATGTTCTTCGGCGAAAGCATGTTCAGTGCGGTGTCCGGCGGCTCGAAGGTGGCGCTGGCCGCCCTCGCCCGTCGCCTGCACGAATGGGGCTGGCCGCTGATCGATGCGCAGGTCGAGAACGAACACCTGCTCAGCCTCGGCGCCGAACTGTGGCCAAGGCGGGATTTCCTGCAGGCTGTGGCCGCGCAAACGCAGGAACCGGCTGAAGCCGGTTCCTGGCGCGCCGGATTCGGCACGATGCAGGCTAGCGAACTGGCCTGAATGGGTTCAACGGCGCTTGTTGGCGACGCGCTTGCCCGCGGTCTTGCCACGGGTCGTGGTGCGGCGCGCGGCCTTGGCGGGCTTCTTCGCCGTCCTGCGGCTGCGGGTGGCGGGCTTGGGCTTCAGGCCCAGCTTGACCAGCACCGGGGCCAAGCGCGCTTCGACTTCGGCGCTGAACTGCCCGACGCGGGCTTCGCCCTGCTCGCGCACGCTGGCGATGCCGCCGCGCACGTTGTCCTGGGCGTCGCCGGCCAGCTTCGCGACCTGCCGCTTCAGCGCATCGATGCGGGCGACCGCGTCGTTGGCGGCGTTGACGGTTTCGCGACGGGCAATGGCGACCACGCCCAGGCTGGCCAGCCACAGGTGGCGCAGGCTGGCTTCCGGCATCTTCACCGGGGTCTTATTCGCAACGGGTTTCTTTCTGGCGGCCATGGGGGGGCTCCGTGGTACCGGCCCCGATGGCCGGCTTTCGGGGATGCATGCTGCCGCCAGCGGCTGGAGCAAACACACTACCGGCCGCGCTTGCCAGCGGTCCCCGATGCCGCCATGCTCGGCGCCTGACGGGAGGGAACCAATGGCAGCGAAATCATCGAAGTGGACCGCATTTCCGCATGACGCCAAGGCCTTCGCCTATGCCGGCGATGCATTGAAGAAAGCCTGGCCGGCGCTGCACGCCGGCGACGCGGAACCGTATCCGGACGCGAAGCGCGCCGCGGCATTGCTGAAGGCCGCGGGCAAGGCAGCGCCCAAGCTCGACGCCGAAGCGCTGGCGGCGGCGCTGCAGGATGCGTGGCGCGCGTTCCACCATGGCGATTTCCAGGCCGCGTTCGAAGCCGGCGAAAAGCTGGGGCCGGTCGGCGCGTCGGTCGCGATCAAGGCGCTGGGCATCCACGCCACCCATCTGGTCGACGACGAAGCCGAGCAGCTGAAACGCTTCGAGCAGGCGGCCAAACTGGCCGAGGCCGCGATCAAGGCGCTGCCTGACGAAGCCAACAGCCATTACCGCCACGCTTTCGCCCTGGGCCGCTACAGCCAGGGCCTGAGCATCGCCAAGGCACTGAAGCAGGGCATCGCCGGCAAGGTGCGCACCTCGCTGGACAATGCGCTGGAATTGCAGCCCAAGCACGCCGAGGCGCACATCGCGCTGGCCGTGTACCACGCCGAGATCATCAACAAGATCGGCGCGATGATCGGTGGCCTGACCTACGGCGCGAAAGCATCCGAAGCCGAATCGCACATCAAGGCCGCGCTCAAGCTCACGCCGGATTCGCCGGTGGCCCACGCCGAGCACGCCAACGTCCTGCTGCTGCTCCACGGCGACAAGAAGGAAGACGCGGCTGCCGCGGCCTTTGAGAAGGCCGGCAAACTGAAGCCGAAGGACGCGATGGAGTTCCTGGATGGCGCGTACGCCAGATCGCAGCTGGAGTAACCGCTGTCCGATCGCCGGTTGGCTGCTGTTGGCGCCGATGCTGGCATTCGCGCAGCAGGCGCCTTACGACGGTGCCGAGACGGACCTGGTGCCACCGCCCGGCGACACGCTGGGCGATGCGCTGACCTGCCGCAGCGATAGCGCCCGCCTGTGGAGTCTGCTGCCCCGCCTGCGCCGCGAGCGTCCGGACGAGTTCGCACAGGCCTACCGGCAGTATTCGCAGCCGATGATGGACCTGTACCAATTGCAGCCGCCGGTGCAGGCCTGGGGCAACATCGGCGACGCGGTCGCGATCACCCAGAACCGGATGATGCTGGCCGTTCGCGGCAGCATGGAGGAAATCAGCGCACGGATCGACCGCGAACTGGAAGCAAGCCGCGAATCACCGCTGCCCGGCGTGCTGGACAACGCCCACGCGCTGGTGGTCTACCCCGCCGAATTGCCGGGCCTGGAAGGCATGGTGTTGCTGGGCTGCGAATACCGCATCGAAGGCCTGTCCCTGCTCGACGACCCGACGGACGCGTGGCGCCGATACGCACCATCGCCCTCGACCGACGCATCGCGACCCGCGGTGCCCGGAGCCCCCGCGGCTGTCCCCACGCCCGAAAAATGAAACCCCGGCCTGGGCCGGGGTTTTCCGTATTCGAAACGACAGGGTCTGGCTCAATGGCCGCCGCCGCTGGCCGCCAGCTTGTCCAGGTCGATGCCCTGCCGGCGCAGCGTGCGCGTGGCGGCGATGGCGTAGAACGCCAGGTAGGCGAAGCAGGCCACGCCGACCCAGTAGCTGGCATGGATGCCCACCGCATCGGCCACCGTTCCCTGCAACCAGCTGATGATGCCGCCGCCCATGATCATCATGATCAGGAAGCTGGAGCCTTCGTTGGTGTTCTTACCCAGGCCGGCGATGGCGAGGGTGAAGATGCACGGCCACATCACGCTGCAGAACAGGCCGGCCGCGGTGAACGCGAACACGCTGACCATGCCCGAAGTAGCCATGCCGATGATCAGGGTCGCAATCCCGCAGGCCGCGAAATTGAACAGCATGCGCGCCGGATTGCCGCGGCTCAGCAGCGCCGCCGCGATCATCACCAGGATCAGCGGCGCGTAGACCAGGAACGGCTTGATGTCGTGCTGGGCGATGGCGTTGACGCCAAGGAACACCCCGAAGGCGATGAACGGCAACAGGAAGGTCAGCAACTTCTTCACCGAAGCGCCCACTTCGAACGCGCCCGCCGCACCGGACCAGCGCCCGATCATCAGGCTGGCCCAGTACAGGGAAATGTAAGGCGCGATGTGCGCGGTCTCCATGCCCAGGTCCTTCTCCAGGTAGGCGGGCATGTTCGCGGCCGTCGACACCTCGACGCCGACGTACAGGAAGATGGCCACCATGCCCAGTACCAGCTGCGGGTAGCGGAACGCCGCGAACGCCGAATCGGCGTGGATCAGCTTGCCCCCGCTCTCGCCCGCTTCCTCCGCGGCCAGATGTTCCAGGTCGATGTGGTTGGGTACCGAAGAGAAATACAGGAATACCGCGACCAGGATGAACACCGCGCCCAGCACCAGGTACGGCGTCTTCACGCTTTCGATGCTGGCTTCGGTGCCGCCCGCGGCGACGCTGCCGAAGATCGCGATGCTGACGATCAGCGGCCCGATGGTGGTACCGAAATTGTTGACGCCGCCGGCCATGGTCAGCCGCTGCGCGCCGGTGCTGGGGTCGCCCATCACGATGGCCAGCGGATTGGCCGCGATCTGCTGCAGCGAGAAGCCCAGCGCGACGGTGAACAGGCCCGACAGCATCAGCGGGAACGAACCGATGTTCGCCGCCGGATAGAACAGCAGCGTACCCAGCGCGGAAATCACCAGGCCCAGGCAGATGCCGTTCTTGTAGCCGATGCGGTTGAGCACATCGATCCGGATGGCCTTGGAGATGAAGAAGTAGATCAGCGAACCGACGGTGTAGGCGATGTAGAACGCCAGCGAAACCAGCTGGCTTTCTCCCTGGCTGAGGTTAAACGCTTCCTTGAATACCGGAATCAGGATGTCGTTGCTGGCGGCGACGAAGCCCCAGAAGAAAAACACCGTGATCAGGACCCCGAACTGCGACCAGCGGGTCTGCTGCTTGCTCATGCCCTACCCCTCTCCTGGGTTGGTGTTGCCTGTCTTTGCGCCGGCAGGCGGTGCACGCATCGCTCCGCCGGGCTCATGGTTGCGCGGGGCATTTGAACACATCCGCCTCTCCTGAGGTACCCGACACGATCTGGATCCGGGTGAACGCAGCGGAGAACGGCGCGTCGGCCTCGACCGAGAATGGAACGTCCACGGAAGACAGGTTGGCGCCCCTCGCCGCAAAGCAGGCCAACGGCACCTTGACCGTGTGCCGCTCGCCGGGACTGAAGCTTGCCAATGCGGGGCCCAGGTCGATCGCACCGCTGCAATCCTTGCCGCAGCCCATTCCCAGCGCAACCGTGGTTTTCGCCGCGTTTTTCACCACCACGTCGAACTGCAGCGTGGCTCCGGATGCGGCCATCGCGGTCAGGTTGTTGCTCGCGACCGTGTTGCGCGCGAACAGTCGCGCGGTCCGCAGCCAGGTGACTTCTTTCGCGTCCTGCTGGGTGTTGACCTGCGCCGTGCCGATGCGCAGAGCAGGCCTGGTCTCGGGCCATTCAATGGTCTGGTTTAGGTCTCCTCCGACGGGGCGGTCCTGTCCATCCGCAGACAGTTGCAACGCGAACGGCGCCATGTCGGACAGGTTGAAGATCGCCAGCGTGGTCGATTCGCCGCAAGCCTGCACTTCGTCCAGAGGCAAAGGCCCGACGCCGTGCGCGTTCGCATAGCCGAGGCCGTAGCCGGGTTCGAACAGCGCCGGTTTGCCCGCCGCCGGGCAGGCTTGCCCCGGCCACGGGAAAGTCAGGCGGCCGCGGAAGTCGTGCGCCGGCTTGCCGTCGACGCCTGCGACCAGCACGTCCGCAATGCCCTTGCCTTCGCTGCCCGGCAGCCAGGCCGCAACGAAGGCGCTGGACAGGTTCAGCAGATCGTTGGCGTACAGCGGACGCCCGGAAAGGAATACGGTCACCACCGGCTTGCCGGTCTTCGCCGCCGCCTGCAGCGTGGCGAGGTCTTCGGGAA
>JBDHQQ010000166.1:0-5215 GCA_039807145.1 Pseudoxanthomonas sp. | reverse complement strand
CACTTTTCCCGGTTAGAAAGTAAGCCGGTCGCGTTCCCAGGCAAGCGCTCTCAAAACCACTGACGGATACCACGCTGATGCCTCTCAATGGCAGCAACACCCCGATTCGCGTCCCCCGTATCCACCCACTGCGTTGCGCCGTACTGGCCGCCGCGCTGGCGTGCGTCCTCAGCCCCTGCGCATGGGCGCAGGATGCCGCGCCCACCACGACGGCCGCCACCGTGCATATCGCCCGCATCGCGGTCGAAGGCGTCGGCGAACACCCGGACAGCGGCATCAGCCGCGCGACGATCGATGCGGTCGCCAACCAGGCCCTGCGCGACATCAGCCCCACGCTGCCGGCAGCACTGACCTTCGAGCAGATCAAACAGATCACCGCGCGCATCACCCAGGCCTACCGTGAGGCCGGCTTCCTGGTTTCGGTGGCCTACGTGCCGCCGCAGCAGATCGATGACAGCCAGACACTGACGCTGAAGGTGATGGAAGGCCGGGTCGGGCGGGTGCTGGTACAGGGCAGCCGGCGCTATCGCGACGACCAGCTCAGCGCCAGCAGCCTGGGCCTGATCGGCCGCCCGCTGCGCCAGGCGGAGCTGGAGCGCGCCCTTCTCTACGCACGCGACCTGCCCGGGGTGTCGGTCACCTCGGTGCTGCAGCCGGGCCAGAACGAAGGCGAGACCGACATCATCCTGGTCGCCCGCGACAGTGAACGCCCCTATGAAATCACCGCCGGCCTGAGCAACCACGGCACCGACAGCACCGGCCAGTACCGCGCCGAGCTGGGCGTGAGCGCGTTCAATGCACTGGGCCTGGGCGACGTGCTCGCCGCAAGCGTCGGCTACGGGCTGGACCCGGCCAACAGCTGGCAGGCGGCGCTGTCCCTGAGCGCCCCGCTGGCAACGGTCGATGGGCTGAGCGCCATTGCCGGCGCCAGCCGCAGCGAGATCGAGCTCAACTCCGGGCCGTTCGCCGCCATCGGCATCAAGGGCCCGACCACGCTCTTCTACGCGGGCAGCGACTGGAAGTTCATCCAGCGCCCGGACCTGCAGGTCCAGGCGTCGGCGCGCTGGGTCCATGAGGAATCCAGGCTCGAGGGCCTGGACATCGAACTCTCGCGCCACACCTTCGACGTGGTCGAGGCCGGAGTGAGCCTGCGCCACACCGACCGCCGCTGGCGTGGCATGAACCTGGCGCAGCTGTCGGTGCGCAAATCCGTCAAGGATGGTTCCCCGGCCTTCAACTGGCTGTATGCCGCGCACGACTCCTACTTCTGGGTGAGCCGGCTGGCGCTGGCGCGGCTGCAGGCCCTGCCCGGCAACCAGCGCCTGCTGCTGCGCGGCAATGCCCAGTTCAGCGATGATGCGCTGACCCCGGTGGAGCAGTTCAGCGTCGGCGGACCGACCAGCGTGCGCGCCTATCCGCTGTCCACGGCACTGGGTGACCGTGGCGTGCAGGCGACCTTCGAGTACCAGGTCAGCGCGCCGGGCTTTGCCGACACGCCCTCGCCGTTCAATGGCCGTCGCTGGGGCGACCTGGTCGAACTGAACCTGTTCTACGACTGGGGCCGCACCTCCCCGGCAGCCGACAACCGCCGCATCGGCTTCCAGCCCACGACGCTGGAAGGCGCCGGTGTCGCGATCGGCCTGCGGCTGCCCTGGAAGCCGGAACTGCGGCTGGAAGTGAGCGGCGCCCGGCCTACGGGCAGCTACCGCGCCGCCGATGGACACAGCACCCAGTACTGGGCACGCATCAGCACCACTTTCTAAGGACACCGGCCATGAATCGCATCTACCGTCTCGTGTTCAACCGCGCCCTGGGCCAGGTCCAGGTGGCCTCCGAACTGGGTGCCTCTCCCGGCGCGACGAGCGGCGCCACGCGCCGCCTGCCGGCCGGCCCGCGGCTGACGCCACTGGCGCTGGGCCTGCTGGTGTCCATCAGCAGCCAGGGGCTGATGGCGCAATCGCTGCCGACCGGCGGCAACATCGTGTCCGGCAGCGGCCAGATCGGCGCGCCCGGCGGCAACCAGCTGGTCATCAACCAGGCCAGCGACAAACTGGCGATCAACTGGCAGAGCTTCAACATCGGTGCCGGGCAGAAGGTCACCTTCAACCAGCCCGGCGCGAACGCGATCGCGCTCAACCGCGTACTCGGCGTCGACGGCTCCCTGATCATGGGCCAGCTGGACGCCAATGGCCGGGTCTTCCTGGTCAATCCCAACGGCGTACTGTTCGGCGCCAGCGCCCAGGTGAACGTCGGCGGCCTGGTCGCCTCCACCCTGGGCATCAGCGACGCCGACTTCGCCGCCGGCAACTACCGCTTCAAGGGCGACGGCCGCAATGCGGCGGTGATCAACCACGGCTCGCTCAACACCCGCGCAGGCGGCGCCATTGCCCTGCTCGGCGGCAGGGTCAGCAACCACGGCGTGATCGTCGCCAACCAGGGCAGCGTGGCGCTGGCCGCCGGCGATGCCATGACCCTGGACTTCGCCGGCAACGGCCTGCTCAACCTGCGGGTCGATGAGGCCATGGTCGATGCCCTGGTGGAGAACCACCAGTTGATCAAGGCCGATGGCGGCCAGGTGCTGCTCACCGCCCACGCCGGCGATGCCCTGCTCAAGACCGTGGTCAACAATACCGGGGTGATCGAAGCCCGCACGGTGGGCGAGAAGGACGGCAGGATCCTGCTGATGGGCGACTTCGACGGCGGCGTGGTGAACGTCGCCGGCACCCTCGATGCCAGTGCCCCGGACGGCGGTGATGGCGGCTTCATCGAGACCAGCGGCGCCCACGTGAAGATCGCCGACGACGTCAGGATCACCACCCTGGCGCCCAACGGCAAGACCGGCGAGTGGCTGATCGACCCGTACAACGTGACCATTTCCAACGGCACAAGCTCCGGCATGGGCGGTTTCAACGGCAACGCCAACGACAGCGTGCTCAATGTCACCACCCTCAGCAACGCCCTGGCCAGCACCGGGGTGACGGTGACCACCGGCGTCGGCGGCAGCCAGGCCGGCAACATCACCGTGGACGCGCCCATCAGCTGGAGCGCCAACACCGTGCTGGCGCTCAACGCCGCCGGCAGCATCATCATCAACAAGGACATCACCGCCACCGGCAACAACGCCGGGCTGTCGCTGTCCTACAGCGGCAGCTACAGCCTGAACAAGGGCGCCCGCGTGACCCTGTCCGGCAGCAATGCCAGCCTCAGCCTGGCGGGCACCGGCTACGTCCTGATCCATGACATCGGTGCGTTGCAGAACATCACCAGCACCGGCTTCTACGCCCTGGGCAACGACATCGACGCCAGCGCCACCGCCAGCTGGAACGGCGGTGCCGGCTTCAACCCGCTGGACGGGGCGAGCACCAACTTCGCCGGCCTTGGCCACAGCATCGACAAGCTGACCATCAACCGCGGGCTGGAGAACGACGTCGGGCTGTTCCGCACCGTGAGCGGCAACGTCCGTGACCTGACCCTGTCCAATGCCCGCATCACCGGCCAGATGAACGTCGGCGGCATCGCCGCCGCCCTCGGCGGCACCCTCAGCAACGTTCACATGACCGGCAGCGTGTCCGGCTCCGGGGCCTTCGTCGGCGGCCTGGCCGGCACGGTCAACAACGGCATCATCCGCTACTCGTCCTCTGCCGCCGACGTGACCGGCCTGACCGTGGTGGGTGGGCTGGCGGGCAGCGTGCAGAGCATTGCCATGGCCGACTCCTATGCCACCGGCTCGGTCACCGCCACGGTCAGCAACACCAGCGCGTTTGCGGGCGGGCTGCTGGGCGAGGTGATCTCCAGCGCGACGCTGACCAACACCTACGCCAGCGGCAAGGTCACCGGCTACACCACCACCGGCGGCCTGATCGGCGGCGGCTTCCTGCCGACCATCATCGTCAACAACAGCTACTGGGACATCAACAGCACCGGCCAGTCCAGCTCGCTGGGCGGCGGCACCGGGCTGTCCAGCGGAGTGCGCAACCAGTCGACCTACACCGGCTTCGACTTCACCAACATGTGGGTGATGTTCGAAGGCGATACCCGGCCGATGCTGCGCAACGAATACTCCACGACCATCTTCACCCCCCACGCCCTGCAACTGATGGGGCTGGACCTTAATGCCAATTACCGGCTGGGCACCGACCTGAGCCTGGTCAGCGCCATGGCCGCCAGTGGCGGCTACTACGGCGAGGTGTGGGGCGCGTCGGGCTTCCGCCCGGTCGGCAGCAACGCACAGCAGTTCACCGGCAGCTTCAACGGACAGGGCCACAGCATCAGCGGCCTGGTCATCAACCGCGCGGCCACCGACTATGTCGGCCTGTTCGGCTACACCTCCGGCGCGACCCTGGCCAACGTCAGGCTGGTGGGCGGCAACGTCACCGGCAGAGACAACGTCGGTGCCCTGGTCGGCTACATGCAGGGCGGCACCCTCGGCAACGCGTCGGCCAGCACCACGGTCAGCGGCACCAGCACCAGCGAAGCCAACACCGGCGGGCTGGTGGGCACCAACGACAGCGGCGCCATCGCCGATGCCTCCGCCACCGGCAATGTCACCGGGGCCGGCTACCAGGTCGGTGGCCTGGTCGGCTTCAACGTCAACGGCGGCAGCATCACCCGCTCCCATGCCACCGGCAACGTCACCGGCACCAACACGACCGCCAACCTCGGCTATGTCGGTGGCCTGGTGGGCGCCAACGGCTACAGCGGCGATGGCGGTTCCATCAGCCAGTCCTACGCCACCGGCACGGTGCGGGCGTCGTCGGGGCCGGTCGGCGGCTTCGTCGGCCACAACGAAGGCAGCATCACCGACTCCTACGCCACCGGCGCGGTGATCGGCCAGGGCTCTGCGAGCAACATCGGCGGCTTCGCCGGGGTCAATTTCATCAACGGCACCATCAGCAACAGCTACTCCACCGGCTACGTCGCGGGCGGCACCCAGACAGGCGGGTTCGTCGGCTACAACAACGGCACCAATGGCGCCATCAGCAACGCCTACTGGAACACCCAGACCAGCGGCCAGTCGCTGGCCGCAGCCGGTGGCCTGGTGAACGGGATCACCGGGCGCACCACCGCCCAGCTCCAGGGGGGCTTGCCGGCCGGCTTCTCCTCGTCCATCTGGGGCACCGGCGCCAACCTCTACCCGTATTTCAGCTGGCGCTACGGCACCACGCCCATCGCCATCAGCGGCAAGGCCTTCGGCAATGCCGGTGCCGCCGCCCTG
>JBDHQQ010000017.1:0-25531 GCA_039807145.1 Pseudoxanthomonas sp. | reverse complement strand
CGCGCTCGGATTCGGCGTTCGGGTAGCCCAGGGCGATGCGCAGCAGGAAGCGGTCGAGCTGCGAATCCGGCAGCGGATAGGTGCCGGACAGGTCGGCGGGGTTCTGCGTGGCGATGACGAAGAACGGCCGTGGCAGTGCGCGGGTGCTGCCGTCCACGGTGACCTGGTGTTCGGCCATCGCTTCCAGCAGCGCGCTCTGCGTGCGTGGTGGCGCGCGGTTGATTTCGTCGGCAAGCAATACGTTCGCGAATACCGGGCCGGGATGGAACTGGAACTGCCGGGTCGGCGCGTCGTACACCGACACCCCCAGCACATCGGCCGGCAGCAGGTCGGAAGTGAACTGCACGCGCTGGAAGCCCAGGCCCAGGCTCGCTGCCAGCGCGTGGGCGAGGGTGGTCTTGCCCAGGCCGGGCAGGTCTTCGACCAGCAGGTGGCCATCGGCGAGCAGGGCGACGAACGCCATCCTTACTTCCTGCGGCTTGCCAAGCACCAGCGAATTGACCTGCCGCAGCGCGGCATTCAAGGCGGATTGCAGGGTATCGGTTAGCATGTGCGGCGCGTTGGCGACGGCCATCGTGTTCATCCCCGGGGCTCCAGGGCAGTCTAACGGCAATGAACGGCCAGGCAATGCGCAGCGATGCGCAATCCGCGCAAGATGCGCAGCGCATCTTCGTGTGGCTATGGGCGCTGGCAACCGTGGCGAAGGTGCTGGCCGCCGCACGGCTGCCGCTGTTCGTCGACGAAGCCTTCTACTGGCAGGAAGGCCGGCACCTGGCCGCAGCGTATTCCGATCTGCCGGGACTGACCGCATGGATGACCCGCCTCGGCACGCTGCTGGGCGGCGACCACCTGCTGGCGTTGCGCGCACCGTTTTTGCTGCTGGCCGCGCTGTTGCCGTGGCTGGTGGCGCACGTCGGTGCGCGCTGGTTCGGCGAAGCCGCCGGCTGGCGCGCCGGCAGCCTGGCCGTGCTGATGCCATTGTCCGGCACGCTGGGAATCCTGGCGCTGCCCGACGTGCCGATGCTGTTCGCCACCGTGCTGTGCCTCGATGCCGGCGCGCGCCTGCTGCACGAGGTGGATGCGACTTCGGCCGCGGAACTGGCGTTGGGCCTGATGATCGGCGCGCTGAGCCATTACCGCTTTGCCGGGGTGATCGGCGTCGGTTGCATCGCCCTGCTGCTGTTGCCGGAAGGTCGGCGCATGCTGCGCGACCCGCGCGTGTGGATCGCGCTGGCCGCGGGCGCCGCCGCCTGGGTGCCGCTGATCGCCTGGAACCTGCAAAACGCCGACGCGGGCCTGCGCTTCCAGTTGGTCGATCGGCATCCCTGGGCATTCCAGATCGACGGCTTCGCCTTCCTGCTGATTCAGGCCGTGCTGGTCACGCCGCTGTTGTTCTATGCGCTGGCGCAGGTGTTCGGGCGTTCGCTGCGCGGCGGTGGGGACATGCTGCCGCAGTGGCGGTATTTCGGCCTGCTGGGCGGCGTGTCCACTATCGGTTTTTTCCTGCTGGGCTTTTTCGCCGATGTCGAGCGGGTCAGCTTTCATTGGCCGCTGCCCGGTTACCTGCCGCTGCTGCTCGGCGTGCCGGCATTGCTGTGTTCGTGGTCCGCCGTGTGGCGACGCCTGCTGTGGGGACTGGCCGGGCTGGGCCTGTTGCTGATGCTGGGCTACTACGTGGCCGTCTCGGTGCCGGCGTGGCGGGCCGGTTGGGCGGGCAGCAAGTCTTATCCGCGCAATTTCGCCGGATGGGGCGAACTGGCCGCCGTGGTGCGCGAAGAGCAGTCGAAGATGCCGCCCGGCACGCGCCTGCTGGCCGGCAATTTCAAGATCGGTGCGGAACTGGGCTTCGCGCTCGGCGACCCGGACATCGCCGTGCTCGATCATCCGCTCAACCGCAAGCATGGTCGCGCGCCGCAATTGCAACTATGGGGGCTGCAGAGCGATGGCAGTCGAAATGCGCCGACCCTGCTGGTGGCCAGTTCGACCGACGTGAAGTTCCGCGACTTGCTGATGCGTTACCACTCCCTGTGCGAGAGCGTGGGTGTGCTGCCAACGCCGCGCGTGGTCAACGTCGATCATGGCGGCCAGCGTTTCCTGCTGTTCGCGTTGCCGGTGGAGAAAGCTTCCGGCGCGTGCGTGCCGCCGGCGCTGGCGTGGGTCGACACGCCCGTGCGGGCCGCGCGCGTCGATGGTGCGTTCGAAGTGAAGGGTTGGGCGTTCAAGGACGGCGTGGGCCTGGATCGCGTCGAGATACTGCTCGACGGACGCCCGGTGGCGGCCGCGCGCTATGGCGTGCCCACTCCCGGGGTGGCGGCCTACTGGAAAATCTCCAGCGACCCGAACCATCCGGCGGTCGGCTTTGAGGCTAGGGTGGAGGCAGCGGCGCTGTCGCCCGGCAAGCATTGGTTGGGTCTGCGCCTGCACGGCCGCGACGGCAGCGTCGAGGACTGGTCCGAGCAGCCACTGCACATCGGCGAATGATTCAGGGCAACTCGAACCCTGCCTGCCGCAGCAGGCCGCACAGCGCGATCAGCGGCAGCCCGACCAACGCGGTCGGGTCGCGGCTTTCGATGGCCTCGAACAGCGCGATGCCCAGGCCTTCGCTCTTGAAGCTGCCGGCGCAGTCCAGCGGCTGTTCCACATCGACGTAGCGTTCGATTTCGGTGGCGGACAGCGCGCGGAAATGCACGGTGGTCAGGTCCGCCGCCTGCAGGCAGGCATCGCCGCGGCGCAGGCACACGGCGGTATGGAAGCGCACGCCCTGCCCGGACATGCCGCGCAACTGGGCGACGGCCGCTTCGCGGCTGCCGGGCTTGCCCAGCGGCCGGCCCTGCAGTTCCGCGCACTGGTCCGAGCCGATCACCCAGGCCGCGGGGTGCCGTGCGGCGACCGCGCCCGCTTTCTCCGCGGCCAGGCGCTGCGCCAGCGTCGCGGGCGCTTCGCCGGCGCGCGGCGTTTCGTCGGTTTCCGGCCGGGCGGTTTCGAAAGGCAGGCGCAGCCGTTCCAGCAGTTCGCGCCGGTAGCGGGAGGTGGAAGCCAGGACCAGTTGCATGCGTCCAGTGTGCCATGCGGGGGCGGCCGTTCATGTAGCGGACGCCCGCGATCTTGCAAAGCGGTGCATGGCCCCGCATAATCCCGCCTCTGCTGCGGGGTGGAGCAGTCTGGCAGCTCGTCGGGCTCATAACCCGAAGGTCGCAGGTTCAAATCCTGCCCCCGCTACCAAGTTTTCGGCGCAGTAAAGCCGGGCCTCTCCAGAGGCTTTTTTACTGGCCGGGGCTCGGGCTCGCGAAGGCGTGGCTTCACGCGCTTTCGCATCCAGCGTCATCGGACAAGGGGCCCATCGGGCCCTTTGTCGTTTTCGGATTTCGGATTTCAGGACGGATCAGGTCGCTGCGTGAGCGAGAAGGCTAGCCAAATCGCCAACCTGCTGGCCCCGACGGTGCAGGCCCTCGGGCTGGAACTGCTGGGCGTGGAATACCTTGCCGCGCCCGGCAGCGCCACGCTGCGCGTGTACATCGACGTGACCGAAGCCGAACGCGCGGCACGCGCGGTCGACATCGACGACTGCGAGGCGGTGAGCCGCGAGGTGTCGGCGCAGCTCGACGTGGAAGACCCGATCAGCGGCAACTACACGCTGGAAGTGTCGTCGCCGGGGCTGGAGCGCCCGCTGTTCAAGCCCGAGCAGTTCGCCCGTTTCATCGGCGAGGAAGTCAAGGCGGTGCTGAAGGTGCCGCAGGACGGCCGTCGCCGCCTGACCGGGCGCATCGTCTCGGTGGACGGTGGCCGCATCCTGTTCGATGCGGACGGCGTCGACCTCGAGGTGAGCCACGACAACATCGACAAGGCCCGGCTGGTGCCGGACTGGGTCGCGCTGGGCATCGCGCCGCAGCCGAAGAAGAAACCGTCCACCGGCAGGAAGCCGGCGGGCAAGACCGAAAAAACCCCAAAGCGAACTGCGGCCAGGCGGCCGCGTGCGGAGTGAATTGAATGAGTAAGGAACTGTTGCTCGTCGTCGATGCGGTGGCCAACGAGAAGGGCGTGCCGCGCGAGGTGATCTTCGAGGCGATCGAGGCCGCGCTGGCCTCGGCGGCGAAGAAGCGCTATCCGGAACAGGAAGTGCTGACCCGGGTCAGCATCGACCAGAAGGACGGCACCTACGAAACCTTCCGCCGCTGGGAAGTGGTGGCGGACGACGTGGTGATGGAATCGCCCGACTGGCAGATCCGCCTGATGGACGCGGTGGACGAGGCCGACGGCGTCGAAGTCGGCGACTACATCGAAGAACAGATCGAGAACCCGGACTTCGGTCGCATCGCCGCGCAGGCCGCCAAGCAGGTGATCGTGCAGCGGGTGCGCGAGGCCGAGCGCCAGCAGGTCGTGGACGCGTGGAAGGACCGCGTCGGCGAGCTGGTCACCGGCGTGGTCAAGCGCGCCGAGCGCGGCAACATCTACGTCGACCTGGGCGGCAACGCCGAGGGCTTCATCGCCAAGGACAAGGGCATCCCGCGCGACGTGCTGCGCGCCGGCGACCGCGTGCGCGGCTACCTGTTCGACGTGCGCAGCGAGCCGCGCGGCCCGCAGCTGTTCATCAGCCGCGCCGCGCCCGAGTTCATGATCGAGCTGTTCAAGCTGGAAGTGCCGGAAGTGGGCCAGGGCCTGGTCGAGATCAAGGCCTGCGCGCGCGACCCCGGCGACCGCGCCAAGATCGCGGTGCTGGCCCACGACAACCGCACCGACCCGATCGGCGCCTGCATCGGCATGCGCGGCTCGCGCGTGCAGGCGGTGTCCAACGAACTCAACGGCGAGCGCGTGGACATCGTGCTGTGGAACGACAACCCGGCCAACTTCGTCATCAACGCGATGGCGCCGGCCGAGGTGCAGTCGATCATCGTCGACGAGGAAAAACACTCGATGGACCTGGCGGTCGCCGAGGAACTGCTGGCCAAGGCCATCGGCAAGGGCGGGCAGAACGTGCGCCTGGCCAGCCGCCTGACCGGCTGGCAGCTCAACGTGATGACCCAGGACCAGGTCGCGGCGAAGTCCGAGGCCGAGCAGGCCGTCGCGCGCCAGCTGTTCATGGACAAGCTGGAAGTGGACGAGGAAATCGCCGGCATCCTGGTCGCCGAAGGCTTCAGCACGGTCGAGGAAATCGCCTACGTGCCGGTCGGCGAGCTGCTGGCGGTGGAAGGCTTCGACGAGGACATCGTCGAGGAACTCCGCTCGCGCGCCCGCGACGCGCTGCTCAACGACGCGCTGGCCGAGGAGGAGGGCGAGGAAGCCCACCAGCCGTCCGAGGACCTGCTGGCGCTGGAGGGGATGGACGCCGATACCGCCTACGCGCTGGCATCGCACGGGGTGCACACCAGCGAGGAACTGTCCGACCTGGCCGCCGACGAGGTGGTCGAATTCGGCATCGAGGGCCTGGACGAAGCTCGCGCCGCCGCGCTGATCCTGGCCGCGCGCGCCGAGGAGATCGCCCGGCTGGAGCGCGAGTCGTGATCCAGCAGCCATGAGCGGCCCTGTGCTGTCCAGGGCTTAGAATCCGCGTTTCCCCGGTCCGCGCCGTGGGGGCGCAAAACCCGGAACCGGAAACCGAATGTCGCAACAAACCACCATCCGCAAGCTCGCCGAACTGGTCAACACGCCGGTCGAAAAACTGCTGGAACAGCTGGCCGAGGCCGGCATGAATTTCAGCGGCCCCGACCAGGTCGTGACCAGCATGGAAAAAGTGAAGCTGCTGGGCTTCCTCAAGCGTTCGCACGGCAAGGCCGACGCGGGCGCCGAGGACGCCGCGCCGAAGAAGATCACCCTGGCCCGCCGCAAGGTGCAGGAAGTGACGGTCAAGAGCGGCCGCACCGCCTCCACGGTCAACGTCGAGGTGCGGCAGAAGCGCGTCTACGTGAAGCCCAGCGAGGCGCCCGCGCCGACCACTTCGGCCAACGAGCCCGATCCCGAGCGCGCCGAGATCCTGCGCAAGCTGGAGGAATCCCAGCAGCGCAACCGGCAGGAGCAGCAGGAGCTGGCCGAGGCCGACAAGCGCCGCGCCGAGGAGCGCGAGCGCCAGCGCCAGGAAGAGGCCGCGCGCGCCGAAGCCGAGGCCCAGCGCCTGCGCGAGGAAGCCGAAGCCGCGACCGAAGCCGAGGAGGGTGGCGGCGCTGCCCGCGGTCCCAAGACCAGCGGGCACCACGTGCCGCGCACGCCGACTTCGGCGCGCAAGGAAGCCGCCCCGCGCACCGACGATCGCGGCAGCGCCAAGCACAAGACCCGCGGCTCGCACGCGATGGTGGCGGGCGTCGAGGACGACGACAGCGCCAGTCGCTTCGCCGGCCAGTTGCACCTGTCCGCCGCCGACCGCGCCCGCCGCGGTGCCGCGCGCAACAAGCCCAAGCCCGCCCGGCGCACCATGGAGCAGTCGCGCAGCGGTGGCGGCGCGCACGGCTTCGAGCGTCCGACCGCCCCCGTGGTGCGCGAAGTCGCCATCGGCGACGCGATCACCGTGGCCGACCTGGCGCAAAAGCTCGCGCTGAAGGGCGGCGACGTGGTCAAGGCGCTGTTCAAGATGGGCGTGATGGCCACCATCACCCAGACCATCGACCACGACACCGCGGTGCTGGTCACCGAGGAACTGGGCCACAAGGCGGTCGCCGCCGAAAGCAACGACGCCGAGACCGAACTGCTGGCCCACGTCGAAGAGGCGCAGGGCGACAAGCAGCCGCGTCCGCCGGTGGTCACCATCATGGGCCACGTCGACCACGGCAAGACCTCGCTGCTGGATTACATCCGCCGCACCAAGGTCGCCACCGGCGAAGCGGGCGGCATCACCCAGCACATCGGCGCCTACCACGTGGAAACGCCAAAGGGCGTCATCAGCTTCCTCGACACGCCCGGCCACGCCGCGTTCAGCGCGATGCGCGCGCGCGGCGCCAAGCTCACCGACGTGGTGGTGCTGGTGGTCGCGGCCGACGACGGCGTGATGCCGCAGACCATCGAGTCGGTGCAGCAGGCCAAGGCCGCCGGCGTGCCGCTGATCGTCGCGGTCAACAAGATCGACAAGTCCGACGCCGACCCGCTGCGGGTCAAGAACGAACTGCTGGCCCAGGACGTGGTCGCCGAGGAATTCGGCGGCGACACCCAGTTCGTCGAGCTTTCGGCCAAGACCGGCCAGGGCATCGACACCCTGCTCGACGCGATCTCGCTGCAGGCCGAAGTGCTGGAACTGCGCGCCGTGCCGGATGGTCGCGCCAGCGGCGTGGTGATCGAATCCTCGCTGGACAAGGGCCGCGGCCCGGTGGCGACGGTGCTGGTGCAGCAGGGTTCGCTGAAGAAGGGCGACTACCTGGTCTGCGGCGTCCAGTACGGCCGCGTGCGCGCGCTGTTCGACGAAACCGGCAAGCAGCCCGAATCCGCCGGCCCGTCGATCCCGGTGCAGGTGCTCGGCCTGTCCGGCGTGCCCGATGCGGGCGACGATTTCGTGGTCGTCGCCGACGAGCGCTTGGCCAAGGACGTGGCCCAGCAGCGCGATGCCAAGCGCCGCGAATCGCGCCTCGTGCAGTCGGCCGGCAGCCGTATGGAAGACATCATGGCCCAGCTGGGCAAGGGCGAAGGCCAGCTCAGCCTGAATCTGATCGTCAAGGCCGACGTGCAGGGTTCGGTGGAAGCGCTGCGCCATTCGCTGACCGCGCTGTCCAACGAATCGATCCGCATCAACATCATCGGTTCCGGCGTCGGCGGCATCACCGAATCCGACGCCAATTCGGCGGTCACGTCGAAGGCCACGGTGATCGGCTTCAACGTCCGTGCCGACGCCTCGGCGCGCCGCATCATCGAGGCCAACGGCGTCGACTTGCGTTACTTCTCGATCATCTACGATGTGATCGACCAGGTGAAGCAGGTGGCTTCCGGCCTGCTGGGCGTGGAGATCCGCGAGGAGATCATCGGCATCGCCGAGGTCCGCGACGTGTTCCGCAGCTCCAAATTCGGCGCGGTCGCCGGCTGCATGGTCGTGGAAGGCGTGGTCAAGAAGAACAAGCCGATCCGCGTGCTGCGCGACTCCACGGTGATCTTCGAAGGCGAGCTGGAATCGCTGCGCCGCTTCAAGGAGAACGTCGACGAAGTGCGCAGCGGCACCGAGTGCGGCATCGGCGTGAAGGCCTACGACGACGTCAAGCCCGGCGACCAGATCGAATGCTTCGAGCGCATCGAGGTGCAGCGCACGCTGTAACCATGCCGACCAAGTCCTTCCATCGCACCGACCGCGTTTCCGCCCAGCTCCGCCGCGAGCTGGGCGCGCTGGTGCACGATGCGGTGCGCGAGCACCGCCTGCCGTCGGTCAGCGTGTCCGACGTCGAGGTCACCCGCGACCTGGCCCACGCCAAGGTGTTCGTCACCGCGCTGATGCCGGAGAAATCGGCCGAGGCGGTGGCCGGCCTGAAGGAGCTGGCGAAGGAAATCCGCATGCAACTGGCGCGGGCGGTGAAGCTGCGCCACGTGCCCGAGCTGCATTTCCACTACGACGATTCGGTGGATCGCGGCGAGCGCATCGACAACCTGCTGCGCGACCTGTCCTCGGGCGAATGACCCGCAGGAGCGCACTGAAGTGCGCCCTGCAGGCAAGGTTTCCCGCCCTACAATCGCGCCGATGACGCACAAGCCCGACAAGCCGGCCAGGATCGTGTTCCGCAAGCTCGACGGCATCCTGTTGCTGGACAAGCCGCAGGGCCTGAGTTCCAGCCAGGCGCTGCAGCAGGCGCGCAGGCTGTTCCGTGCCGAAAAGGGCGGGCATACCGGCAGCCTCGATCCGCTGGCCACCGGCTTGCTGCCGCTGTGCTTCGGCGAGGCGACCAAGATCGCCGGCAACCTGCTGGGCGCGCGCAAGGCCTACGACACCGTGGCCCGGCTGGGCGTGGTCACCGATACCGACGACGCCGAAGGCCAGCCGCTGCGCGAGCGTCCGGTCGGGCGCTACACCGTCGCCGACATCGACGCGGCGCTGCGCACGCTGAGCGGACGCATCCAGCAGCGCCCGCCGATCTATTCGGCGCTCAAGCGCGGCGGCGAGCCGCTGTACGCAAAAGCCCGGCGTGGCGAAGCGGTGGAGGTGGATGCGCGGCCGGTCGAAGTGCACCGCTTCGACCTGCTGTCGGCCGCCGACCTGCTCGACGGCGGCGAACCCCTGCTGCGCCTGCACGTGGAATGCGGCTCGGGCACCTACGTGCGCAGCCTGGTCCGCGACCTGGGCGAGGCGCTGGGCTGCGGTGCGCACGTGGCCGAACTGCGCCGGCTGTGGGTCGACCCGTTCCGCGAGCCGCGCATGTGGACCCTGTCGGCGCTGGCCGAACTGGCCGAACGCGACCCGCGCAGCCTCGACGCCTGCCTGCTGCCGCTGGAGGGGGGCCTGATCGGCCTGCCGCGGATCGACCTGACCGAATCCGCCGCCGCGCGTTTCCGCCAGGGCCAGCGGCTGTCCCATGTGCCCGGCCCGGCCGGCACCGTGGCCGTGTTCGATACCGTCGGCCAGGCCCTGGGCCTGGGGCAACTGGCGCCGGACCACCTGCTGGCGCCGCAGCGGCTGTTCAACCGCGCCCCCTGAGACCGGCTTAGGCCGGGCTGTTTCGCGCTTCCGTCGGCGGCAAGGGGAGGGAAGCGTCGGTAAAACCTTGTTCCGAAAGGCCCCAGCCCCTACAATATTGCCCGCCCATTCCGGGCGAGGCCCGCTTCCGGCGGGATTCCAGAAACCCAAGCAGACGGCGGGCCAGGCGGTGCGCGCGGAGGACAACCGCGTTCCTGCAGGCCGCGCATCGCCAGAGAGAACCCATGTCCATCGATACCCAGAAAGTCATCGCCGACCACGCACGCGGCGCCAACGACACCGGCTCGCCGGAAGTCCAGGTGGCCCTGATCACCGCCCGCATCGAGCAGCTCAGCGAGCACTTCAAGACCCACAAGAAGGACCACCACAGCCGTCGCGGCCTGTTGCAGCTGGTCAATCGCCGCCGCAGCCTGCTCGATTACCTCAAGCGCAAGGACGGCGACCGCTACAAGGCCCTGATCGAGAAACTCGGCCTGCGTCGTTGATACCCCTACCCACCGCGGCGCAGCGATGCGCCGCGGTTCGTTTTTCCGCACATCGAAACAACAACCGCACGCGGCAGGGGCCGCGCCGGTCCAACCGTCAAGCAAGCTAAAGGAACCCACGTGGCAAAGATCACCAAAACCTTTCAGTACGGCAAGCACACCGTCACCCTCGAGACGGGCGAGATCGCCCGCCAGGCCAGCGGCGCCGTCATCGTCAACATGGACGACACCGTACTGCTGGTCAGCGCCGTCGCCGCCAAGAGCGCGCGCGAAGGGCAGGATTTCTTCCCGCTGACCGTCGACTACGTGGAGAAGTTCTACGCCGGCGGCCGCATTCCCGGCGGTTTCTTCAAGCGCGAAGGCCGCCCGACCGAGAAGGAAACGCTGATCAGCCGCCTGATCGACCGGCCGATCCGCCCGCTGTTCCCGGAAGACTACAAGAACGAAGTGCAGATCATCGCCCAGGTGCTCTCGCTGAACCCGGAAGTGGACGGCGACATCCCGGCGATGATCGGTGCCTCGGCCGCGCTGGCGTTGGCCGGCACGCCGTTCCAGGGCCCGATCGCCGCCGCCAAGGTCGGCTACAAGGACGGCCAGTACATCCTCAACCCGACCGCCAGCGAGCTGAAGGACTCGCAGCTGGAGCTGGTCGTCGCCGGCACCGCCAAGGCCGTGCTGATGGTCGAATCCGAAGCTGCGCTGCTGTCCGAGGACGTGATGCTGGGTGCGGTCACCTTCGGCCACCGCGAGATGCAGAAGGCGATCAACGCGATCAACGAGCTGACCGTCGAAGCCGGCACCAAGCCCAGCGACTGGGTCGCCCCGGCGAAGAATGAAGCGTTGATCTCCGCGCTGAAGGAAGCCATCGGCGCGCAGCTGGCCGACGCGTTCAAGATCCACGACAAGTTGCAGCGCCGCGACGCGATCGCCGCGCTGAAGAAGGACGTGGCCGAGCAGCTGGCCGGGCGCGCCGAGGCCGAAGGCTGGGACAAGGCCGAACTGTCGAAGGAATTCGGCGAGCTGGAATACCGCACCATGCGCGACTCGGTGCTGGACACCAAGGTCCGCATCGACGGCCGCGCGCTGGACACCGTGCGCCCGATCAGCGTGAAGGCCGGCATCCTGCCGCGCACCCATGGCTCGGCGCTGTTCACCCGCGGCGAGACCCAGGCCATCGTGGCCGTCACGCTGGGCACCGCGCGCGATGGCCAGATCATCGACGCCGTTGCCGGCGAGTACAAGGACAACTTCCTGTTCCATTACAACTTCCCGCCGTTCTCGGTGGGCGAGTGCGGCCGCTTCGGTGCGCCGAAGCGCCGCGAGATCGGCCACGGCCGCCTTGCCAAGCGCGGCGTGCTGGCGGTGATGCCGTCGCTCGAGGAATTCCCGTACACCATCCGCGTGGTGTCGGAAATCACCGAATCGAACGGCTCCTCGTCGATGGCCTCGGTGTGCGGCAGCTCGCTGGCGCTGATGGACGCCGGCGTGCCGGTCAAGTCGCCGGTCGCGGGCATCGCGATGGGCCTGGTCAAGGAAGGCGACCGCTACGTCGTGCTGAGCGACATCCTGGGCGACGAGGACCACCTCGGCGACATGGACTTCAAGGTGGCCGGCTCCGCCGAAGGCGTGTCCGCGCTGCAGATGGACATCAAGATCGACGGCATCACCGAGGAGATCATGAAGACCGCGCTGGCCCAGGCCCGCGCCGGACGCCTGCACATCCTCGGCGAGATGAGCAGCGCGCTGACCGCGCCGCGCGCCGAGCTGAGCGAGTACGCCCCGCGCCTGCTGACCATCAAGATCCACCCGGACAAGATCCGCGAGGTGATCGGCAAGGGCGGCGCAACGATCCAGGGCATCACCAAGGAAACCGGCACCCAGATCGACATCCAGGACGACGGCACCATCGTCATCGCCTCGGTGAATGCCGCCGCCGCGCAGGCCGCGAAGGCGCGCATCGAGCAGATCACCAGCGACGTCGAGCCGGGCCGCATCTACGAGGGCAAGGTCGCCAAGATCATGGACTTCGGCGCGTTCGTGACCATCCTGCCGGGCAAGGACGGCCTGGTCCACGTCTCGCAGATCTCCAGCGAGCGCGTGGAGAAGGTCTCCGACAAGCTGAAGGAAGGCGACCTGGTCAAGGTCAAGGTGCTGGAAGTGGACAAGCAGGGCCGCATCCGCCTGTCGATCAAGGCGGTCGAGGAAGGCGAGACGGCGTAAGTCGCGTCGCTACGGCAACCCTTTCGGAAAGGCGGGCTTCGGCCCGCCTTTTTTGGTGCCGATTCCCCTTGATGGCGGACCCGGCAAGCGTTCCAATGCGGCATGGATGGAATGGCGCCTGTATCGCGGGATCGCCGCCGATGGCTGGCCGCGTCGGCCGGGATTGCCGCGTTTGCCGTGGGGGCAGGACGCCTGCCGGCAGCCCCGCGCTGCGCGGAAGACGCGGACTGGATTCCTGCACCGGAATTTCTGCACGACCTGCCGCGCCAGATGCAGGCGCTGGGCGTGCCCGGCATCGCCATCGCGGTGGTCGAGGATGGTCGGCTCGCATGGTCGCGCGGCTTCGGCGTGGCGCATGCGGGGCGGGGCACGCCGGTCGGCGACGCGACACTGTGGGAAGCCGCATCGCTGAGCAAGCCGGTGTTCGCCTACGCGGTGCTGCAACTGGTCGACCGCGGCGAACTGTCGCTGGATGCGCCGCTGGTGTCGTATGCGCGCCCCGACTACCTCGGCGACTCGCCGTGGCTGGAACGCATCACCGTGCGCGACGTGCTGCGCCATTCGACCGGATTGCCCGACTGGCGCAAGGATCCGGCGAACGAGAAGCTGGAGCCCGCAGTAGCGCCGGGCACGCGCATCGACTACTCGGGAGAGGCTTTCGTCTGGCTGCAGCTGGCGGTGGAGGCGGTCACCGGCGAAAGCCTGGACCAGACGATGACGCGGCTGCTGTTCGCGCCGGCCGGCATGCGCGACAGCCACTATGCCTGGGATGCCGATCTGGCGGCGCGTTCGGCATACGGCCACCGCGCACCGGACGATGGCCGCGATGGCATGCCGCCGCAGATGCTGCGCGCGGCATTCGACGCGGCGCTGCCCGTCGCGGTGGAATGGAACAAGCCGCTGTCGGCGTGGCGATACGCCGATGCCGAACGCGCCTTGCCCCGGGTCCAGTCCGCTGCGGCGCCGGGCGTGGCGAACTGGCCCAGCGACATCCTCGCCAACGCCGCGGCCAGCCTGCGCTGCACCGCGCGGGATTACGCGCGTTTCCTGGCCCTGATGGTGCATGCGGACCCCGCGCCATGGGAGCTGCGGCCCGGGACGCGTGCCGCGATGCTCAGCCGGCAGATCGACGTGCCCGGCCGCTGGACCGCCAAGGGCCTGGGCTGGAACCTGGAAAACACCGCGCGCGGGCCGGTGTTCTACCACTCGGGCAGCAACGGCGGCATCTTCAAGACCTTCGCACTGGGCGATGCCGCGCGCCGGCGCGCGCTGGTGGCGCTGACCAACGCGGCCAACGGCAACCTGCTGTACCGCCGCGTGGTGCGCGCGGCGACCGGGCTGGACCTGCTCGCCTTCGACCTGTGAACAGGGCGGCCCGGCCGAAATGCGCCGGATCGAGGCAACCGGGCCTGCATGGCGGTGCTACGGCAGCCGCCGGGAAGCGCGCTTTTGCCCGTTTTGGCCCCCCGGCGCGGTAAACTGCGCGGCTCACGCAATCAGCCAAGACGCCTCATGCTGCAGAAACTCCGCGACAAGACCAACGGCTGGATCGCCACGCTGATCCTGGGCCTGTTGATCGTTCCCTTCGCCTTCTTCGGCGTCGAACAGTACTTCACCGGCGGAAGCGCCAACCAGGCGGCGAAGATCCAGGCGCCGCCGACGTGGTGGGCCTCGGCACCGTCGTGGTGGCCGGTGTCGATGCTGTGGCAGCAGGACGAGATCACGGTCGACCAGTTCCGCGAGCGCTTCGAGCAGGTCCGCCGCCAGCAGAGCGAGGCCCAGGGCGAGCAGTTCGACGCACGCGGCTTCGAGAGCGCCGATAACAAGCGCAAGGTGCTGGAACAGCTGGTCGACGAGCGCCTGCTGGAGCTGGCCGCCGCCGGCGCCGGCGTGGTGATCGGCGACGCGGCGGTGCGCGCGGAGATCGAGAAGATTCCCGGCTTCCAGAATGCCGACGGCAAGTTCGACAGCACCGCCTACCTGATGGCGCTGCAGTCGGCCAACCCGCCGCGCTCGCCCAAGCAGTTCGAGCAGATGGTGCGCGAGAGTCTGATGCAGATGGTGGTGCTGTCGGGCGTGGGCCAGTCGGCGTTCGCCACCTCCGGCGAGACCGAGCGCGTGCTGAAACTGAGCGGCGAAACCCGCGACGTGACGATCGCCGGCCTGCCGCCGCCGCCGCCCGACGAAGCGCCAGTCAGCGACGCGCAGATCAAGCAGTGGTACGACGAGCATGCGCGCGATTTCCGCCAGCCGGAGCAGGTCGCCGTCGAATACATCGACATCGACGGCAGCCAGCTGCCGGCGCCGCCGGTGGACGAGGCCGCGCTGCGCAAGCGTTACGAAGAGGAAAAGACCCGCTTCGCCTCGCCCGAGCAGCGCCTGGTGTCGCACATCCTGGTCGCGGTGCCGCCCGGCGCCGATGCCGCCGTGCAACAGAAGGCGCAACAGAAGGCTGCGGACCTGGCCGCACAGGCCAAGGGCGGCGCCGATTTCGCCGCGCTGGCCAGGGCCAATTCCGACGACACCGGCTCCAAGGCCGGCGGCGGCGACCTGGGCTGGATCGAACACGACGGTGCGATGGTCAAGCCGTTCGAGGATGCGGTGTTCGCCCTGCAGGGCGGTGCGGTCAGCGATCCGGTCAAGTCGGAGTTCGGCTGGCACGTGATCCAGCTGCGCGAGATCAAGCCGGGCCACGGCAAGTCGTTCGAAGAAGTCCGCGGCGAGCTGGAAAGCGAAGCGGCGGCCACCGGGCGCGAGCGCGCGTTCAACGAACTGGCCGGCCGCCTGGTCGATGCGATCAACCAGAATCCGACGGAACTGGCTCCGGCGGCGAAGACCGTGGGCCTGACGGTGCAGACGGCCGGACCGTTCGCGCGCAATGGGGCGCCGGGCGTCCTTGCCGCGCCGGCGGTGCTGCGCGAGGCGTTCTCCGAGCAGCGCGTGCAGGAAGGCACGGCCAGCGATCCCGTCGAGATCGCACCGAACCGCAGCGTGGTGGTCCGTGTGACCCGGCATGTGCCGGAACAGGCGCAGCCGCTGGCGCAGGCGCGCGAAGCGGTGATCGCCGCGATCCGCGCCGATCGCGCGGAAAAGGCTGCGGCCAAGGCCGCCGACGAACTGCTGGCCGCGGTCAAGGCCGGCGGCGACCTGCAGGCGCTGGCCAAGGCCAAGGATTACATGGTGCAGGACGTGCCGGGCATCCCGCGCGGCGCGCCGGTGCCGACCCAGCAGGCCAACGAGGCGATGTTCGCCGCGCCCGCGCCCGCGGACGGCAAGGTCTCGCCGGGCAAGGTGGACCTGGGCCAGGGGCGCTTCCTGGTGTTCGCGGTGAGCAAGGTCAATCAACGCGACATGACCCAGGTGACGCCGGACGAACGCCGGCAGACGGGCCTGCAACTGGGGCAACTGGATGGCGTCGCTGCCGCAGAAGCCTACACGCGCGCGTTGCGCAAGCACTTCACCGTCAAGGTGGCGGAAGACCGGCTCTGATTCTGCCGCTCGTCGCAGAAACAAAAGAGGCCCGGCGATCGCCGGGCCTCTTTTGTGCGTGTTGCAGGCGGTGCATTGTCGCTGCGGGGTTCGGGTTCGCTGCTGGTTACGGCTGTGCCCGGAGATTTCGACGATTGGGTATTCGAGCGACAACACCACTGGCAGGGCGCACAATACGCAGCCGTTAGCCCCGAGCCCGCCATGTCCGCCGAACCCGAAACCACCGTCCCGTTCTCCGCCCTGGGCCTGTCCGCCCCGGTGCAGGCGGCGCTGGCCGAGGTCGGCTACGAATCGCCGTCGCCGATCCAGGCGGCCACGATTCCCGCGCTGCTGGCCGGGCGCGACGTGCTGGGCACGGCGCAGACCGGCACCGGCAAGACCGCGGCGTTCGCGCTGCCGATCCTCTCCACGCTGGACCTGGAGCGCAGGCTGCCGCAGGCGCTGGTGCTGGCGCCGACCCGCGAACTGGCGATCCAGGTGGCCGAGGCGTTCCAGCGCTACGCGGCCAAGCTGCCTGGCTTCCACGTGCTGCCGATCTACGGCGGACAGAGCTACGCGCCTCAGCTGCAGGCGCTGAAGCGCGGCGTGCACGTCGTCGTCGGCACGCCGGGGCGGGTCATCGACCATCTCGAACGCGGCTCGCTGGACCTGTCCGGCCTGACCACGCTGGTGCTGGACGAAGCCGACGAAATGCTGCGCATGGGCTTCATCGACGACGTCGAGGCGGTGCTGAAGAAGGTGCCCGAATCGCGCCAGGTCGCCTTGTTCTCGGCGACCATGCCGGTGCAGATCCGCCGCATCGCCCAGACCTACCTGCGCGAGCCGGCCGAGGTCAACATCGCGGCGAAGACCACCACCGCGGCGAACATCCGCCAGCGCTACTGGTTCGTCAGCGGCATGCACAAGCTGGATGCGCTGACCCGCATCCTCGAAGTGGAGCCGTTCGACGCGATGATCGTGTTCGCCCGCACCAAGGCCGGTACCGAGGAACTGGCCGGCAAGCTACAGGCGCGCGGCCTGGCCGCGGCGGCGATCAACGGGGACATGCCGCAGCAGCAGCGCGAGCGCACCATCGGCATGCTCAAGGACGGCAAGCTCGACATCCTGGTCGCCACCGACGTGGCCGCGCGCGGGCTGGACGTCGAGCGCATCAGCCACGTGCTGAATTACGACATTCCCTACGACACCGAAAGCTACGTGCACCGCATCGGCCGCACCGGCCGCGCCGGGCGCAGCGGCGAGGCGATCCTGTTCGTCACCCCGCGCGAAAAGGGCATGCTGCGCGCGATCGAGCGCGCGACCCGGCAGCCGATCCAGGAAATGCCGCTGCCCAGCGTCGATGCGGTCAACGACCGGCGCATCGAGCGTTTCCTCGGCCGCATCGGCGAGGCGCTGGCGGCGGGCCAGGCCGGCGAGTTCCGCGGCCTGATCGAGAACTACGAGCGCGAACACGACGTGCCGGCGGTGGAAATCGCCGCGGCGCTGGCCAAGCTGCTGCAGGGCGACGAGCCGCTGCTGCTGGCGCCCGACCGCAAGCCCGAACGGGTGCGGCGCGAGTTCGGCGAGAACGCGCACGAACCGAGGCCGGCGCGCGAGCGCGAGCCGCGTTCCGGCGACGACCGTTTCGACGACGGCAAGCCCGATGACAGCCGGCGCCGCGAGAAGAAGCCGCGCGGCGCGGCCGAGTTCGGCATGGAGAGCTTCCGCATCGAGGTCGGCCACGCGCACGGGGTGAAGCCCGCCAACATCGTCGGCGCCATCGCCAACGAGGCCGGGCTGGAAAGCCGCTACATCGGCCGCATCGACATCCACGACGAGCACAGCGTGATCGACCTGCCCGAAGGCATGCCGCGCGAGACGCTGATGCATCTGAAGAAGGTCTGGGTCGCGGGCCAGCAGCTGCGCATCAGCCCCTTGGGCGAGGCGTCCGGCGAAGCGCCGCCGCGCCGGCCGCCGGGCCGCGCGCCGCGCCCGAAGGATGTGCGTCCGGGCGGGCCGAAGAAGCCGCACCGCAAGGGGCCGCCCCGCAGTTGAAGCCTACTGGCCAGCGATTGGCACGGAAATTGCGGCATGGGGGCGACAATCTCCGCGCCGATGGTCGGTGCAGGTGGGCATCGGGGTGCGGGTGGACAGAAGCGGACGCAAGCCGGCGGGATGGATGGGGTGGCTGTTGCTGCTGTGGGCCGGGCTGTGCCTGGCGCAGGGCGAGTCCCCGTCCCGCGCCGGCTACCTGGTGACCGGCGCGCCCACCTCGGAGCCATCGCCGCATCGTGCATGCACACCGGCCATGCTGGCGCGGATGGACCGCAGCGTCGAGATTCCCGCGCCGCACGGCGGCTGGTCCGGCGAGCCGCAGGCGATCAACGTGTTCAACATCTTCGCCGGCGAAGTCATGGTCCGCTTTGGCGAAAGCGAAGTCTGCGGGCGCATGCACGACGCGCGCACGCGCGATTCGCGCTTCCGCGCGGGCGTCGGCATGGTGGTGGTACCGAAGCGGGGCGACCGCGAGCCGGTCCGGGTGGCGTGGACCGCGCCGCTGAAGCAGGAATGGATCCCGACCGTGCGCCTCGGTGCGCCCAGTCCGGTGCAGCAGATCGATACCGCGCGCCTGCTGGTGCGCACGTCGTGCATCGCCATCGCGATCACCCTGGCGCTGATGGCCTTGCTGGGCTTCCTCACCACCCGCGACCGCGCGTTCCTGGGCTACACGCTGCTGTGCGTGCTGTCGGTGCTCGGCCAGTCGATCATCAGCGGCCTGAGCGGTTATCCGGAGCCGTGGCTGCCCGTCTGCGGCCGCGAGTGGCGCTGGGTGGTGTTCTTCTCGTGCCTGGGATTGTCGGCCATGGCCCTGTGCATGTGGCTGCTGGCGGGCGGCGGGCAACGCTGGCCCGGCTGGCAGCGTCGCTTGCCGTGGCTGTGCCTCGCCGCGTGCGCCATCGCATCGTTCGCGATCTGGCTGCCGCTGCCGGCGCTCGCCATGCTGGCCAACGCCATCGGCGTGGCATTCGTGGCCGCGTGCGTACTGGTCCTTGCACAGGGGTTGCTGGCGCTGCGCGGCGGGTATTCGGGCGCCTTCGCCGGAATCGCGGTGGTGCTGCCGTTCCTGGCGATGGCGGCGATGGACCGGACGCACAACCGGCTGCTGATCGAATACCGCGTCGAGGCCATGCAGGCGGCGATCACCTGGTTCCTGACGGTCAGCGCCTACGCGATAAACCTGCGCCTGGGCGCATTGCGCCGGCAGCGAGACGAAATGCGCGCGTTGGTCGATACCGACGCACTGACCGGCCTGTCGAACCGCCGCGCCGGGCTGAAGCGGCTGGAATCGCATCTGCAATCGGCGCGCGCATCCGGTGCTCCGCTGGCGGTCGGCTTCCTGGACATCGACTTGTTCAAGCGCATCAACGACGCCTACGGCCATGCCGTCGGCGACCGGGTGCTGGTCACGGTCGCGCAGGCGCTGCAGGAATCGGTGCGCGATCCCGCGGACGTGATCCGCATGGGCGGCGAGGAATTCCTGCTGCTGCTGCCCGGCGTCGGCGCGGCGGCGGCGCGCGAGCGCCTGGAGGCGATGCGCAAGCGGGTGGCTTCGACCGGCGTGGCGATGGACATCCCCGACCTCGAGGTCAGCGCCAGCATCGGCCTGACCGTGCTGGAAGAAGGCGATACCGACGCCACCTCGCTGCTGCGCCGGGCCGACGCGGCGATGTATCGCGCCAAGCATGCCGGCCGCAACCGGGTCGAGGAAGCGCGCTTCGCGCTGGACGGCGGATTCTGATCCGGCCGGTCGTCCGCCCTGTCGCCGAGACGGGAAAGGGCCTGGCATCGTGTCGCGCCGATGACGATGGACGATAATGCCGGCATGACCGTCCGCCTCAGCAAGTTCATCGCCGAAACCGGCTACTGTTCGCGCCGCGAAGCCGACAAGCTGATCGCGTCGCGTCGCGTCGCCGTCAACGGCACGACGGCCGGCCTCGGCGCGGTGGTCGGCGAGGGCGACGAAGTGCACATCGATGGCCAGCCGCTGCGCGCGCGCAGCGCGAAGGCCGGCAAGCGCAGGCACGTCTACATCGCGCTGAACAAGCCGGTCGGCGTCACCTGCACCACCGAAAGCGCGGTCAAGGACAACATCGTCGATTTCGTCGGCCACGAGCAACGCATCTTTCCCGTTGGCCGGCTCGACAAGGATTCCGAGGGGTTGATCCTGCTGACCAGCAACGGCGACATCGTCAACCAGATCCTGCGCAAGGAAAACCGGCACGAGAAGGAATACCTGGTCGAGGTGAACCTGCCGGTCACCGACGAGTTCCTGCGCGGCATGGCGAAGGGCGGGCTGTGGATCCACGGCCAGCAGACCCTGCCGTGCCGTGCGTCCCGGCACGGCAAGTTCGGCTTCCGCATCGTGCTGACCCAGGGCCTGAACCGGCAGATCCGCCTGATGGCGGCGGCGTTCGGCTATCGGGTCAAGCAATTGCGCCGGGTGCGGATCGACAACCTCAGGCTCGGCGAACTGAAGCCGGGCCGCTGGCGCAACCTGACCGACGCGGAATTGCGCGGCCTGCTGCCGGAGCATGAAGACTGGTAGCCGCGCCGTCCGGGTTGACCGGAATCAACCTGCCTCGCGGCGCATGGGCTAACATCAGGCCGTACAGATCCGAAGCGGAAGGCAGGCCATGAAGATACTGATGGCGGTGGACGACAGCGCGGTCGCGGCGAAAGTGATCAGGCGCGTGGCGAAACTGGCGAAAGAGTTGAAGGACGCGCCGCAGGTCGTCGTGCTGCACGTCGTCCCGCGCCTGTCGCGGGCGGCGGAAAAGGAATTCGGCAAGGCCGGCCCCGGCCGCTATTACAACGGCCAGTCGGAGGCGGTATTGGGGCTGGTGCGCCCGCTGCTCAGGCGGACGGGGCTGTCGTTCGTGGAGCGCAAGGCGGTCGGCGACATCGCCCCGACCATTCTTGCCGAAGCCGTGGCGACGAAGGCCGACATGATCGCGGTCGGCAGCCGCGGCAAGGGCGCGCTGAAAAGCCTGCTGATCGGTTCGGTGGCGCAGAAGGTCATCGCGGGCAGCCCGGTGCCGGTGCTGACGGTGCGCTGACGCGCGCCGCTTCGGTCGACCGGGTTCCCTCGATCCTGCCGCGCGGGCCTGCGCTGCGGCCACGGGAAATGGCTTATGCTCGCCGCATTCCATGCGCGGAGGGCGGTATGAAGCACGAAGGAAGCTGCCATTGCGGCAGGATCGCGTTCGAGGTGGAAGGCGACATCCACGACGCCACCGACTGCAACTGCTCGTTGTGCCGCCGCCGCGGCGCGCTGCTGTGGTTCGGCCCGCGCGAAGCGTTGACGCTGAAGACGCCGGAAGCCGGCATGGCGACCTACACCTTCAACAAGCACCACATCCTGCATCGTTTCTGCGCCAACTGCGGCGTCGGCGTGTTCGGCGAGGCCTCGCATCCGAAGACCGGCGAACCGATGGTCGCGGTCAACGTGCGCTGCCTGCCGGACCTGGACCTGTCGGCGCTGAAGATCAACCATTTCGACGGAGCCAAATTATGAGGGGCAGCGTAGCGAAAACCGCATGGTTCGGCGTGTCGATGGTGTTCGCGATGGGGCGCGCGCTCGCCGCGCAGGACGCGCCGGTCGTCACCAATCCGTTGTTCGTCGCTCCGGCGGATTCTTTGAATCAGGAACAGGTACGTTCGCTGCAGCAGCGACTTCTTGACTGGCCGCAGCTGGACCGTTACCGCGCGGACAACGCAGCACTGCCGCCACCGGCGAAGGGCGAGAGGCGCGTGGTGTTCTACGGCGATTCGATCACCGACCGCTGGGGGCGCAAGCCGGGCACGACGTTCTTCCCCGGCAAGCCCTACGTCAATCGTGGCATTTCGGGGCAGACCACGGCGCAGATGCTGGTGCGCTTTCGCCAGGACGTGATCGACCTGCAGCCGGCCGCGGTGGTGATCCTCGCGGGCACCAACGACATCGCCGGCAATACCGGCGTGGCGACGCAAGCAATGATCGAGGACAACCTGCGATCGATGGCCGAACTGGCCCGTGCGCACGGCATTCGCGTGGTGCTGGCTTCGGTGCTGCCGGTCAGCGGTTACCGCTCGCGGCCTGGTCTGCAACCCGCAGGAAGGGTGCGGCAATTGAATGAGTGGATTCGCGATTATGCACGGCAAAGCGGCGCGGTATATCTGGACTACTACACCCCGCTGGCCAACGCACAGGGCGGCATGGATGCGGAGCTGGCCGACGATGGCGTGCATCCGACGCCCGCAGGCTACGAAGTGATGGCTCCGCTGGCTCAGCAGGCCATCGACCGCGCGTTGAAGTAGGTTGGGCGAACAAGGTGCGCCCCGACATCGCGCAGCCGGTCGGCTGCGCGATGTCGGGAGTGGCCTTCATCCGTTGGACTTCTCATTCCGAGCGCAGCGAGGGATCTCACTTCTGGTGGTGCACGGCAAGGGTCAAGTCCTTTCGTCGTGCTCGGAATGACGACAAATAGCGTAAGCCGGGCTATTTCTTCGCCGTCGGATCGCGCGTCGGGATCGACGCGTTGCACAGGTCGATGTGCCTGGCCGGGCGCTTGTAGAAATCGTCGACGCGGTTGCGTCGCGCCTCGATGGCGTCGGCGAAGGTCTTCGAATCGGTGCGCAGCAACTGGATCGGGGTGCGCTCGGCTTCCGGCACGTCGCTGGCCAGGCGGATCGACTTGATCGGCGTGCGTTCGTCGGGATTCTCGTAGAAGCCCATCGGATCGGGCCCGCGCGGGATCACGCTGAGCAGTTCCATGCCCTTGACCACCCGGCCGACCACGGTGATGTTGTCGTCCAGCTGGCGCGGCGACTGCCCGGTGACCACGTACAGTTCGGCGCCGATGCTGCTGTCGTCAGCGTTGTTGCGGCCCGCGCCGACCATGCCGTAGCAGTGCGCCAGCCACGCGGTGCCCTTGTCCGGATTGCGCGCGGCGGGGAAGCCGCCGGCGAAACCGATCTGCGGCGCCCAGCCGTCCCGATCGGGCAGGGCGGTGAAGTCCAGCCCCTGCGCGCTGCGGTGGAATTCCGCCGGCAGGTGCGTCTTCGCCGAACCCAGTGGCTTGGCCTTGGCCGGGTCTTCGCCGTCGGCATCGCCGAACTGCACCACGAAATTGTCCTGCGAGCGGTAGATGCTGGTGCCGTCCCAGAAATGCTCGCGGGCGAAGGTGCGGATGTTGCCGGCGTGCGCGGGCGCGAACGCCGGGGCCAGCTCGATGATCACCCGGCCGGCCGGCAGTTCCATGTACA
Source organism: Pseudoxanthomonas sp. (assembly GCA_039807145.1). Lineage (GTDB taxonomy): Bacteria > Pseudomonadota > Gammaproteobacteria > Xanthomonadales > Xanthomonadaceae > Pseudoxanthomonas_A. The sequence goes on along the minus strand of JBDHQQ010000017.1, from coordinate 2,464 downwards.
GCAGGTTGTCCGGGTCGGGCGTGCGCCAGTCGCTGGCGGGCGCGGCCTTGATGATCTCCGAGGCGCTGCGGTACTTCGGCTTGGCCGGTTCGTCGGCACGGGCGGCGGGCAGGGACGTGGCCAGGGCGAGCAGGCAGGCGGCCAGCAGGGGAGTCGGGTGCATCGGTGGGTTCCGGTTCGGGATCGCATCGGATTGTAGCGAGGGCCGGCAAGCCGGAATGACTATTGGCACATTCGCTATATCGAAGTTAGCCATAGCATGGCCTCCAACCTAGCGGAGGCTGCCATGGCCGAGCCCGAAGCCAGCGCCGACACCCAGTTGAAGAAGTTCCAGAAGGAGCTCAGCGCCGGCACCGTATCGCTGGCCCTGCTGGCCGTCCTGGCGCAGGCCGCGGAACCGATGTACGGCTACCTGATCGCCAAGCAACTGGAGCGTGTCGGCGACGGCGTGCTCAGCGGCAAGCAGAGTGCGCTGTACCCGGTGCTGCGCAACCTCGAGGGTGCCGGGTTGCTGGACAGCTTCGTCGAACCATCGGTGGCCGGTCCGCCGCGCCGCTACTACCGCATCACCGAAGCGGGGCGAGCCGCCCTGCGCGAATGGGCCGCCGCCTGGCGCGCGACCCGCGATTCCGTCGATTCCGTGCTTGAGGGAATACCCGAATGAACGCCCAAGGCCTGCCCACCACCATTCCCGAATACCTGGAGCAACTGCGGGCCGCGCTGAAAGGCGCCGATCCGGCGATGATCCAGGACGCGTTGTACGACGCCGAGGAGTACCTGCGTTCCGAACTGGCGGAACAGGCGGGGAAATCCGAAGCCGAAGTCATTGCCTCGGTCGCCGGCAGCTACGGCGCGCCGGAGGAAGTCGCCGACATCTACCGCGAGACCGAAGTGACGGTGACCCGCGCGCTGCGCCCGCCGGCGCCGCCCAGGCGCAAGTCGGCGCTGGGCCGGTTCTTCGGCGTGGCCGCCGATCCGCGCACCTACGGCGCGCTGTTCTACATGCTGCTGGCGCTGGCCACCGGTACGTTCTATTTCAGCTGGGTGGTGACTGGCGCCAGCCTGTCGGCCGGACTGCTGATCCTGATCGTCGGCATCCCGCTGCTGCTGCTGTTCCTGATGTCGGTGCGCCTGCTGTCGCTGGTCGAAGGCCGCATCGTCGAGGTGCTGCTGGGCGAGCGCATGCCGCGCCGCCCGCTGTACACGCAGCGCGACAAGCCGTGGTTGCAGCGGCTGAAGGAACTGTTCACCGACGGTCGCACATGGACCGCGATGCTGTACATGCTGTTGATGCAGCCGCTGGGAGTGGCCTACTTCACCGTCGTGGTGACCCTGCTGAGCATGTCGCTGGCATTCGTGGCTTCGCCGGTGGTGCTGTTCTTCCCCAGCGATTGGGACGTGACCTTGTGGCCGCTCGGCGATGGCCACGGCTTCTTCATGATCCCGCTGCTCTGCGTGCTGGGTATCGTGATGTTGTTCGGCACCCTGCACCTGGCGCGAGGCATCGGCAAGTTCCATGGCTGGCTGGCCAAGCACCTGCTGGTGCGCGATGCGGTGGTGTGATCGCATGCCGCAACGAAAAAGTCGCCCTCGGGCGGCTTTTTCGTTCTTCGGCTGACGCGAGGTCAGCTGGCGTACTTCGCGATGAAATCCCGCACTTGCGGGTATACCACTTCGCGCCAGCGGCGGCCGCTGAAGATGCCGTAGTGGCCGGCGCCTTCCACGGTCAGGTGCCGGCGCTTCGCTTTCGGGATGCCGGTGCACAGCCCGTGCGCGGCGGCGGTCTGGCCGGCGCCGGAAATGTCGTCCAGTTCGCCCTCGATGCTCATCAGCGCGGTCTTGCGGATCGCGGCCGGATCGACCTTCTCGCCCTTGACCTTCCACTTGCCGCGCGGCAGCAGGAATTCCTGGAACACGGTGCGGATGGTGTCGAGGTAGTACTCGGCCGGCATGTCCAGCACCGCGTTGTATTCGTCGTAGAAGCGGCGATGCGATTCGGCGTCCTGCAGGTCGCCCTTGATCAGGTCCGAATAGAAATCCCAGTGCGACATGACGTGGCGGCTGGGGTTCATCGCGATGAACCCCGCGTGCTGCAGGAAGCCCGGATAGACCTTGCGGCCGGCGCCCGGGTAGTTTTCCGGCACCGTGTGGATGACGTTGCTCTGGAACCAGCCCAGCGAATTGCGCGTGGCCAGGCTGTTGACCGAAGTGGGGCTGCTGCGCGCGTCGATGGGCCCGCCCATCATCACCAGCGAACGCGGCGTGGCCTCGCCGCGCGCCGCCATCAGCGACACCGCGGCCAGCACCGGCACGGTCGGCTGGCACACGCTGATCACGTGCAGCTTCTCCGCGCCGATGTGGCGGATGAAGTCCTCGATGTAGGCGACGTAGTCGTCCAGGCCGAAGCTGCCCTGTTCCAGCGGCACCATGCGCGCGTCGATCCAGTCGGTGACGAAGACCTTGT
>JBDHQQ010000165.1:0-5282 GCA_039807145.1 Pseudoxanthomonas sp. | reverse complement strand
GGAATGACTGTGGTACCAGTAGGTGCCGCCCTGGTTGACCGCGAACCGGTAGCGGTAGGCCTGGCCGCGGTCGATGCCGCCGTAGCTGAGGCCGGGCACGCCGTCCATGTTGGCCGGCAGGATGATCCCGTGCCAGTGGATCGAAGTCTGGCTGCCGTGGATCGAGTTTTCGGGCAGCGCGTTGGCTACCCGCAGGTTGACCGTGGTGCCTTCGCGCCAGCGCAGGAGCGGCGCCGGCAGCGAGCCGTTCACGGTGATCGCCGTGCGGGTGCGGCCGGTGAAGTTCATCGGCGTTTCGCCGATGACCAGATCGAAGTCGGTCCCGGCCAGGACGTTGGCGTTGCCGGGGCCTTTCAACGCCCAGCCGGATTTCGGCCACAGGCCCAGGCCCAGGGCCGCGCCTCCCGCGGCCAGGCCCTGCACGAAGCGGCGGCGCGACACTCCCGGCGGGGCGCCGAAGCCGGATGAATCGGAAAACATGGGAACTCCATTGCAAGCGTCGAGGCGGGCCGGTCGATGCCGGCCAGGCTCATGCCATGCCGGCGCACAGGGCCGGCGTTCGGACATGAAGAAGCGGCGTCGAGGACGCCGGAGCGACGCTTAACCGATGGGAGGTCGAACCAGATGCGGCAGCGCGGGTTCCGCGTGGCCGATAGGCATCGGATGCGAAGCATCCGAATGCGCCGGGACGAAACCGAGCGCGGGCATCGCCAGCAGCGCGGCGTGCGCCGCCTGCACGCAGGTGCAGTGACAGGCGGCCGTCTTGCAGCAATCCGGGGCCGCGGGATGGCCGTCATCGGAAGGATGAGCGGCGGCGGCCGGAGTGGCGGCCGTATCCGGCGGAACCGCCATCGTCCCGTGGCAAGGCATTTCCGCCCCCGCGAGCGACATCCCGGACGCGGCGGCAATCTCCGTGGGCGCGCTTTCCGCCACTTCAGTCTCCAACGTCACCGACGCAGCGGCCGCCCCTGCTCCATTCAGGATCAGGACGATGGCCAACGCCACGCGCAGCAGGAAGGAACACGGATTCATCGCGCCGGATTGTAGCCTGCCCATTGCGTATGCAGTCCGAACGCCGGAAAAACGAAAACGGCCGCTTGCGCGGCCGTTCCGTTCGAAGCTGGCGTCCCCACGGGGATTCGAACCCCGGTGTCCACCGTGAAAGGGTGGTGTCCTAGGCCTCTAGACGATGGGGACGCGGTGAAACCTGTACCGAACCCGGCGGCCTGTGCCGGGAAAGGTGGTGGAGCCAGGCGGGATCGAACCGCCGACCTCCTGCATGCCATGCAGGCGCTCTCCCAGCTGAGCTATGGCCCCACGAGACTGGAAGGGCGCGCATTCTATCGACCGCCGCCGGATCGTGCAAGCAACTTCACGACGAATTGTTTCCGCCGCTCGAATCGGAGCCGGCGCTCAGGCCGTTTCGCGGCAGGGCGCTTCACTGGTCGGCCGCAGCGTGGCCACGCCATGGCCGCGCTCGGCCAGGTATTCCAGCCACTTGCCGAGGAAGGTGTTCATGCGCATGCGGTGGCCGATCAGTTCGGCCGGCGGCGGATACAGGCCTATCGCATCCTGCCAGCGGCGGCCGACGTAGCAATGCGTGGCCTCGGCCTGGCGCGCGTCGCGGTACATGCGCACGAAGGCGGACGGGTCGGGCTCGCCGGTGACCGGATCGTGCAGGCCGTAGGTCAGGCGCAGTTCCACCGTGTAGCGGTGGGTCTCGATCACGTCGAGGTAGACATCCAGCCCGTCGCCGATGCTGGACACGTAGCGCCCCGGCGCCAGGTCCGCCGGCTCGAACAGCCGCGTCAACCGCGCGTGGTTCTCCGCGTACAGCGCCATCAGCCAGCCGAAGCGGCCGAGACTGGGAATGCGCGTGGCGGTGAGCAGGGTAGAAGCCATGACCCGATGCTACACGCCGCGGCGCGATTGCGGCAGCATTGACGGATCGGTTTTCGCGGCTTAATTTGGGTGTTCTCCGCAATCGCATCGATTGCGCGATCCGCTCCCTTCCCCGCCTAGAACATCTCGCGCTGCAGGCCCAGCGTGCTCATCACCTTGCTGGCGATTTCCTCGATGGAGGTATGCGTGGTGCTGAGCGTGGGAATGCGCTCCATCTGGAACATCGCTTCGGCCATCGCGACCTCGCGCTTGCAGGTGTCCAGCTGCGCATAGCGCGAATTCGGCCGCCGTTCCTGGCGGATCTGCGCCAGCCGCTCCGGGTCGATGGTCAGGCCGAACAGCTTGCGCCGGTACGGGCGCAGCCGGGCCGGCAGGCGATCCGTCTCCAGGTCCTGGTCGGTCAGCGGGTAGTTGGCCGCGCGGATGCCGTAATGCAGCGCCAGGTACACGCAGGTCGGCGTCTTGCCGGCGCGCGACACCGCGACCAGGACCAGGTCGGCTTCGTCGTAGCTGACCGCGATGCCGTCGTCGTGGGTCAGCGCGAAGTTCATCGCGTTGATGCGGCGGTGGTAAGTGTCGAAATCGACCAGGCCATGCGCATGCCCGACCCGCGACTGGCGCGGCGTGCCCAGCTCGCGCTCCATGGGTTCGATGAACGGGGCGAACACGTCCAGGGTCAGCGCCCCGCTTTCCCGCAGCTGCGCCGTCAGCGCCGGATCGACCATCGAATGGATCACGATGGGCCGGGCCATGTGCCGTTCCCCGGCTTCGCGGATGCGCCGCACCGCCTCTTCCGCCTTGCTTGCGTCATCGACGAACGGGATGCGGTCGGTGATGAACTGGAAGCCCGAGAACTGGGTCAGCAGGCTGTGTCCGATGGTTTCCACGGTGATGCCGGTACCGTCGGAAACGTAGAACACGGGCCTGGTGCCTGACATGCGTCGCTCTCCCCTATCCGGACATCAAAAAAGCTTCGAAATCAAGCTTGTCTGCTATTGGTCTGCACTGCATCATAGCCGCTCTTCCCCACGCTTGCGGCCAGCGCCCAGGGACTTCGGGCGGCGTCCGGCCGATTTCGGAGCATTGCGCTTGAGCCAGAACATCCTGTGGTTGCACGAACTCCGCCTGGCCGACCTGGCCCGTGTCGGCGGCAAGAATTCCTCGCTGGGCGAGATGATCGGCCAGCTGTCCGGGCTGGGCGTATCGGTGCCCGGCGGCTATGCGACCACGGCCGAGGCGTTCAAGGCCTTCATCGACCACAACGACCTGCACCAGCGGATCTACGACCGGCTGGCCACGCTGGACGTGGAGGACGTGCCGGCGCTGACCGCGGCCGGCCGGGAAATCCGCGGCTGGGTGATCGACGCGCCGCTGCAGCCCGACCTGGACCGCGACATCCGCGACGCCTACGCCCGGCTGTGCGCCGACAACGGCGGCGGCGACGTGGCGGTGGCCGTGCGTTCGTCGGCCACCGCCGAGGACCTGCCCGATGCGTCCTTCGCCGGCCAGCAGGAGACCTTCCTCAACGTGACCGGCGCCGACGACGTGGTGCACAAGGTCAAGGAAGTGTTCGCCTCGCTGTACAACGACCGCGCCATCGCCTACCGCGTGCACCACGGCTTCAAGCACGAGGACGTGTTCCTGTCGGCCGGCGTGCAGCTGATGGTCCGTTCCGACGTCGGGGCCTCGGGCGTGCTGTTCACCCTCGACACGGAATCCGGCTTCCGCGACGTGGTCTTCGTCACCTCCAGCTACGGCCTGGGCGAAATGGTCGTGCAGGGCGCGGTCAACCCGGACGAGTTCTACGTCTACAAGCCCACGCTGAAGGCCGGCAAGCCGGCGATTTTGCGCCGCACGCTGGGCGCGAAGGCCATCCGCATGGTCTATTCCGACGTGCCCGGCGAGCGCGTGCGCACCGAGGACACGCCGGCCGATCTGCGCGGCAAGTTCTCGGTCTCGGACGAGGACGTGCAGGCGCTGTCGAAGCAGGCGCTGATCATCGAGCGGCACTACGGCCGGCCGATGGACATCGAATGGGCGAAGGACGGCGTCAGCGGCAAGCTGTTCATCGTGCAGGCGCGCCCGGAAACGGTGAAGTCGCGCGCCAAGGCCACCCAGATCGAGCGCTATGCGCTGGCCAAACGCGGCGAAGTGATCGCCGAAGGCCGCGCGATCGGCCAGAAGATCGGCAGCGGCACGGCCCGCGTGGTGCGCTCGCTGGACGACATGAGCCGCGTGCAGCCGGGCGACGTGCTGGTCGCCGACATGACCGACCCGGACTGGGAACCGGTGATGAAGCGCGCTTCGGCCATCGTCACCAACCGCGGCGGCCGCACCTGCCATGCGGCGATCATCGCGCGCGAACTGGGCGTTCCCGCGGTGGTCGGCACCGGCGACGCGCTGGACCGCATCGAAGACGGCCATGAAGTGACGGTCAGCTGCGCCGAAGGCGACACCGGCTTCATCTATGCCGGCGCCCTGCCCTTCGAGCGCACCACCACCGACCTCGGCAACATGCCGCCGGCGCCGCTGAAGATCATGATGAACGTGGCCAACCCGGAGCGCGCGTTCGACTTCGGCCAGCTGCCGAACGCCGGCATCGGCCTGGCGCGGCTGGAGATGATCATCGCCAGCCACATCGGCGTGCACCCGCTGGCGCTGCTGGAATACGACCGCCAGGACGCCGACACCCGACGCAAGATCGACGCCCGGATCGCCGGCTACGCTTCGCCGGTCGATTTCTACGTCGAACGGCTGAAGGAAGGCATTGCCACCATCACCGCGTCGGTCGCGCCGAACCCGGTCATCGTGCGCCTGTCGGATTTCAAGTCCAACGAATACGCCAACCTGGTCGGCGGGCAGAAGTACGAACCCCACGAAGAGAACCCGATGATCGGCTTCCGCGGCGCCAGCCGCTACGTCGATCCCTCGTTCGAGCCGGCCTTCGCGCTGGAATGCAAGGCGGTCAAGCGCGTGCGCGAGGACATGGGCCTGGACAACCTGTGGGTGATGATCCCGTTCGTGCGCACGCTGGAAGAAGGCCGCAAGGTCGTCGACGTACTCGCGCGCCACGGCCTTCGGCAGGGCGAGAACGGGCTGAAGGTCATCATGATGTGCGAAGTGCCGTCGAACGCGCTGCTGGCCGAGGAATTCCTCGACATCTTCGACGGCTTCAGCATCGGCTCCAACGACATGACCCAGCTCACCCTGGGCCTGGACCGCGATTCGGGCATCGTCGCCGGGCTGTTCGACGAGCGCAATCCGGCGGTGAAGAAAATGCTGTCGATGGCCATCGCGGCGGCGAAGAAGAAGGGCAAGTACGTCGGCATCTGCGGCCAGGGCCCCAGCGACCACCCCGACCTGGCCGAGTGGCTGTACCG
>JBDHQQ010000164.1:0-5301 GCA_039807145.1 Pseudoxanthomonas sp. | reverse complement strand
TGGCAGGACGCACCGCTCTTCGCAACGGCAGCCTGATGATGCGAGGCGGTCGCCGGCCGCGCCAGCCGCAGCGCGTTGGCGACCACCGAGACCGAACTCAGGCTCATCGCCAGCGCGGCGATCATCGGGCTCAGCAGCAGGCCGAAGACCGGATACAGCACGCCGGCGGCCACCGGCACGCCGATGCTGTTGTACAGGAAGGCGAAGCCCAGGTTCTGCTTCATGTTGGCGACGGTTTCCTGCGAAATCCGCCGCGCCTGCAGGAGTCGCAGCAGGTCGCCCTTGACCAGGGTCACCTGCGCGCTGGACATCGCCACGTCGGTGCCGGTGCCCATCGCGATGCCGACGTCGGCGGCGGCAAGCGCCGGCGCGTCGTTGATGCCGTCGCCGGCCATCGCCACGCACCGGCCCTGCGCCTTCAGCGACCGCACCAGTTCCGCCTTGTCCTGCGGCGCGACGCTGCCGCGCACGTCGTCGATGCCCAGGGTGCGGCCGACCGCTTCCGCGGTGGCCTGTGCGTCGCCGGAAGCCATGACGATGTGCAGGCCGGCGGCGCGCAGTTCGTTGAGCGCCGGCAGCGCGCTCGGCTTGATCGGGTCGGCGACGGCGATGGCGCCGGCCAGATGGCCATCGATGGCGAGGAACATCACGCTGGCGCCCTGCCGGCGCAGGTGTTCGGCCGCATCGGCCAGAGGCGCCGCATCGGCGCCGGAAGCCGCCATCAGCGCCTGGCTGCCCAGCGTCAGGTCGCGCCCATCGACGCGGCCGCGCACGCCCAGCCCGGTCACCGAGTCGAACGCTTCGGCTTTCTCCAGCGACAGGCCGCGCCGCCCGGCTTCGGCCAGGATCGCTTCGGCCAGCGGATGCTCGCTGCCCTGCTCCAGGCTCGCCGCCCAGCGCAGCACCTGCTCCGCCTCGAAGCCGTTTGCGGCAAGGCATTCGCGGAACGCCGGCCTGCCCTCGGTCAGCGTGCCGGTCTTGTCGACCACCAGCGTGTCGATCCGGTGCAGGTTCTCCAGCGCCTCGGCGTCGCGGAACAGCACGCCCTCCTGCGCGGCGCGACCGGTGGCGACCATCACCGACATCGGCGTGGCCAGGCCCAGCGCGCATGGACAGGCGATGATCAGCACCGACACGGCGTTGAGCACCGCATAGGTCCACGACGGCTCCGGCCCGAACAGGCCCCAGCCGAAGAACGCCAGCACGGCGACGGCGAAGACCGCCAGCACGAACCAGAACGCGACCTTGTCGGCCATGCGCTGCATCGGCGCGCGCGAGCGCTGCGCCTGCGCGACCAGTTGCACGATCTGCGACAACACGGTTTCCGAACCCACCTTCTCGGCGCGGATCACCAGGCTGCCGGTGCCGTTGAGCGTCGCGCCGATCACCCGGCTGCCGGCGCTCTTTTCGACGGGGACGGGTTCGCCGGTCAGCATCGATTCGTCCAGGTTCGATCGTCCTTCCAGCACGACCCCGTCGACCGGCACCTTCTCGCCCGGACGCACGCGCAGGCGGTCGCCGACATGCACGTGTTCCAGCGGCACGTCGGTTTCGCTGCCGTCGTCGCCGATGCGCCGCGCGGTCTTCGGCGCCAGGCCCAGCAGCGCCTTGATCGCGGACGAGGTCTTCGAACGCGCGCGCAATTCAAGAATCTGGCCCAGCAGGGTCAGCGACACGATCACCGCCGCCGCCTCGAAGTAGACGCCGACCCGGCCGTGTTCGCGGAACGAATCCGGGAACAGCCCCGGCGCCAGCGTGGCCACCACGCTGTAACCGAAGGCGGCGGACACGCCGATGCCGATCAGCGTCCACATGTTCGGGCTTCGGTTGCGGATCGACTGCACGCAGCGCTGCAGGAACGGCCAGCCCGCCCACAGCACCACCGGCGCGCTCAGCGCGAATTCCAGCCAGGTGCGCACTTCGACGGACAGGCCGTGGATGTGATGACCGAACATCGCCAGCACCAGCACGACCGCGCTCAACGGCAGCGTCCACCAGAAACGGCGGCCGAAATCCTTCAGCTCCGGATTGTCCTCTTCCTCCAGGCTGGGCATCTCCGGCTCCAGCGCCATGCCGCAGATCGGGCACGTGCCCGGGCCCTGCTGGCGGACCTGCGGATGCATCGGGCAGGTATAGATGGCGCCGGCCGCCGCCGCGTCCGGCGTTGCGGGCTTCGGCGCAAGGTATTTCGCCGGCTCGGCGATGAACTTTTCGCGGCAGCGCGCGGCGCAGAAGTGGTATTCGACGCCCGCGTGGTTGGCGTGGTGCGGCGTCTTGGCCGGGTCGACCTGCATGCCGCAAACCGGATCGGTGGCGGTCTTGCCGTCCGTCGCGGATTTGGCGCCGCCGCAGCAGGCATGTTTTTGAGTGGAAGGGTCTTGGGAAGTCATGCTTCGTCCTCGGCCAGCGCGTTCAGGATCGGGCATTGCGCCAGTGCGCCGTGCCCCGGGCAGGACGCCACCAGGGCCTTGAGCCCTTCGCGGATGCGTTCGAGTTCGACAAGCCGCGCCTCCACGCTGGCCAGTTTCTCCAGCGCCGTCGCCTTCAGCGCGGCCATGTCCTCGCCGCGATGGTCCGACAGGGCCAGCAGTTCGCGGATCTCCGGCAGGGTGAAGCCCAGCGCCTTGGCGCGGCCGATGAAGCGCAGGCGCTTGAGTCCGCCGGCGTCGTACGTGCGGTAACCCGCCGCCGAGCGCGCCGGCGGCGGCAGCAGGCCTTCGCGTTCGTAGTAGCGCACGGTGTCGATGCCGACACCCGCGCGTTTCGCCAATTCACCGATCTTCATGTTTCTTCCGCTCCGCGTTCGCAGCGTCGGCAGCCAGTGTGCAGTCTGGAGCATAGTCCAGAGTCAAGCCCGGCCCGCGCCGGCCCGGCAGCCTCAGAACCAGGTACGCAGGCCGAACACAACGCGGGTGTCGTCGACGAACTCGCCTTCGGCGCGACGCAGGTCGGCGGTGCCGCCAAAGGCGCGCTCGCGGACCACGCCGACGTAGGGCGCGAAGCGCCGGGTGAACGCGTAACGCAGGCGCAGGCCTGCTTCCATCGTGCCCAACCCGGAACCCGCGCCGCGCGCCGGATCGTCCTTGCCGTGGAATTCCGCCTCCACGCGCGGCTGCAGGATCCATCGATGGGTCAGCAACAGTTCGTACTCGACTTCCAGCCTGGCCGCGGTCCGACCGCGTTCGCCGGCATAGACCATCGCCGAAACCTCGAGCTTCTGCGGCGCCAGTCCCTGTATGCCGAAGGCGGCGAAGCTCTGCGCATCGCCGGGCGCGAAATCGTGGCGAATGCCCGCCACCACGTTCCACCAGGCCGATACGCTGCGCCCGTAGAGCAGTTCCAGGTCGGCCGATTCGGTGTGCCCGTCGATGCGCTCGCCTTCGCTGCGCCACCACAGGCGGTCCAGGTCGGTGCCGACCCAGCCGCGTGCTTCCCAGGCCAGGCCTTTGCCGGGGTCGGCGTCCCAGCCTTCCAGCCGGTCGATCAGCGCGTAGCCATGGACCGCATCGTCCAGATGCGACATGTGCCCGTTGGCGGGCGGTGCGGCGGCGGCGCGGTCGGCGTCGGTGACGGGTGGAACCGGCGTGCGCGGCTCATCCGCGACCGGATTCGCCTCGCCTTCCCGTGCCGCCGGCATGGCGTGGCCCATCTTCGAATGGCCCATCTTCGAATGGTCCACGTCCTGCGCCATCGCGGGACACGCCGACGCCAGCACGATGCACAGCAGCCCGTTCTTCAACGCGTTCATACGATGCCCTCCCCGACCTGGACGACGCGCATCATTCCGGCTTCCATGTGGTAGAGCAGATGGCAGTGGTAGGCCCAGTGGCCCAGCGCATCGGCGCGAACGCGGTAGCTGCGCCGGCTGCCCGGCGGCATGTCCACGGTGTGCTTGCGCACCAGGAACTCGCCCTTGTCGTCCTCGATGTCGCTCCACATGCCGTGCAGGTGGATGGGATGGGTCATCATGGTGTCGTTGACCAGCACGATGCGCAGGCGCTCGCCGTAGTTGAGCCGCAGCGGTTCCGCGCCGGAGAACTTGATGCCGTCGAACGACCAGGCGAATTTCTCCATGTGCCCGGTCAGGTGCAACTGGATTTCGCGGCCCGGCTCTCGGCCGTCGGGGTCGTCGAACAGACTCTTCAGCCGCGAATAGCTCAGCGCATCGCGGCCGTTTCCGCGCAGGCCGTTACCCGGATCGTCCAGGCGCGAACTCACGGCCGTGGCCTGGCCATCGACCAGCGGGTTGCCGGTTTCGCTGGCCGGGTGCGTCACCGCGCCGGCGCCGTGGTCCATGCCGGCCATGCCCATGCTGGCGCCGCAGCTCATCTCCCTGCCCTTGCCGCCGGACATGTCCATGTTCGCGCCGCAACTCATTTCCGCGCCCTTGCCGTCGGGCATGTCCATGCCGCCGTGGTCCATGCCCATGTCCTGCATGGTCAGCAACGGGCGGCGGTCGATGGCCGGGACCGGCGCGCGCAGGCCTTCGCGCACCGCCAGCGTACCGCTGACGTAGCCGGTGCGGCCGGCGTCCTGGGCGAAGATGGCGAAGGCGTCCTGCCCGGACGGCTCGACGATGACGTCGTAGGTTTCGGCCGGCGCGATGCGGAATTCACCCACCGTCACCGGATGCACGTACTGCCCGTCGGCCGCGACCACGCTCAGCTTCAGGCCGGGGATGCGCACGTCGAAGTAGGTCATCGACGCGCCGTTGATGAAGCGCAGCCGCACCTTTTCGCCGCTGCGGAACAGCGCGGTCCAGTTGCCCAGCGCGGTGGTGCCGTTCATCAGGTAGGTGTAGGTGTTGGCGTTGACGTCCGACAGGTCGGTCGGCGTCATCCGCATCGCGCCCCACATGCGCCGGTCGGCCAGCGTCGCCTCCAGGCCGTCGCGCTTCGCATCGCGCAGGAAGTCGCCGACGGTGCGCTTGTAGTGGTTGTCGTACCCGGCCATCTTCTTCAGCCGCGAGAACAGCGCGTCGGGCGCGAGGTCGGTCCAGTCGCTCAGCAGGACCACGTAATCGCGGTCGTAGGCGAAGGGCTCGGGCGCGATCGGGTCGATGATCAGCGGCCCGTACAGGCCGGCCTGCTCCTGGAAGCCGGAATGACTGTGGTACCAGTAGGTGCCGCCCTGGTTGACCGCGAACCGGTAGCGGTAGGCCTGGCCGCGGTCGATGCCGCCGTAGCTGAGGCCGGGCACGCCGTCCATGTTGGCCGGCAGAATGATGCCGTGCCAGTGGATCGAAGTCTGGCTGCCGTGGATCGAGTTTTCGGGCAGCGCGTTGGCTACCCGCAGGTTGAC
>JBDHQQ010000163.1:0-5361 GCA_039807145.1 Pseudoxanthomonas sp. | reverse complement strand
CGCCGTTGTATTCCCCAGCCAGTTTCTCGAGGATCGGCCCCAGGGTCTTGCACGGCCCGCACCAGGTCGCCCAGAAATCGACCAGCACCGGGGTTTCCAGCGATTTCTGCAGGACTTCGGCTTCGAAGGTGGCGGTGGTGGCGTCGAAAACGTGGGAACTGGCGGCGTCTGCGGTCATGGTCGGGTTTCGTGGGTGAATGGAAAGCAGGTGGGGGCGGCGGTCGTGCAGGGCAAGCGCGGCGCGACCTATGGCGCGGGCTCGGCCAGCAGCGTCGCGATCTGTGCGCCCAGGCGCAGGTCGTCCAGCAGGCCGAAGTGCTGCAGGCGCACCTGACCGGCGCGGTCGATCAGCACCAGCGTCGGCGTGCCCTGCATCGCATAGGCGCGCATCGTGCGCGGGATGGGGTCGTCGCCATCGTGGGCGTCCACGCCCACCGGGTAGCGAATGCGGTTCTCGTGCAGGTACACCGCCAGCGCCTCCGGGCCCATGACGGCGTGGTGCTCGAACACCGTATGCAGCCCGATCACCGCCAGGTCGGTGCGGGCGAAGGCCTCGGCCACTTTCAGGCTCTGCGGCACCGCGTGCTGCACGCAGCCCGGGCACAGCATCTGGAAGGCGTGCAGGAACACCGGCCTGCCGCGCAGCGACGACAGCGACGGGCCGTCGCCGTTGAGCCAGCGCGAAACGGTCCATTCGGGCGCTGCCCGCGGCGTCACGACGGTTCGTTTCCTGCATTCGGCATGGCCGGATCATAGCGGGCCTGCGGGTGCGTGGCGGCCGATGCTGCACTGCGGTAACCTAGGCCGCTTTGCCGTTGCCTTTTCACGGGTTGCCATGTCCGCCGCCGCCGAAACCGTCGTCTACGATCCCAGGACCGTCGAATCCGCCGCCCAGGCATTCTGGGACGGCCGCAAGGCTTTCGAGGTCCGGGAAGATTCCGACAAGCCCAAGTACTACTGCCTGTCGATGCTGCCGTATCCGTCCGGCGCGCTGCACATGGGCCACGTGCGCAACTACACCATCGGCGACGTGATCAGCCGCTACAAGCGCATGACCGGGCACAACGTGCTGCAGCCGATGGGCTGGGACGCGTTCGGCCTGCCGGCCGAGAACGCCGCGATCAAGAACCGGACCGCGCCGGCGAAGTGGACCTACGCCAACATCGACCACATGCGCGCGCAGCTGAAGTCGCTGGGCTACGCCATCGACTGGTCGCGCGAGTTCGCCACCTGCCGGCCCGAGTACTACGTGCACGAGCAGCGCATGTTCACCCGCCTGCTGCGCAAGGGCCTGGCCTACCGCAAGAACTCGGTGGTGAACTGGGACCCGGTGGACCAGACCGTGCTGGCCAACGAGCAGGTGATCGATGGCCGTGGCTGGCGCAGCGGCGCGCTGGTCGAGAAGCGCGAGATCCCGCAGTGGTTCCTGCGCATCACCGATTACGCGCAGGAACTGCTGGACGGCCTGGACGAATTGCCGGGCTGGCCGGATTCGGTCAAGACCATGCAGCGCAACTGGATCGGCCGCTCGGAAGGTCTGGAAATCCAGTTCGCGGTGCAAGGCCACGAACCGCTGACCGTGTTCACCACGCGCCCGGACACGCTGATGGGCGTGACCTTCGTGTCGATCGCCGGCGAACACCCGCTGGCGCTGCAGGCGGCGAAGGACAATCCGGCGCTGGCCGCTTTCCTGCAGGAACTGAAGCAGGGCGGCGTGTCCGAAGCCGAACTGGAAACCCAGGAAAAGCGCGGCATGGACACCGGCCTGCAGGCCGTGCATCCGATCACCGGCGACAAGGTGCCGGTGTGGGTCGCCAACTTCGTGCTGATGGGCTACGGCACCGGCGCGGTGATGGCGGTGCCCGGCCACGACCAGCGCGATTTCGAATTCGCCCGCAAGTACGACTTGCCGATCCGCCAGGTGATCGCGCTGAAGGCGCCGAGGAACGACGAGGAAAAGGCCTACGACGCGACCGCCTGGCACGACTGGTACGGCGACAAGACCCGCAACGACCTGGAACTGGTCAACTCGGGCGAGTTCGACGGTCTGGACTACCGCGGCGCGTTCGACGCGCTGGCCGAGCGCTTCGAGCGCAAGGGCCAGGGCCAGCGCCGGGTCAATTATCGCCTGCGCGACTGGGGCGTCAGCCGCCAGCGCTACTGGGGTTGTCCCATCCCGGTGGTCTACTGCGACGATTGCGGCGCGGTGCCGGTGCCGGACGAGCAACTGCCGGTGCTGCTGCCGGAGAACGTGACCCTCGACGGGGTGAAGTCGCCGATCAAGGCCGACCCGGAATGGCGCAAGACCACTTGTCCGCAGTGCGGCAAGCCGGCCGAGCGCGAAACCGACACCTTCGACACCTTCATGGAGTCGAGCTGGTACTACGCGCGCTACACCTCGCCGGGCGCCAAGGACATGGTCGACAAGCGCGGCAATTACTGGCTGCCGGTGGACCAGTACATCGGCGGCATTGAGCACGCGATCCTGCACCTGATGTATTTCCGCTTCTACCACAAGCTGCTGCGCGACGCGCGCATGGTGGACAGCGACGAGCCGGCGACCAACCTGCTGACCCAGGGCATGGTCATCGCAGAAACTTTCTATCGCGACAACGCCGATGGTTCGAAGGAATGGATCAATCCGGCCGACGTCGAGATCCAGCGCGACGAGAAAGGCCGCGTGGCCGGCGCCACGCTGAAGGCCGACGGCCAGCCGGTGAAGATCGGCCCGGTCGAGAAGATGTCGAAGTCGAAGAACAACGGCGTCGATCCGCAGGCGATGGTCGACAAGTACGGCGCCGACACGGTGCGCCTGTTCTCGATGTTCGCCGCGCCGCCGGAGCAATCGCTGGAATGGAACGAGGCCGGCGTCGAAGGCATGGCGCGCTTCCTGCGTCGCCTGTGGTCGCAGGTGCAGAAGCATGCCGAGGGCGGCGCCGCGCCGTCGCTCGATGCCGCTTCGCTGAACGCCGAACAGAAGGCGCTGCGACGCAAGGCGCACGAGACCATCGCCAAGGTCGGCGACGACTACGGCAAGCGCCACGGCTTCAATACCGCCATCGCCGCGGTGATGGAGTTGTCGAACGCACTGGGCAAGTTCGCCGACGACAGCGTGCCCGGTCGCGCGGTCAGGCAGGAAGCGCTGGAAGCGGCGGTGCTGCTGCTGAATCCGATCACCCCGCACGCCAGCCATGCGCTGTGGCAGGCGCTGGGCCATCCGGAGACCCTGCTGGAGGACGTGCCTTTCCCGCAGGCCGATCCGGCCGCGCTGGTGCGCGATTCGGTGGTGCTGGCGGTCCAGGTCAACGGCAAGCTGCGCGGCACGATCGAAGTCGCCGCCGAAGCGCCGCGCGACCTGATCGAATCGCTGGCCAAGGCCGAGCCGAACACGGCCAAGTTCCTGGAAGGCCTGCAGGTGAAGAAGACCATCGTCGTGCCGGGCAAGATCGTCAACATCGTCGCGGCCTGAACCGGGGCGTCGCTCGCGCGCGCCCGGCGCTCGCCCCCCGGTTCACCTCCCGGCGGGGTTGGCTATTGCCGCACCCGCCGGGCTCGTCCAGACTTCCGCCCATGATCCGAGCTTCGTTCCCGCGCATTTCCGCCGTTGCCGCGCTGGTCGCCGGCCTGTCGGGCTGCGGCTTCCATCCGCGCTACGCACTGCAGCTGCCGCCCGACCTGGGACCGGTGCGGGTGGTCTCGGTGGACAAGTACAGCCCGCTGGCCGACACGCTGAAGCGTTCGCTCGACCGGATCGAAGGCGCGGTCGAGGTAAGTACCGCCGATGCGGTCGAGGCGCTCGTCGGCGGACTGGATCCCGAGGCGGTGGCCGATCCCGGCGCCGGCATCGCCACGCTCGACATCCTTGCGGAGCGCTGGGGCGATACCCCCATTGCGGTCGACCAGTACGGCCGTTCCCAGGAATTCACCCTGCGCTATGCCACCGTGTTCGTGCTGCGTGGCCCGGACGGCAAGGAAGTGGTGCCGCAGCAGGCCATCGAATTGTCGCGCGACTACCTGTCGAATCCTGATCAGTCGCAGGGCACCGACAGCGAACGCGAAGTGCTGGTGAAGGAATTGCGCCGCGAGATGGGCGCGGCCATCCTGCGCCGCATCGATGGCGCGCTCAGCGCGCGCGGCCGCGTCAAGTAGGCGCGGTGGAACTGGCCCCGGAACGGCTGGTCGCGCAGTGCGCCGCAGGCGGCGAATTGCTGCCGGCCTATCTGATTGCCGGACCCGAAACGCTGCGGGTGCTCGAAGCCGCCGACGCGGTGCGCGCGCTGGCGCGGGCGCAGGGCGTGGCCGAACGGGAAACGTTCGACGCCGATGGACGCGATTTCGACTGGGGCCATCTCGACGCCAGTTTCAACGCCCCCAGCCTGTTCAGCGCGCGTCGCCTGGTCGAAGTGCGCCTGCCCTCGGGCAAGCCCGGCAAGGAAGGCGCCGAGGTCATCGCCGCGTTCTGCGCCCATCCGCCGCCCGACGTGGTCCTGCTGGTCACCACCGGAGAATGGAGCAAGTCGCACCAGGGCAAGTGGGTCGATGCCCTCGGGCGCGTCGGTGTCGTCTCCGTGGCCTGGGCGATCAAGCCGCACGAACTGCCGGGCTGGATCGAAACCCGCCTGCGCGGCAAGGGCCTGCGCGCCGACCGCGGCGCGGTGCAGGCGCTGGCCGAGCGCGTGGAAGGCAACCTGCTGGCCGCGGCCCAGGAAATCGACAAGCTCGCGCTGCTGGCCCAGGGTGAAACGCTGACCGTCGAAGCGATGGAATCGCTGGTCGCCGACGCCGCGCGCTTCGATGTGTTCCGCCTGACCGATGCGATGCTGGCCGGGCAGGGCGCGCTGGCCGTGCGCATGCTGGCCGGCCTGCGCGCCGAAGGCCAGCAGGTCGCCGCGTTGATGCCGATGCTGGTGCGCGAACTGCTGCGTACCGCCGCGCTGGCCCGCGCCCAGGCGCGCGGCGGCAACCTCGCCGCGGAAATGAAGTCGCAGGGCATCTGGGAGAGCAAGCAGGCCCCGTTCAAGCGAGCCTTGCAGCGCCACGCCAACCCGATGCGCTGGGACCGCTTCGTTGCCGAAGCCTCGCGCATCGACCGGGCCGCCAAGGGTCGCGGCGATGGCGACCCATGGGTGATGCTGGAGCGACTGCTGCTGGCGGTGGCCGATGCGAAAGGCGTGAAGCTGCTGGCGGCGTGAGAAGCCGTGATTGGTGATTGGGGATTCGCAAGAGCGTAGGCCGATGCAAAACGACGAATCACCAATCGCCAATCACGAATCACGGCTCCACCTCTTCTACGGCGGCACCTTCGACCCGGTCCACAATGGGCACCTTGCCATCGCCCGCGCGGCGCGCGACGAGCTGGAC
>JBDHQQ010000162.1:0-5363 GCA_039807145.1 Pseudoxanthomonas sp. | reverse complement strand
CGAGTACCGTGGTCAGGCCACCCAGGCCCTGCGCGCCGATACCCAGCGCGTTGACCTTCTCGTACAGCTCCAGGCGCAGTTCCTCGGCGCGACTGGACGGGCCGCGCGCCTGCAGGTCGGTGATGTCGATGGGTTCCATCAGCGATTCCTTGGCCAGCAGCATCGCCTTCTCGGCGGTGCCGCCGATGCCGATGCCGAGCATGCCCGGCGGGCACCAGCCGGCGCCCATGGTCGGCACGGTCTTCAGCACCCAGTCGACGATGGAATCGGAAGGGTTGAGCATGGCGAACTTCGACTTCGCCTCGGAGCCGCCGCCCTTCGCGGCGACGATCACGTCGACGGTGTTGCCCGGCACGACCTTGACGTTGACCACGCCCGGCGTGTTGTCCCTGGTGTTGGTGCGCTTGCCGGCCGGATCGGCCAGCACGCTGGCGCGCAGCTTGTTGTCCGGATGGTTGTAGGCGCGGCGCACGCCTTCGTGGACCATGTCCTCCACCCCCATCGTGGCGTCGTCCCAGCACACGCCCATGCCGATCTCGAGGAACACGGTGACGATGCCGGTGTCCTGGCAGATCGGGCGATGGCCTTCGGCGCACATGCGCGAATTGATCAGGATCTGCGCGATGGCGTCCTTGGCCGCCGGCGATTCCTCGCGATCGTAGGCGGCGGCAAGGTTCCTGATGTAGTCGACCGGGTGGTAGTAGCTGATGTACTGCAGGGCGTCGGCGACGGACTGGATCAGGTCTTCCTGTCTGATCGATACGGGCTGGCTGGAAACCGGGCTGTGGGCGGTCATGGCGATGCACGTGGGGGAAAGCGGTTATTTTACGTCGATGCCGCCTCCCCTGCCCCAGGCCCAGCTCAACCTCCGCCAGCGCGTCGGCGCGATGCGCAACATCCCGCCGTTCCTGCGCGAGATCTGGGGCACCAGCAAGCCGCTGACCATCGCGTCGATCGGCCTGCGCCTGGTGCGCGCGTTCCTGCCCATCGCCACCCTGTACATCGGCAAGCTGATCATCGACGAAGCGATCCGCCTGATCGGCCTGGGCGTGGCGCACGAACTGGCCGAGGCGTGGCACTCGGGCGTGATGGACCCCCTGCTGGGCCTGCTGGGGCTGGAATTCGCGCTGGCCATCGGCTCCGACCTGCTGGGACGGCTGACCGGCTACGTCGACACCCTGCTGTCCGAGCGCTTCACCAACGCCACCAGCATCCGCCTGATGGAACACGCGGCGACGCTGGACCTGGAGGACTTCGAGGACGCCGACCTGCAGGACAAGCTGGACCGCGCGCGCCGACAGACGATGGGGCGGATGGGCTTGCTCAGCCAGTTGTTCGGGCAGGCGCAGGACGTCATCACCGTGATCAGCTTCGCCGCCGGCCTGATGGCCTACGCGCCATGGCTGATGGTGCTGCTGGCGGTCGCACTGGTGCCGGCCTTCATCGGCGAGTCGCACTTCAATACGCTGAACTATTCGCTGAACTTCCAGTGGACGCCGGAGCGTCGCCAGCTGGAATACCTGCGGCAGATGGGCGCCAGCGTGGAGACGGCGAAAGAGGTCAAGATCTTCAACCTCAACCGCTTCTTCATCGAGCGCTTCCGCACCCTTTCCGACAAGTTCTACCTGGCCAACCGCAAGCTGGCCGGCAAGCGCGCGTTCTGGGGCACCCTGCTGGCCGCGCTGGGCACGCTGGGCTACTACGTCGCCTATGCCTACATCGCCTGGCGCACGGTGCGCGGCGATTTCAGCATCGGCGACCTGACCTTCCTGGCCGGCAGCTTCCGCCGCCTGCGCCAGCTGCTGGAAAGCCTGCTGTCGGGCTTCTCGCAGGTCGCCGGGCAGGCGCTGTACCTGGACGACCTGTATTCGTTCTTCGAGATCGAGCCGGAAATCGCCTCGAATCCGGACGCGCTGCCGGTGCCGGACCCGGTCCGCAGCGGCTTCGTGTTCGACAACGTCGGCTTCCGCTACGAGGGTTCCGAGCGCTGGGCGCTGCGCGGGCTGAGCTTCGAGCTGCACGCCGGCGAGGTGCTGGCGCTGGTCGGCGAAAACGGCGCGGGCAAGACCACCCTGGTCAAGCTGCTGGCGCGGCTGTACGACCCGGACGAAGGCCGCATCCTGCTGGACGGACGCGACCTGAAGGACTACGACCTGGACGACCTGCGCGCCAACATCGGGGTGATCTTCCAGGACTTCGTGCGCTACCACCTGACCGCGGCGGAGAACATCGGCGTCGGCCAGATCGACGCGATGGACGACCGCGCGCGGATCGAGCGCGCCGCGCACAAGGGCATGGCCGACGAAGTCGTCGCCTCGCTGCCGAAGGGCTACGAGCAGGTCATCGGCCGCCGTTTCAAGGACGGCATGGACCTGTCCGGCGGACAGTGGCAGAAGATCGCCATCGCCCGCGCCTACATGCGCGACGCGCAGGTGATGATCCTCGACGAGCCGACCGCCGCGCTGGACGCGCGCAGCGAGTTCGAGGTGTTCGAGCGATTCAAGGAACTGGCCGACGGCAAGACCGCGGTGCTGATCTCGCACCGCTTCTCCAGCGTGCGCATGGCCGACCGCATCCTGGTGCTGGCCGACGGCAAGGTCGAGGCCAGCGGCACCCACGAGCAGCTGATGGCGCAGGGCGGGCGCTATGCGGAACTGTTCGAACTGCAGGCGGCGGGCTACCGGTAGATCGGCGCCGATCTTGGCAAGGTCCGGGCCTCGGCCCAGGCGAATTGCGCCGGATCAAACGCCGTATTGCGCCGCAGCGTAGAATACGCGCCGGCTCCGCAGTCTCCCCCACTCCATGACCTCGCCCTTCGTCACCGAAACGGTGCTCGATGTCCGCCACTGGACGGACGCCTACTTCAGCTTCACCCTCACCCGCGACGACGGTTTCCGCTTCGACAACGGCCAGTTCGTGATGATCGGGCTGGAAGTCGAGCAGGCCGACGGCTCGCGCAAACCGCTGATGCGCGCCTATTCCATCGCCAGCGCCAACTGGGAAGAGCAACTGGAGTTCTTCAGCATCAAGGTGCAGGACGGCCCGCTGACCTCGCGCCTGCAACACGTCAAGCCCGGCGACGCCATCCTGGTCGGGCGCAAGCCGACCGGCACGCTGCTGATCTCCGACCTGCACCCGGGCCGCAACCTGTACCTGCTGGGCACCGGCACCGGGCTGGCGCCGTGGCTGTCGGTGATCAAGGACCCCGAAACCTACGAGCGCTTCGACAAGGTCATCCTGTGTCACGGCGTGCGCGGCGCGGCCGACCTGGCCTACCGCGACTACATCGTCAACGAACTGCCCCACCACGAACTGCTCGGCGAAATCATCGCCGCCAAGCTGAAGTATTACCCCGCGGTGTCGCGCGAACCGTTCGAATTCGACGGCCACGACCAGCACGGCCGCCTGACCGACCTGATGGCCGACGGACGGATGATGGCGCACCTGGGCATCGAGCCGCTGGACGCCGCGCACGACCGCGCGATGATCTGCGGCAGCCCGCAGATGCTGGCCGACTTCCGCACCCTGCTCGACGGCCGCGGCTTCGCCGCCGCACCGCGCATCGGCACGCCGGGCCAGTACGTGTTCGAGCGGGCGTTCGTGGAGAAATAGAACGTCATCCCGAGCGCAGCGAATTGGATCAGCCCAGCGCCTTGCCGATATCGGCCGCCAGCGATTCGGGCTTGTCGGTCGGCGCATAGCGGGCCAGCACCCGGCCGTCGCGGCCGACCAGGAACTTGGTGAAGTTCCACTTGATCGCGCCGATGCCCAGCAGGCCGCCCTTCTGCTGCTTCAGCCATTGCCACAGCGGGTGCGCACCGGCGCCGTTGACCTCGACCTTGGCGAACATCGGGAAGGTCACGTCGTAGGTCAGCGAACAGAAGTTGCGGATTTCGTCCGCATCGCCCGGTTCCTGGTGGCCGAACTGGTCGCAGGGGAAGCCCAGCACCACCAGGCCCTTGTCGCCGTAGTCGCGCCACAGCTTCTCCAGGCCTTCGTACTGCGGCGTGAAGCCGCACTTGCTGGCCACGTTGACGATCAACAGCACCTTGCCGCGATAGTCGGACAGCGGCTGCGGCGCGCCATCCAGTGCGGCGGCTTCGAAATCGTAGGCGGAGGTGGCCATGCGCGTGCCTCGGGGGTCGGGACGGCGATTGTCGCGCAAAACGTGGCGGCTTGACCGGGCTTGGCGGTAAGCTGCCGGCGGCATCGGTCCATGCCAATCGTCACGGGCCATGCCGTTGCGGCTGGGCTAGGCTTGCACCATGCCCTCCCATTCGACGATATCCCCATGAAGCCCATCATCGCCGGCGCGCTCGCGCTCGCCATCGCCGCCGCGCTGTCCGTCCCGGCCGCGGCCCAGGATGCCAAGGAACCGCAGATGTCTTCCCCCGCGACATACCCAGCCAATGATGGCGGCCCGTTCGCCGCACCCAGCCCGCTGGACCTGAATTATCCGCAGTTCGACAAGATCGGGGACGGCGACTTCGCCCCGGCCTTCGACGCCGGCATGGCGCAGCAATTGCAGGAAATCGACGCGATCGCGAACAACCCCGAAAAGCCGACTTTCCAGAACACCATCGTGGCGCTGGAAAAGAGCGGCCAGTTGCTCGATCGCGCCACCAGCGTGTTCTTCAATCTTGTGGGCACAGACAAGAACGACGCCCGCGACCGGCTGCAGACCGAATACGCGCCGAAGTTCTCCGCGCACCGCGACGCCATCTCGCTGAACCCGAAGCTGTTCGCGCGCATCCAGGCGCTGTACGACCAGCGCGACAACCTGGGCCTGGACGCAGTGGACCGTCGCCTGCTGGAGAAGCGCCACGAGGACTTCGTGCGCGCCGGCGCCGCGCTGACCGAGGCGCAGAAGGCGCGCATCCGCCAGATCAACACCGAGATGTCGAAACTCGGCACCCAGTTCAACCAGAACGTGCTGGCCGAAGTGAACGATTCGGCCGTGGTGGTCGACAGCCGCGACGAACTGAAGGGCATGAGCGACGAGCAGATCGCCGCCGCGGCCGAAGCCGCCAAGGCACGCAAGCTGGACGGCAAATACGTCATCGCCCTGCTCAACACCACCGGCCAGCCCGCCGAGGCGCAGCTGGAGAACCGCGCCCTGCGCCAGCGCCTGCACGAGGCATCGGTGGCGCGCGGCAGCCGCGGCAACCCGTGGGACAACAGTGGCATCGTCTCGCAGGTGCTGAAGCTGCGCGCCGAGCGGGCGAAGCTGATGGGCTACGACAGTTCGGCCAACTTCGTGCTGGCCGACGAAACCGCGGCCAACCAGGACAACGTCAACGCGATGCTGCGCGCGCTGGCGCCGAAGGCAGTGGCCAACGCACGCAGCGAAGGCGCCGACCTGC
>JBDHQQ010000161.1:0-5424 GCA_039807145.1 Pseudoxanthomonas sp. | reverse complement strand
TTCCGCGCCGATTCGCCCAACGTGCAGCGCACCCTCTTCGCCAGCGGCACCATCATCAACCAGCCGGATCCGCGCATGTTCGATCTGCTGGGTCCGCACGGCGCGGCGCTGGGTTTCGTCGTCGACGATCCGGATGCGACCGCGCGGCAGATCGCGAAGCAGCTGCAGGACCGCGGCTTCGAGGCGACGTCCATCCATGGCGCCGAACCGGGATTGCCCATCGCTTTCGTGCGCACCGACGCCTTGCAGGACAGCGTGCTGGTGTTCCGCAAGCACATGCTCAAGATGGGCGCGAAGCCGGATGCATGGACGCCGCGCAAGCCTTCAGCGGATTGACCGCCCGCGAAAAAAAGGGCACAGGGAAAGCCGACCCTGGCCCCGTCCTGGCTACGCCAGGCCCACCCGCGCATGCCGGCGCCCGTAGGCGAAATAGACCAGCACGCCCAGCACCAGCCAGACCGCGAACCGCATCCAGGTCAGGGTGTTCAGGTTGAGCATCAGCCACAGGCACAGCACGGCCGAGAGGATCGGCAGCACCGGCGAGAACGGCACCCGGTAGGCGCGCGGCAGGTCCGGGCGCGTGCGCCGCATCACCACCACCGCGATGCTGACCAGCACGAACGCCGACAGCGTGCCGATGTTGATCATCTCTTCCAGCACCTCGACCCGGGTGAAACCCGCCAGCAGCGCAACCACTGCACCAGTGATCAATTGCAGGCGCACCGGAGTCTTGCGGGTCTGTGAAGTGACGCTGAGCCAGCGCGGCAGCAGGCCATCGCGGCTCATCGCCAGCAGTACCCGCGACAGGCCCATCAGCAGCACCATGATCACCGTGGTCAGCCCGACCAGGATGCCCACCGAGATCACCTGCGCCGCCCAGCCGGCGCCCACCGCGATGAAGGCCGTGGCCAGCGAGGGATGCTCCGCCGCGGCCAGCAGCGTGTACGGCACCATGCCGGTCAGCGCCAGCGATACGCCGATGTAGAGCAGCGTGACCAGCGCGAGGCCGCCGAAGATCCCGCGCGGCAGGGTGCGCTGCGGGTCCTTCACTTCCTCCGCCGAGGTCGCCACCACGTCGAAGCCGATGAAGGCGAAGAACACCAGCGCGGCGCCGGACAGCACGCCGGCCAGGCCGTACTTGGCCGGCGCGGCGCCGGTGAGCCAGGAGAACAGCGACTGCGACCACACGTTGCCTTCGCTGCCGCCGGTCGGTACCGAGGGCGGCACGAACGGGGTCAGGTTGCCGGCATCGAAATACGTCAGCCCCACCACGATCACGAACACCACGATGCCGACCTTGATCGTGGTGAACACGTTGTTGACCCGGGCCGACATCTTGGTGCCCAGGATCAGCAGCGCGGTGAACACGGCGACGATGAACACCGGGCCCCAGTCCACCGCCAGCCCGAACAAGCCGACCGTGGTCGGGATGTGCACGTCCAGCAGTTCGAACACCGTCGACAGGTAGATGCCCCAGTACTTGGCGATCACCGCCGCGCCGGTCAGCAGTTCCAGGATCAGGTCCCAGCCGATGATCCAGGCGACGAATTCGCCCAGGGTGGCGTAGGTGTAGGTGTAGGCACTGCCCGCCACCGGGATGCTGGAGGCGAACTCGGCGTAGCACATGATCGCCAGCGCGCAGGCCAGCGCCGCCAGCACGAACGACACCGTCACCGCCGGCCCGGCGAAACTGCCGGCCGCGCGCGCGCCCACCGAGAAGATGCCGGCGCCGACCGCCACCGCCACGCCCAGGATCATCAGGTCCCAGGTGGTGAGGGTGCGTTTCAGCTCGCGGCCGGGCTCGGCGGCGTCGGCAATGGTCTGTTCGATCGACTTGGTGCGGAACAGGCCGCGCGACGCGCGGCCGCCGGCCTTGGCGGAAGTGGGCATGGAAGGACTCGCTGGCAGGGGATTCGCCATGCAGCCGATCCGCCATCGGAACCGGTGCAGGCATGCAATCCTAGACTACGCCGCGCGCCCGGGCCGTACGCGGCCGCCGGTGGAACGGACCGGGACGGCGATGGCGGGAATGCCAGGGGGTCAGGTTCACTTGCTGGAAACGCAGGGATTGCGGCCGTAGCAGGCCAGCAGCCAATGTGATCGTTTTTCCGTCATACGCCCCACACCGACGGTTGTTTTGCAGCGGCGGCGTGAAAGAGTGCGGATTGGCATCAGAAAGCCGCATCGTGGCGGTGCCGTCGCACACCGGCGGCGGGCCAGGGCCCGCCCTACGACGGCAGTTTCCCGTAGGGCGGGCTCAAGCCCGCCTTACGCGGGTTCAAGCCCGCCTGCCGTCGACCGGCGCGGCGCCAACCACCGCTCCGCCCCAATCGAGCGGATATCCACCCCGCTCCACCCACGCATGGAACGAGGAGTGTGGCCAGTCGGCCGCGCGGGCGGCATGCCCGTGCTTCACGGGGTTGTAGTGGATGTAGTCGACATGGTGGCGCAAGTCAGTCGAATCGCGGATCAGGTGTTCCCAGTAGCGGCGTTGCCAGATGCCGCGTTCGCGACGCGACATTCGGTACGCGGAACGGCGTTCGGTAGCGGGCAGTCGCCGCGAGAAGCCAGCCTTGATCTGGGCCCAGCGATTGGCGTTGTCGGCGTCGCCCTCCGGCAATCTCCACACGCAATGCAGGTGGTCCGGCAGGATCACCCAGGCCAGCAGGACGAATGGCCGCGCCGCCTGGGCCGCACGGAAGGCGTCACCCAGCAGTTCGATGCGCTCCAGCAGCAGCCGGCGCCGCCGTTCGAGCAGGTTGACGGTGAAGAAGTAGGTGCCGCCCGGGACCCAGGCGCGACGGTAGTTCGACATGCCGGCAGCGTGCCGGGAGGTGCGATGCGGCGGCGTCGGGAAAAAGCGCGGATCGGTATCGGAAAATGCCGCATCGTGGCGGCGGCGTCGCACACCGGCGGCGGGCCAGGGCCCGCCCTACAACGGCAGTTTCCCGTAGGGCGGGCTCAAGCCCGCCTTACGCGGGTTTTTCCACTTACTTGTCGGCGAAGTTTCGGATCGCGGAGCGCGCCACGACGCGCGCCGTCATATGACGCATGTCGCCAGACAAAAGACCCGCCAAGCGGCGGGCCTTTGTTCACTCCGTGATCCGGAGGATTTACATGTTGCGGCGATACTCCCCACCCACCTCATACAACGCATGGCTGATCTGCCCCAGGCTATGCGTCTTGACCGCTTCGACCAGCGCCGCGAACACATTGCCCCGCCGCCGCGCCGTGTCCTGAAGATACGCCAGACCGTGCCCGTCGTGCACCTCCCCGTCCACGGTCGCATCCTCGACCACGTGGCCGTGCTCGGTTTCCCCGGCCGGCGCCAGACGGTTGCGTGACGCCTGCCATGCCTGCACGTTGGCGATCTGCTGACCCTTCTCCTCCTCCGTCGAACGGATCAGCTCGATCTCCGTCGCGACCTCCCCGCCGTGTTCCTTCGGCAGGAACATGTTCACGCCCACCAGAGGCAGGCTGCCGTCGTGCTTCTTGTGCTCGTAGTACAGCGATTCTTCCTGGATCTTGCCGCGCTGGTACATCGTGTCCATCGCCCCCAGCACGCCACCGCGGTCGCTGATGGCCTCGAACTCCTGGTACACCGCCTCTTCCACGATATCGGTCAGCTTGTCCACGATGAAGCTGCCCTGCCACGGGTTCTCGCAGAAGTTCAGCCCCAGCTCCTTGTTGATGATCATCTGGATCGCCACCGCGCGGCGCACCGACTCCTCGGTCGGCGTGGTGATCGCCTCGTCGTAGGCGTTGGTGTGCAGCGAATTGCAGTTGTCGAACAGCGCGTACAGCGCCTGCAGCGTGGTACGGATGTCGTTGAACTGGATTTCCTGCGCGTGCAGCGAACGGCCGCTGGTCTGGATGTGGTACTTCATCATCTGGCTGCGCTCGTTGGCGCCATAGCGCTCGCGCATCGCCCGCGCCCAGATGCGCCGCGCGACCCGGCCGATCACCGTGTATTCCGGGTCCATGCCGTTGCTGAAGAAGAACGACAGGTTCGGCGCGAAGTCGTCGATCTTCATGCCACGGGCGAGGTAGTACTCGACGATGGTGAAGCCGTTGCTCAGGGTGAAGGCCAGCTGGCTGATCGGGTTCGCCCCGGCTTCGGCGATGTGGTAGCCGGAAATCGACACCGAGTAGAAGTTGCGCACCCCATTCTCAACGAAGTACTGCTGAATGTCGCCCATCATCCGCAGCGCGAACTCGGTGCTGAAGATGCAGGTGTTCTGCGCCTGGTCTTCCTTCAGGATGTCGGCCTGCACGGTGCCGCGCACGGTCTTGAGCGTCTCGGCCTTGATCCGGGCGTAGGTTTCCGCGTCGAGCAACTGGTCGCCGGTGATGCCGAGCAGGCCCAGACCCAGCCCGTCGTTGGTCGGCGGCAGTTCGCCGTGGTAGGTCGGGCGCATCCGCCCGACGAACATCTGCGCGATCTTTTTCTCCGCCTCGGCCCAGCGGGCACCGTCGGCCTTCAGGTATTTCTCCACCTGCTGGTCGATGGCGGTGTTCATGAACATCGCCAGGATCATCGGCGCGGGGCCGTTGATGGTCATCGACACGCTGGTGGTCGGCGCGCACAGGTCGAAACCGGAATACAGCTTCTTCATGTCGTCCAGCGTGGGGATGTTGACCCCGGAGTTGCCGATCTTGCCGTAGATGTCCGGGCGCGGCGCCGGGTCTTCGCCGTACAGGGTCACGCTGTCGAACGCGGTGGACAGGCGCACGGCCGGCTGGCCGACGCTGAGATAGTGGAAGCGGCGATTGGTGCGTTCCGGCGTGCCCTCGCCGGCGAACATGCGGATCGGGTCTTCGCCGGTGCGGCGATACGGGTACACGCCGCCGGTGTACGGATAGGAGCCGGGCAGGTTTTCCTTGCCGAGGAAGGTCAGCAGCTCGCCCCACGACCGGTACGTCGGCGCGGCGATCTTCGGGATCTGCTGGTGGCTCAGCGATTCGCGGTAGTTCTCGACGCGGATGGCCTTGCCGCGGACTTCGTATTCGTTGACTTCGTCGGTGATCGACTTCAGCCGCTGCGGCCACTCGCGCAGGAGCCGGAGGTTCTCGCTGTCGAGGGACTGGACCGCGTCGTTGTAGCGTTGACGCAGGGTCAGCAGCGACAGATCCGGCAGGGCGGGTCCTGACCCGCCTTCGACGTCATCGTGCGCACCGGAATGGCGGGTCATGACCCGCCCTACCAGATCGTCGGCTGCGTACAGTTCCAGCTGCTTCGGCAACTTCGCGTCGCCGATTTCCGCAAGCGCCTGCCACAGCGACTGCGCGCGGTCGGCGATCCCGGCCTGCGATTCGATGCGGGCGTTGACGCCCCTGCCCTGCTCCGCGATTTCCGCCAGGTAGCGCACCCGTGCGCCGGGGATCAGCACGGTGGCGCGCGGCTCCTTCAGCGCGGTGTCGATG
>JBDHQQ010000160.1:0-5466 GCA_039807145.1 Pseudoxanthomonas sp. | reverse complement strand
AGCAGCGCCTGGAGCGCCTGCCGGGCGTGGCCCGGGTGGAAGTGGAGGGTGTGGCCAAGCAGGAAGTGCTGGTCGCGCTGGACAAGGACCGCCTGACTTCGCGCGGCGTGGCCCTGAACGAACTGGTGCAGAAACTGCAGGCGGCGAATTTCTCGGTTTCCGCCGGGCAGATCACCGAGGATGGACGGCGCCTGCGCATCCAGCCCAAGGGCGAACTGCAGGACGTGCAGGAACTGCGCGACCTGCGCCTCGACGACCGCGGCACGCGCCTGTCCGACATCGCCGACGTTTCGCTGCAGCCGCAGCGGATGAACTACGTGCGCAAGATGGACGGCAAGCCCAGCGTCGGCGTGGACATCTACAAGGAGCGCGCGGCGAACCTGGTGGACCTGTCTCGCAACGTCGGCAAGGAACTGGAGCTGCTGAAGGCCGATCCGGGCATGCAGGGCATCGACATCCAGGTCTCCTGGGACCAGGGCGCGGCGGTGACCGCGTCGCTGCTGGCGCTGGCCGAGGCCGGCGCGATCGGCCTGCTGCTGTCGGTGATCGTGCTGTACGCGTTCCTGCGCCACTGGCCGTCCACGCTGATGGTGACCACGGCCATCCCGATTTGCTTCGTGATGACCCTGGGCTTCATGTACTTCGCCGGCATCACCCTCAACATCCTGTCGATGATGGGCCTGCTGCTGGCGGTCGGCATGCTGGTGGACAACGCGGTGGTGGTGGTCGAAAGCATCTATCAGGAACGCGAACGCTACCCCGACAAGCCCTGGCTGGCCTCGATCGTCGGCACCCGCCACGTCGCCATCGCCTTGTCCGCCGGCACGCTGTGCCACTGCGTGGTGTTCCTGCCGATGCTGTTCGGCGAGAAGAACATCATCAGCATCTACCTGGCCCAGCTGGCGGTGACCATTTCGGTGTCGCTGCTCGCCTCGTGGCTGGTCGCCATCAGCCTGATCCCGATGCTGTCGGCGCGGATGAAGACGCCGCCGGCGGTGAAGTCCGGGATGATCACGCGCCTGCAGCAGCGCTACGCGCGCGCGCTGCGCTGGACCCTCGAGCACCGCGGCTGGAGCGTCACGGGCATCGCGCTGGTCATTGCGGTCAGCATGGTGCCGATGAAGATGGCCAAGGGCGGTGGCGACGACAACGATCCGGCGGAAATCAACGTCTACTACCAGTGGCGCGGCGCGTATTCGAAGGAGGAGATGGGCAAGGAAGTGGCCAAGGTCGAGGAATTCGTCAACGCCCATCGCAAGGAATTCAGGATCAAGCAGGTCTACAGCCGCTACAGCGAACAGGGCTGGGCCTCGACGCGCCTGTACCTGGACGGCGTCAAGGACCCGGAGCTGAGCAAGCAGATCCAGGAGAAACTGCGCGCGGGCCTGCCCAAGTCGGCGCGCGCCAACATCGGCATCGGCTGGCCCGGCGACTCGGGCAACCAGGAGCAGGGCATCAAGTTCAGCCTGATCGGCGATTCCAGCGAAATGCTGCAGGAGCTGTCCGAAGACATCATCCCGATCCTGGCCCGCAGCCCCAAGCTGCGCGACGTGCGCGTGGACACCGGCGACGCCAATACCGAGCTGACCGTGCATGTGGACCGCGAGCGCGCCGCCGCCTACGGTTTCAGCGCGCAGCAGGTGGCGCAATTCGTCGGCATGGCCCTGCGCGGTTCCAGCCTGCGCGACTTCCACCGCGGCGACGTGGAGATCCCGGTGAACGTGCGGTTCGCCGGCTCCGAAGACTACGGCGTCGAGGACCTGTCCAGCTTCATGGTGCGCGCGCCCAGCGGCCGGGAAGTGCCGCTGCTGGCGATGGTCGACGTCGGCGTCACGCCGTCGGCCACCTCGATCCAGCGCCTGGACCGCCAGACCATGCTGCAGGTCCAGGCCGGCCTGGCCCAGGGCGTGCCGATGGACGAGGCGCGCAAGGAAATCGAAGCCGCGCTGCAGGGCGTGCAGTTCCCGCCCGGCTACGGCTATACCTTCAATACCGGCGGCTTCAACATCAATTTCGACGGCATGTCGCAGATGATGCGGGCGATCGCGATCGCGCTGGTGCTGATGGTGGTGATCATGGCCGCGGTGTTCGAATCGATGCTGTTCCCGCTGGCGATCATGTCCTGCGTGGTGTTCTCGATCTTCGGCGTGTACTGGCTGTTCTGGATCACCGGCACCGAGATGAACATCATGGCGGTGATCGGCATCCTGGTGCTGATGGGCGTGGTGGTGAACAACGGCATCGTGATGATCGAGCACATCAACAACCTGCGACGACGCGGCCTGTCGCGCACCGATGCGCTGGTCGAAGGCAGTCGCGAACGCCTGCGCCCGATCATGATGACGATGGGCACGGCGATCCTGGCGATGATCCCGATCGCGCTGAACACGGACACCGCGAAGGGCATGCCGCCGTACTTCCCGATGGCCCGCGCCATCGCCGGCGGGCTGGCGTTCTCCACCGTGGTCAGCCTGCTGTTCCTGCCGACCATCTACGCGCTGCTGGACGACCTGCGCAGCGGCACCAAACGGCTGCTGGCGCGGGCGCGCGGCAAGCGTGCGGAGATGCAGCCGGCAACGTGAAGATGGTTGCCGGCGATTCTTCGCGCATGCCGCCGTAGAGCGTAGCTTGCTGCGCTGGCGCGGACTGTCCGGAAAGCGCAGCGGGGCAAGCCCCGCTCTACGGACATCGGCGCGCGCTCAGGCCAGCTTGCTGAAGATCCGCAGCCCCGCCAGCCACAGGCCGGTCATGCTGCCGAGGTTGGTCAGGATGAACACCAGCAGCACGCGGGTGACGCGGTTGCGGTACCAGCCGCGCAGCGCCTGCGCGTCGTCGCGCAGCGACATGAAGTCGGCGTAGGTCGGCTTGCGGAAGCGCACGTCCACCAGCGCCGCGAACGCGCCGGTGGGGATGTTCAGGCGGAACGGCTTGAACGGTGCGACCACGGCGGAAACCAGGATCGCCAGCGGGTGCCCGCCGGCCAGCAGGCAGGCCAGCGCGGCCAGGCCGCCGGTGTACAGCGCGTACAGGCCCAGCAGGTCCAGGCCCACGCCGATGCCGCCACGATGGAAGCCGTAGCCGATGCCGCACACGATGACGGCGAGCACGGCGATGCTGATCCACGGCACCTTCGACTTCGGCTTCACCGATTCCAGCCGTTCGCGCACTGTCGCGGGCGGTTCGACGTCGTCGGCAACGTGCCGCGCCAGCCCGGCCAGGTGGCCGGCGCCGACCACCGCCAGCACGTTGCGCTGGTCGTCGCTGCGCTCTTCGCGCAGGCGCGCGGCCATGTACTGGTCGCGTTCGGCGATGATGGCCTGGTAAAGCTGCGGGCTTTCGCCGGCGAACTCGCCGAAGCTGGCTTCCAGCACGTCGCCCTGCTTGAGTTTCTCGATTTCGCCTTCGTCCACGTCTTCCGAGGAGAACAGGCTGGCGCCGAGGCCGGCGGCCAGCTTCAGCTTGCCGAACAGGCCGAGCTGCTGCGAAGCGCGGCGGAAGGTCAGGCCGACGTCGCGGTCGATCAGGTGCACCGGCAGGCCGTTTTCCTTCGCCAGCGCCACCGCGCGCTTGAGCTCGGCGCCCGGCTCGATGCCCAGCTGTTCGGCCAGGCGGCGCTGGTAGGCGGCGAGGGCGAGGTTGGCGGCGAACAGCGCCACGCGGCCCTTGCGGATCACTTCGACCAGGTCCAGTTGCGCCAGCGCGTCGGGGTTGGTCAGCGCCTGCAGGCGCTGCGGGTCGAGTTCGACCGCCACGGCGTCGAACCGGCCGCTGCCGATGGCCTGTTCGACGGCCTGCACGCTGGCCTGGGAAATGTGCGCGGTGCCGAGCAGGGTGTAGCGCACGCCGTCGCGTTCGACCGTGCGCAGCGGCTGGCCGGCGAGCAGTTCGCCAGCGGCTTCGGGGGAGATATCCGTCATCGCGACATTGTATGGGCAGGCCACGTTCGCGGCGTGGCCCGCGCGTGAACACCCGACCGCGGTCCGACCAGCTTACGGGGCAAACGGCGGCGCCGCGTTGCCCTTGCCCAGCGCCCGCTGCATGAACACCGTGTCCAGCCAGCGCTGCTGTTTCCACGCGATGCCGGGAAAGGTGCCGACGTGGCGGAAGCCGAAGCGTTCGTGCAGTTTGATCGACGCGGCGTTGGTCGGCTCGCCGATCACCGCGATCATCTGGCGGAAGCCGCGCGCTTCGCAGGCATCGATGAGCGCCTGCAGCAGGGCCGCGCCGACGCCGCGCCCCTGTGCGCCGGCGGCGACGTACACCGAGTTCTCCACCACCCAGCGATAGGCGGCGCGGCTGCGGAAGCTGCCCGCATAGGCATAGCCGACGACGTCGCCGTCCAGTTCGGCGGCCAGGTACGGGTAGCCGCCGTCCAGCACGGCGCGCATCCGGCGCAGCATTTCCGCTGCGTCAGGCGCATCGTATTCGTAGGTGTTGACGAAGTCGCGCACCTCCGCCGCGTAGATCGCGGCGATGGCGGGAATGTCGACTTCGGCGGCGTCGCGAACGGCGAGGGCCATCAGTCGAGGTAGCGCTGCAGCAGGCCGTCGTAGGCGTCGATGCGGCGGTCGCGCAGGAACGGCCAGATCCGGCGCACGTGTTCGCTGCGCTGCATGTCGACTTCGGCCATCAGGATCGTCGGCTCGCCGCCGGCTTCGGCGACGAATTCGCCCTGTGGCCCCAGCACGTGGCTGTTGCCCCAGAAGTCGATGCCGGAAGCGCCCAACGGGGAGGCTTCGTGGCCGACGCGGTTGCACGACAGCACCGGCAGGCCGTTGGCGACGGCATGGCCGCGATGGCTCAGTCCCCATGCGTCGCGCTGGCGGTGCTTCTCGGCCTGGTCGTCGGACGGATCCCAGCCGATGGCGGTCGGATACAGCAGCAGTTCCGCGCCGGCCAGCGCCATCAGGCGCGCCGCTTCCGGATACCACTGGTCCCAGCACACCAGCACGCCGAGGCGGCCGACCGAGGTGTCGATCGGCGTGAAGCCGAGGTCGCCGGGGGTGAAGTAGAACTTCTCGTAGAAGCCCGGATCGTCGGGGATGTGCATCTTGCGGTACTTGCCGGCGGTGGAACCGTCGGCGTCGAACACCACCGCGGTGTTGTGGTACAGACCGGCGGCGCGGCGTTCGAACAGCGAGCTGACCAGCACCACGCCGTGCTGCTTGGCCAGCCTGCCGAGACGCTCGGTGCTGGGGCCGGGAACCGGCTCGGCCAGGTCGAATTCGTCCACCGACTCGTGCTGGCAGAAGTACGCGCCGTTGTGCAGTTCCTGCAGCAGCACCAGCCTGGCGCCGCGCTTCGCGGCCTCGGCCACGCGGGTTTCGATCACGGCCAGGTTGGCCTCGGCGTCGCCGTGGTTCTTTTCCTGTACCAGGGCGACGGGCAGGGTCTTGGTCTTCATCCGCGCATTGTAGGGCGGGCATTGCCCGCCGTCGTGACTGCCGGCTTAGACGAGGCCTTCCG
>JBDHQQ010000159.1:0-5524 GCA_039807145.1 Pseudoxanthomonas sp. | reverse complement strand
TTCGAGACCGTCACCATCGTCTATGAAGGCGAGGTCGAGCATCGCGATTCGACCGGGCAGGGCGGGGTGATCGGACGCGGCGACGTGCAGTGGATGACCGCCGGCGGCGGCATCCTGCACGAGGAATTCCATTCGACCGAATATGCCAGGCGCGGCGGTCCGTTCGAGATGGTGCAGCTGTGGGTCAACCTGCCGAAGAAGGACAAGATGGCCGCGCCCGGCTACCAGGGCATCCTGGACGCCGACATTCCCGTGGTTGCGCTGCCCGACGGCGCGGGCACGCTGCGCGCGATCGCCGGTGATTACGACGGCCATCGCGGCCCGGCGCGGACCTTCAGCCCGATGAACGTCTGGGACGTGCGCCTGGGCGCGGGCAAGTCGGTCGAACTGCCGCAGCCGGAGGGCTGGACCACGCTGCTGGTGGTGCTGGCCGGCACGGTGATGGTCAACGGCGAGTCGGTGCTGCGCGAGAAGCAGATGGCCACGCTGTCCACCGAAGGCACCGGCGTGAACATCGAAGCCAACGGCGATGCCAAACTGTTGTTGCTGGCCGGCGAGCCGATAGACGAGCCGGTGGTGGGGTATGGTCCGTTCGTGATGAACAGCACGCAGGAAATCCACCAGGCCATCGGCGATTTCAACAGCGGCAAGTTCGGCCGGATGAACTGACGAGGAGGTTGCGAATGACTGTTTCGGTGGTAAGCGCCCGCATCGGCGCAACGCCCTACCGGGTGGAATTGGAAGACGACGCCGGCCATCGCTGGGTCGCCGACGAGCCCGAATCGCTGGGCGGCGCCAATGCCGGCCCCAATCCCGAACACCTGCTGCTCGGTGCGCTGGGCGCCTGCACCGCGGTGACGTTGACCATGTACGCGCAGCGCAAGCAATGGTCGCTGTCCGGGGTGAAGGTGGAACTCGCCTTCAACCCGGAGGGCAAGCCGGGGTCCGGCACCGACATCCGCCGTCGCATCGAACTGCTCGGCGAACTCGACGATACGCAGCGCGAGCGCCTGCTGCAGATCGCCAACGCCTGCCCGATCCACAAGGTGCTGACCGGCGAAGTGCGCATCGACACCGCGCTGGCGTGAACGGCCGCCCCGCCGCATGAGCGTGCGGCGGGGCGAATGCTTTTGCTCAGAACTTCAGCACGTAGGCCACGCCGTAAACTAGCGGGTCGATGCTGGCGGTGCCCAGCTTGTTGCCGTTGACCTTGACCTTGGTGTCGATGTCGGCCCAGCGCACGTCCACGCGCAACGCGCCTTTGTCGCTGACCGCGAAATCCAGGCCCGCGTGGGCCGCCAGACCCCACGAATCTTCCAGCTTCAGCCTGGCGCCTTCCAGCGCGCCCTTGGCGTCGGTGCTGAAGAACTTGGTGTAGTTCACGCCCACGCCGACGAACGGCGTGACCTTGCTGCCGTTGGCGAAGTGGTACTGCAGCGACACCACCGGCGGCAATTGCTTGGTCTCGCCGACCTTGCCGACGCCGTCGATGGAGATGTCGTGCTTGAACGGCAGCGCGGCCAGCACTTCGATGCCCACGTTGTCGGCGACGAAGTATTCGTAGGTGATGGTCGGCTTGACGTCGCTGTCCACCTTGGTCGGCAGTGCGCCCAGTTCCAGCGCGGAACCGTCCAGATCGCCGGCATCGGACTTCGGATCGACGGCGTGCACGCCGATACCCAGGGTCCAGTCGCCCTTGGATTGGGCCATGGCCGGGGAAATGGCCAGCGCCGAAGCGACGGCGAGGCCGGACAGGAGCAATACGGGGGTCTTGCGCATCTCTGTTTTCCATTGCTTGTGGGGTTGGCGACAGTCTCCGCCGCACGCCGCTGCGTCGCTTGATTCGGGTCAAACACGTGTTTGATCCGGATCAAACCCATTTTCGCGTTCAGCCACGGAGGGTTTGCACGCGCGCAGGCGCCGTGTCGTCGCGTCCGGGACGGCGCGGATCAGGTTTTGTCGAAAGCGATTGCGAAGCGTGAAAGGCCGCCATGCCCCGCGCAGGGCGACGCCTGCTCAGAAACGGTCGAGCGGCAGCTTGAGGTAGCGCACGCCGTTGTCTTCCGGCTCGGGCAATGCGCCGGCGCGGATGTTGACCTGCACCGCCGGCAGCATCAGCGCCGGCATCGCCAGGGTCGCGTCGCGGGTTTCGCGCAGCTGCACGAATTCCGCTTCGGTGGTGTCGGCGCGGACATGGATGTTGGCGCGCTTCTGTTCGCCGATCGTGGTTTCGCAGGCGACGTCGCGTCCGCCGGGGCCGTAGTCGTGGCAGACGAACACGCGGGTCGCGTCGGGCAGGGCGTACATGCGCCGGATCGAGCGGTACAGCGTGGCCGCGCTGCCGCCGGGGAAATCGCAGCGTGCGCTGCCGCCATCGGGCATGAACAGCGAGTCGCCGGTGAACAGCGCATCGCCGATCAGGTAGGCGCAGCTGTCGCTGGTGTGGCCGGGCACGGCGATGACCGTGGCCGACAACGCGCCGACGGCGAAGCGTTCGTCGTCCCGGAACAGATGGTCGAACTGCGAGCCGTCGACAGGGAAATGCTCGCCCAGGTGATAGACGTCGCGGAACGTGCGCTGCACCTGGCGGATGCCTTCGCCGATCGCCAGTCGCGCGTCCGGCAGTTGCCGCCTCAGCCAGTGCCCGGCGCTGAGGTGGTCGGCATGGGCATGGGTTTCCAGCAGCCATGCCACGTCCAGCGACTGCGCGTGGACGAAATCGAGCAGCGCCTGCGCCGAAGCGGTGCCGGTGCGCCCGCTGGCCGCGTCGAAATCGAGCACCGGGTCGATGATCGCGGCGACCCGCGTTCCGGCATCGGCAACGACGTAGCTCCAGGTGTTGCTGGCCTTGTGGAAGAACGGCGCGACCCGGGGCGCGGCATTCATCGCGCGTCGGGATCCAGCGTGCGGTTCAGCAGGTCGGCCAGGTGGCGCGCGCCTTCGCGGACGCGCTGCTCGGCCAGCGGGCGCATCCTTTCCAGATAGGCGTGGTCCATGCGGTGCTGTTCCGGGTAGAGCTGCTGTTGGTCGATGACCTTGCACGAGGCTTCGGCCCAGTCCAGCGGCGTCGTTCCGTCGTTCGCCGGCAGCAGCGGCTCCCGGGCCAGCAGGTCGGCGTAATCCTTGTCGGACAGGCGGCGCGAAGCAAGCACGTAGTAGTCCCACACCGAATGCAGGTTGGTGCCCATCACGCCATCGGCGTAACTGTTGCGGGCGTAGTCTTCCGGCGGAATATCGGTGCGCAGGCTGATCTGGAAACGGTTGCCGCCGGCGTCGGTGCGGTTGCCGGCATGCATCGGCTGGTGCACGTCGCCGACCAGGTGGACGACGAACTTCAGCGCGTCGCGCCGCGCTTCCAGCGATTGGCCGGGGTCGGCCAGGATTTTGCTCTGGGCCTTGATCGCACCCACCACGCAGTCGCCGTTCGGACAGTCGCGGGCCAGGTCGAAGTCGCAGCCGCCGCCCTGGGCGTTGATGTAGTGCCAGCGCGAGGTGGCCTTGAAGCGCGCCGGATCGGTGTAGCGCAACTGGTCGGCCCAGTTGGCGATGCCGCCCAGGGTCGGATCCGCTTCGCCCGCCAGCAGGCGTCCGACTTCGGCGCTGGCCGCCGGGGTCAGCTGGCGCGCGGCCAGTTCGGCGACCAGGCGGTGGCCCAGCGGCGACCAGGCCACGACCGGCAGCGCCAGCAACAGCAGCGCCAGCAGCGACAGGCAAACGGTGCGACGTGGCGGCATGGCTGAATCCGGAAGCGGGAAAAGGCTAAAATAACGCAATTCCCGGCCCCCACGTACAGGAGCGAGTCCATGGCGATCAAGGTAGGCATCAACGGTTTCGGCCGCATCGGGCGCAACGTCCTGCGCTCGGCCGTGCAGAATTTCGGCAACGACATCGAGATCGTCGCCATCAACGACCTGCTCGAGCCGGATTACCTGGCCTACATGCTGCAGTACGACTCGGTGCACGGCCGCTTCAAGGGCGACGTGAAGGTGGAAGGCGGCGCGCTTTTCGTCAACGGCAAGAAGATCCGCCTGACCCAGGAACGCGACCCGGCTGCGCTGAAGTGGGACGAAGTCGGCGCCGAAGTCGTCATCGAGTCCACCGGCCTGTTCCTGACCAAGGAAACCTGCCAGAAGCACCTCGACGCCGGCGCGAAGAAGGTCATCCAGTCGGCGCCCTCGAAGGACGACACGCCGATGTTCGTTTACGGCGTCAACGACAAGACCTACAACGGCGAAGCGATCATCTCCAACGCCTCGTGCACCACCAACTGCCTGGCGCCGGTCGCCAAGGTGCTGCACGACAAGTGGGGCATCAAGCGCGGCCTGATGACCACCGTGCACGCCGCCACCGCCACCCAGAAGACCGTCGACGGCCCGTCCAACAAGGACTGGCGCGGTGGCCGCGGCATCCTCGAGAACATCATCCCGTCCAGCACCGGCGCGGCCAAGGCCGTGGGCGTGGTGATCCCGTCGCTCAACAAGAAGCTCACCGGCATGTCGTTCCGCGTGCCGACCAGCGACGTGTCGGTGGTCGACCTGACCTGCGAGCTGGAAAAGCCGGCGACCTACGCCGAGATCTGCGCCGAGATGAAGGCGCAGAGCGAAGGCGCGCTGAAGGGCATCCTCGGCTACACCGAGGACAAGGTGGTCGCCACCGATTTCCGCGGCGAGACCTGCACTTCGGTGTTCGACGCCGAGGCCGGCATCGCCCTGGACGCGACCTTCGTCAAGCTGGTCAGCTGGTACGACAACGAATGGGGCTATTCCAACAAGTGCCTCGAGATGGTGCGCGTGGTCGCCGGCAAGTAAGCCCGCAGGCAATGCCGGAGAAGGGGCGCCGCATGGCGCCCCTTTGCGTTTGTGCGGCAGGCCAGGCGACGGCTATGCCGTCTGCAAGGGTCGGCAAAGCGGGAATTCCGCTTGCCGCAATCCGTCAGGAAGAAACCCTTCCCCCTTGACGGGGGAAGCGGCCGAAGGCGGATGGGGTGGGATGGAGCCGATGAAGTCGCCGTGCCGGATTCGCGCCGAGCGACGCGAAAACATGCTGCACGCGCCGACCGAAGATCGACCCTGCAAGGTCGTTCAGCCCAGCGCGGCCAGCGCGGCGTCGTAGTCCGGTTCCTCGCCGATTTCGCCCACGAGTTGCGCATGCACGACGCGGTCGTCGACATCGAGTACCACCACCGCGCGCGCGGCCAGTCCGGCCAGCGGACCGTCGGCGATCGCCACGCCGTAGTTTTCCAGGAATGCGCGGCCGCGCATCGTCGACAGCATCACCACACGTTCCAGCCCTTCGGCCCCGCAGAAGCGCGCCTGCGCGAACGGCAGGTCGGCGGAGATGCCCAGTACCACGGTGTTGTCGGGCTTCGAGGCCAGCTCGTTGAACCGGCGCAACGCGGTCGCGCACACGCCGGTGTCCACGCTGGGGAAGATATTGAGCAGCTTGCGCTTCCCTGCGAACGCCGACAGCGGCACGTCGGCCAGGTCCTTGCCGACCAGAGTGAACGGGCGCGCTTGCTCGCCGA
>JBDHQQ010000158.1:0-5625 GCA_039807145.1 Pseudoxanthomonas sp. | reverse complement strand
GGCAACTGTTGCACCAGCGCATTGACCACGCAGCGGACCTCGGCGTTTTCCTTGCCGTCGCTGCTGGTCTTCTGCTTGGCCTTGGTTTCGGCGAAGGCCTGCGCGCCCAGCTGGTTGAGTTGTTCCTGCGACACGCCACCGACGACCTGCTTGCGACCGGTCGGTGAGGTGGTGGTGGCGCAGGCGACCACGACTGTCGCAATGGCCAGGCCCAGCAGGGCCGGCCTGAAGCGCGAAATGGTCACAATGGATCCTCCCTGTTCGTGCCTGAAGTGTCCGGCACGCCGAATTAACTTTTCGTCAATCCGGTCAGGCGCCGCCCAGCACCAGCAGCGCCAGCGCGTTGTTCAGCGCGTGCGCGGCGATCGGCGCCCACAGCGTGCCGGTGCGGCGGTAGACCCAGGCGAAGGCCGCGCCCATGCAGGTGTAAATCGCCCACAGCATCAGCATGGACGACCCCGCGTTGCCGGTCAGGCCCGGCGGTTCGTGCATCAGGGCGAAGGCGAAACCGGCGAGCCACATGCCCAGCAACGGCCTTCCGGCCGCCCACAGCCGCCCGAACAGCACGCGGCGGAACAGCAGCTCTTCGTACATCGGCGCGATCAGCACGACGAACAGGCCGACGAACCACGGGCTGGCCGCCAGCGCCTGCTTGATCGGCTCCTGGTTGGTCGGCTCGGGTTCCACGCCGAACTGTTTGCCCAGCGCGCTCGCCGTCGCGGACAGCGCGAACACCGCCAGCGCGGTCAGCGCGACCCAGCCCCAGGTGGACTTGCGCCGCAGCGCGGCGCCCGATGCCGCGCGTTCGGCGGCACTGGCGCGGCGACGGAAGAAGTACGGCACCAGCGCCGCCGGCGCGGTGCCCAGCAGGGTGATCCAGATCATCGCCAGCCCGCCGGGCTGGCCGATGGCTTGCGCCAACGCCCCGGCGTCACCCGGGTTGGCATCCCCACGCATCACCACCTGCACCGCGCGCAGCACGCCCCAGCCCGCGGACGCGAGCAGCGACATCACCACCATCACCACGACGGCAATGGCCAGGTCGATGAAGAATCCGCCGACCGGCGAACCCGTGCGCGCGGACGGCCCTTTCGCCGTGACCGGTTCGATCCGGCTGTCCGGCGGCGAAAACGGATCGGCTTCAGACATCCAGGTTCGCGACTTTCAGTGCGTTGGCGTCGATGAATTCGCGGCGCGGCTCGACCACGTCGCCCATCAGCGTGCTGAAAATCTGGTCGGCGTTGACCGCGTCCTCGATGCGCACCTGCAACAGGCGGCGCGTGTCCGGGTTGACCGTGGTGTCCCACAACTGCTCGGGATTCATTTCGCCCAGGCCCTTGAAGCGCTGGATCTGCCGGCCCTTCTTGGCTTCCTCCAGCAGCCACGCCTGCGCGTCGGCGAAGCTGGCGACCGGCTGGGTCTTGTTGCCGCGCACGATCTGCGCGCCGTCGCGGATCAGGCCGTGCAGCAGCGTTGCCGCTTCGCGCAGCGGGCGCAGCTCGCCGGCCTCGAACGCCGACAGCGGCAGCACCTGGGTCAGTTCCTCGCCCATGTGCCGGCGCGTGGCCAGCAGCGCGGCGGGACGGTGCTCGTTCGCCGCCTGCAACTGCAGCGCATAGCGCGGACTGCCGAGGCCGCCGCGGTTGAGGCGGGCTTCCAGTGCGTCGAGTTCGTGGCGTTCGTCGATGTTCCGCTGCAGGTGCGCGGCATCGAGCGGGGTGAAGTCGATCAGCGATTCCAGCAGGAGCGGGTCGTAGCGGTGCGCGTTGCGGGCGATGGCATCGCGCGCCGAGGCGAACGCCACCAGCAGTTTCTCCAGCGCCTCGCCGGCGATCGGCGGTTCGCCTTCGGCCGGCACCAGCGCCGCGCCTTCGACCGCGCTGTTGGCCAGGTACACGTTCAGCGCCGCGTCGTCCTTCAGGTACAGCTCCTGCTTGCCCTGCTTCAGCTTGTACAGCGGCGGCAGGCCGATGTAGACGTGGCCGCGTTCGATCAGCTCCGGCATCTGCCGGTAGAAGAAGGTCAGCAGCAGGGTGCGGATGTGCGAGCCGTCGACGTCGGCGTCGGTCATGATGATGATGCGGTGGTAGCGCAGCTTGTCCGGGTTGTATTCGTCCTTGCCGATGCCGGTGCCCAGCGCGGTGATCAGCGTGCCGACTTCGGCGCTGGCCAGCATGCGGTCGAAGCGTGCGCGCTCGACGTTGAGGATCTTGCCGCGCAGCGGCAGCACCGCCTGGTTCTTGCGGTTGCGGCCCTGCTTGGCCGAGCCGCCGGCCGAGTCGCCCTCGACGATGAACAGTTCGGACTGCGCGGGATCCTTCTCCTGGCAGTCGGCCAGCTTGCCGGGCAGGCCAGCGATGTCGAGCGCGCCCTTGCGCCGGGTCAGGTCGCGGGCCTTGCGCGCGGCTTCGCGCGCACGGGCGGCATCGACGATCTTGCCGGCGATGGCCTTGGCTTCATTGGGGTGTTCCTGCAGGAATTCCTCGAGCTTGGCGCCGAAGGTCGACTCCACCACCGGGCGCACGTCCGAGCTGACCAGTTTTTCCTTGGTCTGCGACGAGAACGACGGGTCGGGCACCTTGACCGACAGCACCGCGATCATGCCCTCGCGCATGTCGTCGCCAGACAGCGACACCTTCGCCTGCTTGGCGATGCCGTTCTGTTCGATGTAGTTGGTCAGCGTGCGGGTCAGCGCCGCGCGGAAGCCCTGCAGGTGGGTACCGCCATCCTTCTGCGGGATGTTGTTGGTGAAGCAGAACATCGTTTCCTGATAGGCATCGGTCCACTGCAGCGCAACGTCGACGGTGATGCCGTTCTGTTCGCCGGTGACCGAAATGACGTTCGGGTGCAGCGGCGTCTTCAACTGCGCCAGGTGCTCGACGAAGGAGCGGATGCCGCCCTCGTACTTGAACAGGTCCTGGCGGCCTTCGCCGCGTTCGTCGACCAGGGCGATCTTCACGCCCGAATTGAGGAACGACAGCTCGCGCAGGCGGCGGGCAAGGATGTCGTAGTGGAACTCGGTGTCGGTGAAGATTTCCGCCGCGGGCCAGAAACGCGTCAGCGTGCCGCGCTTGTCGGAAGCCTCGAGTCGCTTCAGCGGGTACACCGGCTCGCCGAGCTTGTATTCCTGCTCGTGGTGGAAACCGTCGCGCCAGATGTCGATGGTCAGCTTGTTCGACAGCGCATTGACCACCGACACGCCGACGCCGTGCAGGCCGCCGGAGACCTTGTAGCTGTTGTCGTCGAACTTGCCGCCGGCGTGCAGCACGGTCATGATGACTTCGGCCGCCGACACGCCTTCTTCCTTGTGGATGTCGACCGGAATGCCGCGGCCGTTGTCGGACACCGACACCGAGCCGTCCTCGTGGATCTTCACCACGACTTCGTCCGCGTAGCCGGCCAGCGCCTCGTCGATCGAGTTGTCGACGACCTCGAACACCATGTGGTGCAGGCCGGTGCCGTCGTGCACGTCGCCGATGTACATGCCGGGACGCTTGCGCACCGCCTCGAGGCCGCGCAGCACGGTGATCTTGCTGGAGTCGTAGTTGCCGGAGTTGTCGTTCTGCGGGACGCTGGTTTCTTCGGTCATGCGGGTTCGGACGGCCTCGGGTGCATGCTGCGGCGCAGCCGCGCCGCCATGCGGGCACGACCACACATTAGCTATAGGGTTTGAACCGGGAATTATAGCGCCCGATCATGTATCGGCCTAGGGGAATGGGGGTTTTTCCGTCATCCGATGTTGCAGGGACGGGGACAGGAAAACCCCTATTCAGCCAGCGCCACAACCTGCTCATGTTCCACGTGGAACATGGAAACGCCGGACAGTCGTTCCTGCATGACGAACGGAATTTCGGTGCCGGTGATGAAAACCTGTGCGCCGCTGGCCTGCAGGCGATCCAGCACCCGGGCCTGATGGTCCCGGTCAAGTTCGGAG
The DNA here is from genome assembly GCA_039807145.1 of Pseudoxanthomonas sp. Classification (GTDB taxonomy): domain Bacteria; phylum Pseudomonadota; class Gammaproteobacteria; order Xanthomonadales; family Xanthomonadaceae; genus Pseudoxanthomonas_A. Next base: position 1,691 of record JBDHQQ010000158.1, on the reverse strand, counting down.
GCCAGGTCGTCCAGTGCGACCACCGGCCATTCGCCGCGGCGCGCGGCGAAATCCCCAGCCTGCGCCAGCAGGCAGGCCAAGGCGGTCAATTTGGCTTGCCCGCGCGACAGGGTTTCCCCATGCGGCCGGGCGGCGTAGCCGATGCGCCAGTCGGCCCGGTGCGGGCCGACGCTGGTGAAGCCGGCGACGCGGTCGCGATCGCGTGCCAGCAACAAGGCATCGGCCAGCGACACCTCGTGGCGACGCCAGCCGGGCAGGAACTCCAGGTCGGCCCCGCCCAGCGCAGGCACCAGTTCGGCGGCGATTTCCGCCAATCGCTCCCGCAGTTCCTCCAGATAGCGCTGCCGATGCGCGGTCAGGCGCTCGCCGGTTTCCGCCAGCTCGTGATCCCAGGCGTCGAGCTGGGTCGAAGCCGCGCCGGCCTTGAGCAGCGCATTGCGCTGCTTCAGCGCCCGGGCATAACGGCGCCACAAGGTCACGAAGGCGTCGCCGGCATCCTTGCGTTCCACGTGGAACAAACCCCAGTCGACGAACCGGCGGCGGGGGTCGCCGCCGCCCGCGACGAGGGCATGGCTGCCCGGCTCGAAGCTGACCACGGCCAGCGCCGCACACAGGTCGCCCAGCTGGCCGACGTTTTCCCCATCCAACCGGCCCTGCCAATCCTGGCCGGTATGCCGGAGCCCCGCCTTGCGCGGCCGTGCGTCGCCTTCTTCCCGCCATTCGACAAACACCTCGGCAGCCTCGCTGCCGGTACGTATCAGCCCGTCCCGGACCCGCCCGCGGAAGCTGCGGCCGTAGGCCATCAGGTGCAATGCTTCCAGCACGCTGGTCTTGCCCGCACCGTTGTCGCCGGTGATCAGGTTCAGGCCCGGCCCCGGCGTCAGGCTGACGCTTTCGAAGCGGCGCAGCCCGCGTATGTCGAGTCGGGTCACGCGCATTGCGCCGCTCCCTTCTCACGAAAGGGAAGGTCAAAAGGACGACGCCCGGAGAAATCCGGGCGCCGTCCTTGTTTCACGTGGAACACGAAACCCATCAAAGCCGCAGCGGCATGACCACGTGGCGCGACTTGTCGTTGGCCGCTTCGCGAACGAGGGCCGAGGAATTGGCGTCGCGCAGCTGGATCAGGATTTCCTCGCCGCGCAGCGCGTTCAGCGCATCGAGCAGATAGTTGACGTTGAAGCCGATCGCCAGGTCGCTGACCTTGGTGTCGGCCTCGATCTCTTCCTGCGCCTCTTCCTGCTCCGGGTTGTGCGCGCTGATCTTCAGCTGGCCCGGCGACACCTCGACGCGGACGCCACGGTACTTCTCGTTGGACAGGATCGCCGCGCGCTGCAGCGCGGCGCGCAGCACTTCGCGGTCCAGCTTGACCTCACGGTCGGCGCCGATCGGGATTACCGCCTCGTAATCGGGGAAGCGGCCATCGATCAGCTTGCTGGTGAAGGTCACGTCGTCGCGCTTGACCCGGATATGGGCACGGCCGACTTCCAGCTCCAGCACCCGGTCGCCGCCTTCCAGCAGGCGCTGCAGTTCGGTCACGCCCTTGCGCGGGACGATGATCTGGCGCTTGGCACCGCTGCCGCCGTCCAGCTGCGATTCGCACAGCGCCAGGCGGTGGCCGTCGGTCGCCACGCAGCGCAGGATCTTGTCGCGCAGGTCGAACAGCAGGCCATTGAGGTAGTAGCGCACGTCCT
>JBDHQQ010000157.1:0-5633 GCA_039807145.1 Pseudoxanthomonas sp. | reverse complement strand
CTGCACGCCGCGCAGGTCGCCGGACGATTCCAGGATGTGGCTGGCGAAGCTGTGCCGCAGCATGTGCGGATGCACGTGCTTGAACAGGCCCTGCCGGTTCGCCAGCTGCTTGATCCGCAGCTGCACCGCGCGCTGCGAGATCGGCCCGCCGCCGCGGCCGGGGAACACGCAGGCGTCGTTCGCGGCCTTGCGCTCGTCGCGCCACGCCTGCAGCGCAGCGCGCGCGTGCGAGCCGACCGGCACGATGCGCTGCTTGTTGCCCTTGCCGGTGACGTGGACGAAGCCGCCAGCCAGGTCCAGCGCGTTCCAGCGCAGCGCGCACAGCTCGCTCAGGCGCAGGCCGGAGGAATAGAACAGCTCCAGCAGCGCGCGGTCGCGCAGGCCCAGCGGCGCGTCGGCCGGCACTTCGACCAGCTGCACCGCCTCGTCGGCGTCCAGCACTTGCGGCAGCTTGCGCGGCGCCTTCGGCGCGCGGATGCCGGCGGCCGGGTTGGCGGCGACGCGGCCGTGCTTCAACAGCCAGGCGAAGAAACTGCGGCACGCGGACAGGCGCCGCTGCAGGCTCTTCGGCGACAGGCCGCGGCGGTGTTCGGCGGCGATGAAGGCGCGCAGCTGCGCGGTATCCAGCCGCAACGGATCGGTTGCGCCCTGCCCGGTCGCCCAGCCCTGCAGCGCGTCGAGATCGCGCCGGTAGGCGTCGAGCGTGTTCGCCGACATGCGGCGCTCGACTTGCAGGTGGGAAAGGAATTCGTCGGTCGCAGACATTCTTTCGAATCGTCATGACCCGACATACGTCGGTTGAAAACCCCGCGAACGCGGGAATCGCTCTTGTCTTGTAGAGCCGAGCATGCTCGGCTGCTCTTTTCCGCAGATCAGAAGCAGCCGAGCATGCTCGGCTCTACAAGGCAACGTCGCTGGATTACCAGCCCTTCGGGCTGTCGAACGGCACTTCCCGCTTTCGCGGGAACGACGAGCAAAAGCGTCAGCCATCGAACCGCTTCAGCGCCGTCGCCAGCGCCTCGCCCATCATGCGCAGGAACAGCGTGCCCATGCCGGGATAGAAGCGGTTGCCGTCACGGCTGCCGACCGCGACCAGGCCGATGCCGGGCAGCGGCAACAGCGCCGACGACGCAACCTCCCCGGCCCGCGCGCCATACAGCAGCGAGTTCTTTTCCGGCTGCAGGCGTCCGCTGAGCGGCTCGCCATCGGCCAGGCAGTCGCGGAACGGCGCCAGGCGCGGGCTGTCGGCCTCGAATACCTGCAGCCACTCCGCCTGCTCCAGTCCGTCGAACGACCGGAACGTCACGATGCGCACCAGGTCGCCATTGAAGTCTTCCTGCAGCGACGCGGCCATCGCGCGCAGCGTGTCGGCGGCGCTGCCCTGCTTCATCAGCGCCAGGGTCAGCTGGTGCGTGCGCACGGCCAGGCGCTCGTTTTCCTGCGCGTTGGCGAACAGTTCGTTCAACCGCTTGGACAGCTCGCGGTTCTTGTCGCGCAGCACGTCCAGCTGGTAGCTGGCCAGCGATGCGGTCGGGCCATCGTCGCGCGGCACCACCAGGCTCAGCGCCAGGTCCGGGAACTGGCGCAGGAAGGTCGGGTGCCGGCGCAGCCACGCCGCGATTTCGTGCGCGCCCAGTTTCTCGGTATCGGTCATGCCTGCCATTCCCCTTCGTATACGAATGCCGCCGGTCCCGACATGATGACCTGCGCCGCGCCGTCCGGCCAGCGGATGCGCAATTCGCCGCCGGGCAGCGCCACGGCCACGTCGCGGTCGATGCGACCGCGGCGCATCAGCACCGCCGCCGCCGCGCAGGCCCCGCTGCCGCAGGCCAGGGTTTCGCCGACGCCGCGCTCGTACACGCGCAGGCGGATGCGGTCGCGCGCGACGACTTCGGCGAAACCGACGTTGGCCGATTGCGGGAACGCCGCGCTGGCCTGCAGCCGCGGTCCGAGCGTCGCGACCGGCGCCGAATCGACGTCGGTCACCTCGATCACCGCGTGCGGATTGCCCAGCGACACCGCGCCGAAGCGGACCGTCTGGCCGTCCAGGTCCGTCTCGTAGGCGTCCTGCGCGACGGCGAAGCCGGCCAGCGGAATCCGCGCCGGCTCGAAATCGGGCACGCCCAGCTCGATGGCGTAGCTGCCGCCGGCAAGGCGCTCGACGTCATGCGTCGCCACCGGACTGTCGATGCAAAAGCGTTCGCCCTGCGCGGCGCCATCGCGCACCAGCCACGCGGCGACGCAGCGCGCGCCGTTGCCGCACTGCTGCGAATTGGAACCGTCGGCGTTCCAGATGCGGTACGACGCGACCGAGCCCGCCGCACGCGGCGCCTCGATGGTCAGGATCTGGTCGCAGCCGGCGCCGGTGTGGCGATCGGCCAGTCGCGCGGCAAGCCGGGCATCGGGCGGCGACCTGCCATGGCGCAAGTCGAGCACTACGAAATCGTTGCCCGCGCCGTGCATCTTGCTGAAACGCAGCACGGGCGTGTCAGCGGGTCGCATCCGGCGCGGGCGGCGGCGCGTCCGGCGCGGATTCTGCGGGAGTCGTCTCGGCTGCGGGCGGCGCGTCCGGCGTCGCCGATTCCTCGGCCGGCGCTTCCTTGGTCGGCAGGAACAGCGGCCCCTTGGCGCCGCAGCCGGCGAGCAAGGCCAATGCAGCAGCGGCGAGTGCAATGCGGAACGAACGGATCATGGCGCGAGTATAGCCAGTCGGCCATGAACGGTCGCGTCAGCGCGACGGCTCCGGCCGCAGCCACAGCCACGCGGCGACCACGGCCATGATCGCGGTGCCGGTCGCGGCCATCCACCACTTCGGCGCGGTCAGGAACATCACCACCGCGCTGGCCGCCATCATGCCGGTGGCGAGCCGCTTCGACTGCCGCGATACCGCGCCTTCGCGCTGCCAGTCGCGGATCATCGGGCCGAAGCGGCGATGCGCCAGCAGCCAGCCGTGCAGGCGCCGCGAGCCGCGCGCGGCGGCGAACGCGGCCAGCAACACGAAGGGCACGGTCGGCAGGCCCGGCACCACGATACCGACGATGCCGATGCCCAGGCTGGCGTAGGCCAGCAGCCACCATAACCAGCGCATGCGCGGCTGCCGGCTGGCCTACCGGGCTTCGGCCACGCCGAGCCGGTCGAGCATGAACGCATACATCTCGGCCTGTTCGCGGTAGCGGCGGAAGCGGCCCGACTTGCCGCCGTGGCCGGCCTCCATGTTGGTGCGGAACACCACCGGCTCGCTGGACGTGTTCAAGTCGCGCAGGCGCGCCACGTACTTCGCCGGTTCCCAGTACTGCACCTGCGAATCCCACAGCCCGGTGCCGACGAACATCGCCGGATACGCTTTCTTCTCCAGGTTGTCGTAGGGCGAATAGGCGACGATGTAGTCGTAGAACTTCTTCTGCTCGGGATTGCCCCACTCGTCGTACTCGTTGGTGGTCAACGGGATGGTCGGATCGAGCATCGTCGTCACCACGTCCACGAACGGCACCTGCGACAGGACCACGCGGTATTTGTCCGGCGCCATGTTGGCCACCGCGCCCATCAGCAGGCCGCCGGCGCTGCCGCCATGCGCGGCCACGCGGCCCGGCGCGGCGTAGCCTTCCTTCACCAGGAAATCGGTCACGTCGATGAAGTCGGTGAAGGTGTTCTTCTTGTTCAGCAGCTTGCCGTCCTCGTACCACTTGCGGCCCATTTCCTCGCCGCCGCGGATGTGGGCGATGGCGTAGGCCATGCCGCGGTCGAGCAGGCTGACCACGGTGACCGAGAAGCCCGGGTCCATCGACGCGCCGTAGCTGCCGTAGCCGTACTGCAGCAGCGCGGCCTTGCCGTTCTTCTCGAAGCCTTTCTTGTAGACGATGGAAACGGGAATCCGGGTGCCGTCGCGCGCGGTCGCCCACAGGCGCTCGGTCACGTAGTTGGACGGATCGTAGCCGCCCAGCACCGGCTGGCGCTTGAGCAGGCGGCGCTCGCCGGTCTTCACGTTCAGTTCGTACACCGTGGCCGGCGTGGTCATCGAGGTGTAGCCGTAGCGCACCCAGTCGGTGTCCGGCTCGGGGTTGACGTCCAGGCCCATCGAATACGCGGTTTCGTCCGCCTTGACGAATGCCTCGCTGCCGTCCGGCTTGAGCAGGCGCACGCGCTCCAGCCCGCCGGAGCGTTCGGCGATGGCGGCGAAGCCGTCGAACAGTTCGAAGCCTTCGACCAGCACGTCGTCGCGGTGTGAGATCCAGTCCTTCCAGTCCTTGCGCGAGGTGGCGCCGTCCTCGGCGGTGACGATCTTGAAGTTGGTCGCCTTGCCGTCGTTGGTGCGGATCACCCAGCGCCCGTCGAAATGGTCGGCGTCGTATTCCACGTCGCGCGCGCGCTCGGCCAGCACCTTGAACTCGCGCGGGTCGGCCGCGGGGGCGTAGCGCAACTCGTCGGACACCGTGCTGCTCATGGCGATGACGATATGGCGTTCGTCGCGGGTGCGGTCCACCCCCATGTAAAAGCTGTCGTCCGGCTCCTCGTAGACGACCGGGTCGTCCTTCGGGTCGGTGCCGAGCACATGTTTCTTCACCCGCTTGGTCAGCAGCGTTTCGGGGTCGTTCTCGATGTAGAACAGGGTCTTGCTGTCGTCGGCCCAGACCAGGTCGGGGGCCACGCCGTAGATGGTCTCCGGGTACGCCTGTCCGGTGGCGAGATTGCGGAAATGCAGGGTGTACTGGCGGCGACCGTTGCCATCGTCGGCATAAGCCAGGACCGCATTGTCCGGCGTGACTTCGTACACGCCGACGCTGTAGTAGTCGTGGCCCGCGGCCAGCGCGTTGACATCCAGCAGCACTTCCTCGCCCGCGAAGTCGCCGGCGGCATTGGCCTGCTGGATCGACAAGGCATCGATGCCGGCGGCGTCCTTGCGGCGCGCGTGGATCGGATAGTCCTTGCCGGTCTCGAAGCGCGCGTAGTACCAGTAGCCGCGCTCGCGGAACGGCACGCTGGCGTCGTCCTGCTTGATCCGCGCGACGATCTCGTCGTACAGGGTGTCCTGCACCGGCTTCAGCGGCGCCAGCACGGCGTCGGCATAGGCATTCTCGGCTTCGAGGTAGCCGAGCATCGCCGGATCCTTGCGGGTGTCGTCGCGCAGCCAGTAGTACTCGTCCTGGCGTTCGGCGCCGAATGGCGCCTTCACGACGTGCGGCCTCTTCTCGACGTCGGGCGGCGTGGGCGAGGTCTGGGCGTGGACGATGCTGCTCATGAGGAAAAGGCCGGCGATCAGGGCGTGGGAATTCATGGATGGGGCTCCATGGGGCGGATTGCAATCGGCTCGCACTGCACGCAACGGGAAGCGTGACTCCCTCCCTTTCGTGCAGCGAAGGGGAGGGTTGGGGAGGGGTGCTTCTGGCATCGGCGTGAAAAGCACCCCCTCCCAACCTCCCCCTGCGCTGCGCGCAAGGGGAGGAGAAAACTCACTTCGTCAACTGCTGCCACAGGAAGGTGTACGCCAGCGCGCTCATGTGCGCCGCCTGCGCGTTGTTGGCCGAACCGCCGTGGCCGCCTTCGATGTTCTCGTAGTAGCGGGCGTTCTTCCCCGCGGCTTCCATCTTCGCCATCATCTTGCGCGCGTGGCCGGGATGGACGCGGTCGTCCTTGGT
>JBDHQQ010000156.1:0-5645 GCA_039807145.1 Pseudoxanthomonas sp. | reverse complement strand
CGCGCCGGGCCCGGCGGCCAATGCCGCCGCGGGGCCTTCGGGATGGGCGTCCAGCAGCGCGCGCGGCGGCGCCATCGCGCCGCCGGCCAGCAGCAGCGCCAGCAGGGCGGCGCGGTCCTCGGGGCTGTCGTCGCGGGCAAGGTCGGGCATCGGCCCAGCGTAGGACGCAAACGAAGACGGCGCCCTCGGGCGCCGTCGCATTGCCGGGTAGGGGAATTCCTACCGGCGGCGCGCTATTCCTCCGCGTCCGGATGCTTGAGGGTGTAGCCGACGCGGGTCGGGTGGTGCCCCTCCATCACCAGCGCGTAGCTGACCTTTTCGAAGGTGCGGAACACCATCACGTGCGAGGCGTATTCGTCCGGCAACTGCACCCGGTCGCCGCTGCCGGCGACTTCGTCGCGCAGGTCGCCGTGGCTGACCCGGTCGACCACCTTGCTGCCGTTGCGCCACACCGAGAACACGGTGCCGTTGTCGATGCCTTCGCGGCTGCCGCCGGAAATGGCCACCACGTCGCGGTTGCCGCCGTACAGCAGGGTGTCGGCCACCGCGGCGACCTGCAGTTTGCCGATGGGCTGCGGCGTGCGCGGGGCGTGGGGGAAGAACTGCAGGTCGTAGGGCTGGGCCTGCACCGGAACCAGGCGGTCGCCGGGGCGGACTTCGCGGTAGTTGTCGTCCAGCTGCACCGTGGTCACGTCGCCGCCGGTCCGGGTCACCGCGCCGGCGGCGACCTTGGCCAGTTCGTAGCCCAGCAATTCCACCGGGCCTTCCGCCAGCGCGGCGCTGGTCCACTGCCGGTTCCAGTCGAGGGTGTCGCCCTTCAGGCGCTTGCCGCGCCAGTCGAGGTCCTCGTTGAAACCGAGGTACTTGCCGCTGGAGGCCACCCGGGTCTGGGTGTAGCGCAGCGACGGGCGCACCACGCTGTAGCGCTGGCCCGCCTGCGCGCCGTTCAGGTTGCGCACGTAGACCCGCTGGCCGGCGGCGCCGCGCAGGTGGTCTTCCTCGATCGCGACGACGTAGGGCAGGTTTTCGTAGCTGTCGGTGACGCTCAGGTCCTTCAGGAAAGGCTCGATGTCGCTCAGGTTGACCGCATTGACCGGCGCTTCGTTGCGCGGACCGGCCTGCACCGCGACGCGGTCCAGGTAGGCCAGGCTGATCACGTCGCCGGGGTAGATCAGGTGCGGGTTGCGGATCTGCGGGTTGGCCTGCCAGATTTCCGGCCACAGCCACGGCCTCTTCAGGAACTTGGCCGAGATGTCCCACAGGGTGTCGCCCTTGCGCACGACGTAGCTGTCGGGATGGCTGCCGTTCAACTCGGCGGCGGTGGCGAATGCGGCGACGGTCAGCGCCGCTGCCACGGCGACCACGCGCAGACGGGTCGTTGCGAGACGTGTGAACATGAAGGTATCCACCTGATTCCCCCTGCAGGCTAGTGGCAAACTATAGTGCAGAAACGCCGGCGCGAGGCAAGCGCCGGGGTTAGAATTCGTGAGCACTTGCCGGATTCGCCGGTCGTCCCCATCTTGCCGAACGCCATGGCCCTGCTTCCCATCCTCGAATTCCCCGACCCCCGGCTGCGTACCGTCGCCGCGCCGGTGGACCCCGCCCGGATCGCCGAACCCGCCTTCCAGCGCCTGCTGGACGACATGTTCGAGACCATGTACGAGGCGCCGGGCATCGGCCTGGCCGCCAGCCAGATCGACGTGCACCAGCGGTTCATGGTCATTGACGTGAGCGAGGAAAAGAACCGGCCGCAGGTGTTCATCAACCCTGAAATCGTCGACAAGTCCGGCGAAACGGTCTACCAGGAGGGCTGCCTGTCGGTGCCGGGCATCTACGCCGACGTGACCCGCGCCAACGAGATCACGGTGCGCTTCCTCGACCGCGACGGCCAGGCGCAGGAACTGCATGCCGACGGCCTGCTGGCGATCTGCGTGCAGCACGAGATGGACCACCTGCTGGGCAAGCTGTTCGTCGACTACCTGTCGCCGCTGAAGCGCGAAATGGTGCGCAAGAAGCTGGCCAAGGCGCGCCGCCAGGCCGCGGCCTGAGGAAGGTGGGCGGCCGGCGGCCGGAACGACGCTTCCCGCCCGCCACGCCTAACCGCCTGTTCCCCGCATGAAGATCGTCTTCGCCGGCACCCCCGACTTCGCCGTTCCCTGCCTGCGCGCCGCCGCGCGGGGCGGCGAGGTCGTCGCCGTCTACACCCAACCCGACCGCCCGGCCGGGCGCGGGCGCGGCTTGCAGGCTTCGCCGGTGAAGCAGGCCGCGCAGGAACTCGGTATTCCGGTGCTGCAGCCGGAGACCCTGCGCGACCCGGCCGCCCAGGCGCAACTGCGCGCGTTCGCACCCGATCTGATGGTCGTCGTCGCCTACGGCCTGATCCTGCCGCGCAAGGTGCTGAACATCCCGAAGCACGGCTGCTGGAACGTGCATGCCTCGCTGCTGCCGCGCTGGCGCGGCGCCGCGCCGATCCAGCGCGCGATCGAGGCCGGCGACACCGAGACCGGTATCGGCCTGATGCAGATGGAAGCAGGACTGGATACCGGCCCGGTGCTGCTCGAGCGGCGCATCCCGATCGGCGCAAGCGAAACCGGCGGCCAGCTGCACGACCGGCTTTCCGCGCTGGGCGCCGAGGTGCTGGCCGAAGGGCTGGCCCTGTTGCGCGAGGGCAGGTTGTCGCCACCGCAACCGCAGCCGGAAGAAGGCGCCACCTACGCACACAAGCTGGACAAGGCCGAAGCGAAACTCGACTGGTCGCGGCCGGCCGTGGCGCTGGCGCGCAAGGTGCGCGCCTTCAATCCGTGGCCGGTGGCCGAAGCGCAGGTCGCCGGCGAACGCCTGCGTATCCATGAAGCCGTCGTCTTGCCCGATTCGCCTGGCGCCGAGCCGGGCCGTGTCGTCGCCGCGGGCAGACAGGGCATCGACGTCGCCTGCGGCGAAGGCGGATTGCGGCTGCTGAAGGTGCAGCGCGAAGGCGGCAAGCCGGTTTCCGCCGCCGATTACTGCAATGCGCGTCGCGATTTGGTGGCGGAGTAACCCGATGCGCGTCTTCGCATTTGCTCGTCATCCCGGCGCAAGCCGGGATCCATTTTGCTTTTGTTCTTTCCTTGACCCGGCCACAGGGGAAACAGCAACAGCAATGGCAAAGCGGATCCCGGCTTGCGCCGGGATGACGGTTGCGAGGGCTTCATGGTGAGCGCGCCGCCCGGCGTCGCCGTCCGCGCCGCCGCGGCGGGCGTCATCGACGCCGTGCTTCGCGGCCGTTCGCTGAAGGCCGAACTCGCCATCGCGCTGCCGAAGATCGGCGATGTGCGCGACCGCGCGCTGCTGGAGGCGATCTGCTTCGCCGGCCTGCGCCAGCGCGCGCGCTACGACGCCGCGCTGCGCGCATGGATGCCGAAGCCGCCGGGCGCGAAAGACGGCGAACTGCGCGCGCTGCTGCTGGCCGGTTTCGCCCAGCTCGACGAATTGCGGCTGCCCGTGCACGCCGCGCTCGCCGCGACGGTCGAGGCGGCGCGCGCGCTCGGCCGCCCGCACCAGGCCGGCCTGGTCAATGCGTTGCTGCGGCGCGCGCAGCGCGAAGGCGTGCCGGCCGCCGATGCGTCCGCCGCGTGGCCGGCGTGGCTGCGCGAACGCGTCGTGGCCGACTGGCCGCAGCAGGCCGAAGCGGTGTTCGCGGCCAGCGCGCAGCCCGCGCCGCTGTGGCTGCGCGCGAACCGGGGCAGGAATGCGCGCGACGACTACGCGCGCCGGTTGGCCGAGGCCGGCATCGCCTGCTCCATCGACGAAACCCTGCTTGATGCGATCCGCATCGACGAGCCGCTTGCCGTCGCCGACCTGCCGGGCTTCGCCGAAGGCGACGCGTCGGTGCAGGACGCATCCGCGCAGCTGGTTGCCGACGCGCTGTCGCCGGCGAACGGTGCGCGCGTGCTCGACGCCTGCGCCGCGCCCGGCGGGAAGACCGCGCACCTGCTGGAACGCGATCCGTCGCTGCGGCTGCTGGCGCTGGATGTCGACGTGCGCCGGCTCAAGCGCGTGGCCGACACCTTGCAGCGCGTCGGCGTGCAGGCCCGGTTGCAGGCCGCCGATGCGACCGACGCCGCCGCGTGGTGGGACGGCGAGGCCTTCGACGCGATCCTGCTGGACGCGCCGTGTTCGGCCACCGGCATCGTGCGTCGCCAGCCGGACGTACTGCTGCACCGCCGTCCGGCCGACATCGATGCGCTGACCACATTGCAGGCGCGGCTGCTCGACGCGCTGTGGCCAGCGCTGAAGCCGGGCGGCGCGCTGCTGTACGCCACCTGTTCGATCCTCAAGGACGAGAACCAGTATCAGGTCGAAGCCTTCCTCGCCCGCACCGCCGATGCGCGCGTCGAGCCGCTGGACGATCGCTTCGGCCACGCCGCCGGCCCTGGCCGCCAGCGATTGCCCGGGGAAGGCGGGCGCGACGGTTTCTTCTACGCAAGGCTGCGCAAGCTGTCCGCTTGACCCGGCGCGTTCCGACAACTCGCTAACCTGCATTCCCTATCATGGGGGCATGACGAATCCCTCCCATGCCGCGCCCCTGCGCATGCCCGCACAGACGCGCGAACTGTTCTGGTTCATGGCCTTCGCGCTGCTGGTGATCGGCGCCGGGCTGGGCCTGCGCGAACCCTGGCCGGCGGACGAGCCACGCTTCGTGCTGGTCGCAAAGCAGATGTGGGAATCCGGCGACTGGCTGTTCCCGCATCGCGGCCACGAACTGTATCCGGACAAGCCGCCGCTGTATTTCTGGCTGATCTGCGCTTGCTACGCCATCGTGCGGCACTGGAACGTGGCCTTCCTGATGCCTTCGCTGCTGGCCGCGCTGGGCACGCTGTGGCTGACCCACGACCTGGGCCGGCGCCTGTGGGGTCATCGCGCCGGACTGTGGGCGGCCGGCGCGGTGCTGTGCGCGTTCCAGTTCGCCTACCAGGCCAAGCGCGCGCAGATCGATCCGACGGTGGTGTTCTTCATCACCCTGGGCATGTACGGGCTGGTGCGGCACCTGCTGTCGGGGCCGGACTGGCGCTGGTACTGGCTGGGCTGCTTCGCCGCCGGGCTGGGCGTGATCAGCAAGGGCGTGGGCTTTCTCGCGCTGCTCGTGCTGCTGCCGTATGCCCTGATGCGCTGGCGCGGCTGGGGCGGGTTGAGCGAGCCGGCACCACGCGGCGCCGGGAAATGGTGGCTGGGTGCGCTGGCTTTCCTCGGTGCGATCGCGCTGTGGTTCGTGCCGATGCTGCTGAGCGCGCTGCGCGACGGCGACCCGGAGCACCGCGCCTACCTGCATGAGCTGCTGTTCCGGCAGACTGCGACGCGGTACGCCAATGCATGGCACCACCACGAACCGTTCTGGTATTTCGGCGAAGTGATCGCGCTGCAGTGGCTGCCGTTCTCGATCTTCATCCCGTGGCTGGTCAAGCCGTGGCGCGAGGCGTGGCGCGCGCGCGATGCGCGGGTGTGGCTGCCATTGGCGTGGATGCTGCTGGTATTGCTGTTCTTCAGCGCCAGCCCGGGCAAGCGCGATATGTACATCCTGCCGGCGCTACCGATGCTGGCGCTGGCCGCCGCGCCGTTCCTGCCGGCGCTGGCGCAGCGGTGCGGGGTGCGCGCGGCGATGTTCGGTT
>JBDHQQ010000155.1:0-5725 GCA_039807145.1 Pseudoxanthomonas sp. | reverse complement strand
GGCCGGCCGACGCAGGCCGTCGCCGGCCGGCAGGCCCAGCAGGCCATTGCGCAGGCCGTCGAGATGGGCGGTGAGCGTGTCGAGGTTGAGCACGGCCTCGTTGAGCTGGCGATAGGTTGCCTCCAGGTCTTCATCGACCTGGCCGGCGCCGGCCAGGTCCAGCGCGTCTTCGGCCGCGAGCCAGTCGCCGATCGCGTCGTGCAGGGTGGCCGCGCCGCCGCCGGTCAGCAGCGCGCGCCCGCGCACGCTGGCGGTGTCGCCGTCGAAGGCGGTCGTCGCGGATTCCAGGTCCACGGCGCCCAGTTGCCACGCTTCCAGCGTCGGCGGATCGAGTCCTTCGACCTGCAGTTCCCATTCCAGCCACGTCGGCACCCACGGCTGCGCCCAGGTGGACACGCCGACCAGGTCCGGGTCGGCGCCCTTGTACAGGGAGAAGCGGCGCAATTCGTCGGCGACGAGGGTCTGCTGCACGTGCACGCCGGCCTGCGCCAAGCGCTGCGCGACGCGTGCGCCGCCACGCGGGGTCGCCTGCGCCTGCGGGCCGAAGGCGACGGTCGCGCCGTCGTAGGCGCCGTCGCCGCCGAAGCGCAGCACCGATTCGGCCTTCAGCCGTGCCAGCAGCTGCGTGCGTCCCGTGCCCGGCGGCGCCAGCGCGGCGGCGATCCATTCGTCGTGGTAGGGATCGTGCAGCAGGGCCTCGCGGGCCAGGCCCAGGGCTTCGCCGGGCACCGAGCCGTTGCCGAGCGAACGGATGAAGCGGTCGTCGGCGATGACGCCCTCGATGCCGGTGACCATGTGGGTGGGCCAGCGGCAGGTCAGCTTGCCGTCGGCCGAGCCGCGGCCGTCGTGGCCGTGGCGCAGGCTGCGTCCGGCGCCGCGCAGCGCGACCATCGGTTCGGTGGGGAAGGCGTGGCGCGCGGCGGGCCGGTCGACCACGCGCGCCTCGGTCGGCGCCAGCACGTCGCCCACGCGCGAACGCGCGAGGTCGTTGATCATCGCCGCGGTGGCCGCGACCAGGTTCGGCTTGGCGTTGGCCTTGAACACCGTTGCGGCCAGCGGCAGCGGCACCTGCGCCTGCGGTCCGCGCGCGCTGCGCGTCTTGCGCAACGTTTCGGCCTTGGCGTCGACGCTGCGGCCCAGGTTCAGGCCGCCCGCGCCGCCGGTCTGCACGCGTTGCAGGAAGCGGTCGGTGCCGGCGGAGCCGGCGGGCAGGGACGCGAACGCCGCCGCATGTTCGTGTTCCTCCAGTTCCACCAGGCCGTCGGCCGAACCCAGCTGGTTGATCTTCTGCGAAGTGAATGCGGCCAGCAGGCGCTCGCTGCTGCGCCGCTGTTCCTCGCTGGCCTGCGGCGCGGCCAGCGCCGCCAGCAGGTCGTCGTCGTGCTGGCCCAGGGCCACGCCGATGCCGTCGGCCGACGGCCGGCGGTCGATCTTCGGCAGCGCGCCGGCCACCGGCACGCCGTGGATGGCGCCGTGCAGCAGCGCGCTGCGCAGGTGCCACGCCGGCATGACGTAGCGCTGGCGGGCTTCGTTGGCGAAGGCGGAAACGCTGACCTGCGTTTCCTTCTGCACGAAGGCCTTGTCGATCGGCGCGTAGACCGCGCTGGTCGCCGCCGCCGCGCGCGCGGCGCGCGAAGATTTGATCTTCGGCATCGGTCGTGGCGACGACCAGCGTTCGCCGCTTTCCAGGCCCAGCGCCTTGCGCAGGTCGTCCTCGGCCTGGCGCTGCTTCTGTTGCCAGGCTTCGTCGCCCCATTCGTACAGCAGGCGCCAGCGCATGCGTTCGAGCAGTTCGTGCAGGCTGGCGTTGCTGCGCGCGCGGTCCAGCGGGTCCAGCGCCGGATCGCTCCACCAGCCGGCGACGACGTAGCTGGCGCAGTTCTCGTCGACGCCGGACGGCGCCAGCGCGGCGACATCGTCGAGCGGGTCGTGGAAGGCGAAGCGGTTGAGCACGGCGTCGTACACGCCGGACCAGTTCAGTGCGCCGCCGACCGTGCCGGTGAGTTCGCCGCGGTCGATCGCCGCGCCGCCGGACGCCGCCGCCTCGACGCCTTCGCGCCACTGCGCCAGCGGCACCGCGCGCGCCTTGTCCGCTTCCAGCACCCAGCCGCCCACGACCGGCTGGCTGCCGCCCTTGGGCAGCAGCAGCCGCAGCACCACCCAGCGGTCGGGCAGCGCCGGCAGGCCCAGCCGGTTGCTCGCGCCGTCGGCCACCTGTTTCAGCGTGCCGCGCAGCAGCGCGTCGGGCATCGCCCAGTGCAGGTGCACGCCGGCGGGACGCGGCGAGCCCGGATCGAACGGTTCGGGCATGCCGTGCTCCGGCCCGGCGATGTCGTCGTCCGCGACCAGCATCGGCAGGCGCACCATCGGCTCGCTGCCGCCGGGCGGCACGTACAGCGCCTGCACGTCCAGCGGCACCAGGAGGCGGTGTTCGCGCAGCAGGTAGTTGTCCCAGGTGGCGATTTCGCCCAGGTCCAGCCGGGCGCGGTCGGCGGCGAGGAAGCGCCGGCTGCGCAGCGCTTCGCGCACGCCGTCCACGTTGACCGCGGCCGCGGGCGCCTTCGTCGCCGCCGGCTTGCGCGCCTTGCCTGGCTTCTTCGTGCTCATGGCTGCGTCTTCCTCACCAGTTCGGCGACCCGGTTTTTCCATTCGGGCAGGGCCACGGTGGCCTTGAACCTGTCGGCCGCGTAGAAACGCAGGCCGTCGCGGTTGTCGGGGTCGCCGAACACCTGCCGGTACGGGAAGCGCAGCATTTCCAGCGCGTATTCGTTGGGCTCCAGCGTGCCGCCGCTGTTCGGCGCCTTGGCGGCGAGGCGCTGGCTCAGCGTCCGCATGTCGATCACGCCGGGCGCGCCGGCGCGGAACGGCACCTGCACCGAGTTGCCGTCGGTGAACGCATCCACCGGGGGCACCGGATCGCCGGTCGCGCAGTCGCGAACGTGCACCTTGGCGCGACGGGTGGCGGGCGGGTCCGCCGGATCGAGGCGCGCGCCGAACTGGATGCCCTGGCGCGGTTCCTCGATGTGCACCACCGCCGGCACGCCGTCGAACAGCACCAGCAGCACCGCCGGGGCGAGGCGCTCCATGCGCAGCACGCGCATCCGATCCGGGCTGGATTCCGCCTCGGTGGTCAGCGCATCGTCGTCGAGCACGTCGCGGGCGTAGGCGCGCACGTGCAGGTTTGGCCAGCCGGACACCGCGCGCGAGCGCAGCAGGAAGCCGGTCAGGGTGCCGCTGCCGGCCTTGAACAGGAACTTCGACGGGCGCACCGAGCGTTCGGTTTCGTCCACCTCGCCGCGGATGTGCGGATAGACCTTCTCCAGCTGGGTGCGGTCGGCGCTGCTGACCGTGCCGACGCTGAGCGCGCCTTGCACCAGCGCGTCCGTCCATGCGCGGTCGATGTAGAAGAAGCGGATCGATTCCGGCGGCAGCAGGTTGGCGTCGGGCACCAGGTAGCTGAAGGGAACGCCGTGCAGCAGGCGCAGGCGGGCCAGGAACTTGCGCAGTTCGCCGGGCACGACGTGGTCGCCGTCTTCGGGATCGTGGTCGAGGAACCGCGCGGCGTAGTTTTGCGTGGCGGCGACCGCGGCGTTGATTGCGACCCTGGCGTCGAGCAGCGGTTTCATGGCGTGTCCTCCGCATCGGCGGGCAGGCGGGCGAGCAGTTCGTCCAGCGCATCGGGTTGCGGCGCGGCGGCGGCGCGCGCACCGCGCTTCGATGCGGCCGGCGTCGCGACGCGCTTGGGCACGGCGACTTCCAGCGTGCGGCGCAATTCGTCCTGCAGCGCGGCCTGCAGCGCGGGCAATACCAGCTTGTCGCTGGGTGCGGCGCCGGGTTTCAGCGCCAGCGGCGTCGCGGTCTGCTGCAGCGCGGCCAGCGCGCCGAGCTGGTCGGCCAGCGTGCGCAGCGCGGCCAGGTCCAGGCCGAGTCCGTCGGCGACGATCTTGTCGAGGTCGCCGCGCACCTTCAGCGGGCGACCGGGATCGGCCACCGGGCGGCGCGGGCCGATGATCCGTTCGGGCTCGCGCGCCATGTCGCCGAGCGCCCGCACGGCGACGTAGCGGCCCAGGTCCGCCTGCGCCGACAGCGACGGCAGATCGATGGGCAGCAGTTGCGCCAGCAGCTCGCGCACGCGTCCGGCGCCGAACTGCTCGCCGCGGAAACGCAGCAACGCCGACACCACCGACAGTTGCGACAGCGCCAGCAGGCGGCCGATTTCGAACGCCGCCGCCAGGCCCAGGTCTTCGCGTCCGTCCGGCACGATGCGGCGCAACTGGTCGGCCGAATGCGCCAGCGCCAGCGGCGCATCGCTGCCGCTGGAGTCGCGCGGGGTCGGGAACGGCACGCACGGGCCGCGATACCACGCCTGCGCCGGATCGCCGCGGCGGGTGCGGTGGCCCAGGCCGATGTGGCCGGTCTGCACGGTTTCCGGCCCGGCCTGGGCCATCGGCGCATCGGCCGGCGGTTCGGCGATGGTGCCGAGCAGGCCGACGTCGAGGCCCTGCATCAGGGTTTCGAAGGTCGCGCCTTCGTTGGTGGTGAACGACCAGTGCGCCAGCACCGGGAAGCGCAGCACCTTCTCCACCGCGAACAGTTCGATCGGCAGGCGGAAGCCCAGACCCATGGTGTCGCGCACCATGCGCCTGGCGTCCGGATCCAGCGCGGCCTTGGCGACCGCCGCGGTCGCCGTCGTGGCCCATTGCTTCGACGCCGCGGGCTGCCGCATCGCCGCCGCGCCGTCGAGCTGCACGCCTAGCTTGCTCTTCGCACCGCCGGCGACGGCGCGCGCATCGGCGCGCGGCGCAGCGTGCGGCGTCTGCACCATGGTCTTGTTCCCGCCCAGCACCAGCTGGTCGGGCGTCGTCGTGGCGGTGGCCGTCGCCAGCATCGTCCAGTCCTGGGCCAGTTCGAACTGGAAGTGGTCGAGCAGCGGCGTGGTCTTCGGCAACGCGTCCAGCTGGCCTTCCAGGTTGACCAGGCAGGCGAGGTAGCGCACCGACTTGCCGTTGGTCTGGTCGAACACCGGCAGGCGGTTGGCCAGCACCACGGCCAGCCAGCCGTCGTCGTCGCCGCCGGCCAGTTCGGTGTCGTGCACGTCGACTTCGCGCACGTGGGCCAGCAGCGGCAGGTCGTCCTGGCGCGGGAAGATCTTCTTCACCACGGTTTCGGTGACCGCCAGGTACACGCCCTGCTCGACGTCGCGGTCGTCGGGATCGAACACCTTCAGGCCCGGGGTGAAGCAGCCATCGACCGCCGTGGCGGTGGACAGTTCGGCTTCGCCCTCGGCCACCACCACCAGCGCCAGCCACGGCGTCGGCGAGGTATCGCGGCCGCCGGCCGGGTTGCGTTCCCACGGCAGGGTGCGGCGCTTGAGCACGATCTGCGGCAGGCGGTCGCCGAACGCGCCTTCGGCATTGGCCGGCGGGAAGCTGGACAGGATCTGGTCGGTCGGCATGACGTAGCGCGGCGCCGCCACGTGGATGTGGGTGACTTCTTCCTCGACCTCGAACGGCAGGCCGGTTTGCGAGCTGCGCAGCTGGTATTTGCCGGCGGTGACCGGCGGCATGACGTTGGAGTGCAGGATGAAATGGCCGGTGGGTATGGGCATCAGCGTCGCGCTCCTTTGCGGGTCGATGGCTCGCGCGGGGCGCGTGCGGCCGTCTTCGGTTTGCGCGGCGCCGGCTTGCGCGGCGCTTCGGGCGCGCGGCCCTGCGCGCGGGCGCGA
>JBDHQQ010000154.1:0-5743 GCA_039807145.1 Pseudoxanthomonas sp. | reverse complement strand
CGCGCTGTCGGCGAGCTCGCCATTCACGTCCCAGCGTTCGCGCAGCACGCCTTCACGGACGAAGCCAAGCCTTTCGACCAGCCGGCACGAGGCCTGGTTGCGCGGGTCGATGTCCGCTTCGATCCGGCGCAGTCCCAGGCCGTCGAACAGGTGGCGCAGGATCATGCGCAGCGCCTCGCTGGCCAGCCCGCGCCCCTGCCAGTCCGGGTGCAGGCTGTAGCCGATCTCGGCGCGGCCCTGCCCTCGCTGCATCGCGAACACCGCGCTGGTGCCGATCAGCCGGTCGTCGTGCGCGTCGGCGATCGCCCAGACCAGCATCTCCTGCTCGCGGCGCTGGCGCTGGATGTCGGCCACCTTGCGTTCGGCCTGGGCCAGCTCGGTCCACGCCGGGTAGCTCCAGTAGCGCATCACCCGCCGGTCGCTGTGGATGGCGAACAGCGCGGGCGCATCGTCCGCGCGCACTTCGCGCAGGCGCAGCCGGGGGCTGCACAGCTCGGGTTGTGGCAGGTGGGGCGGCATGCGGTGCACCTCGGGTTTGCCCCGCCTGCGGGGGCGGGCGAGAATTGCGGTTTCCCCACAGTCTTCCGGAGCCGACCCCGCCATGTCCATCGTCCGCATGACCGACCTCGACCTCGCCGGCAAGCGCGTGCTGATCCGCCAGGATCTGAACGTGCCGATCGACGAGAACGGCAGGATCACGTCCGAACAGCGCATCACCGCCTCGTTGCCGACGCTGAAGCGGGCGCTGGCCCAGGGCGCGGCGGTGATGGTCACCTCGCACCTGGGGCGGCCGAAGGAAGGCACGTGGAGCCAGGCCGATTCGCTGGCGCCGGTGGCCGCGCGCCTGTCCGAACTGCTGGGCGTGGACGTGCCGCTGGTCAGGGACTGGGTGGACGGCGTGGAGGTGGCCCCGGGCAGCCTCGTGCTGCTGGAGAACTGCCGCATGAACGTGGGCGAGGGCAAGGACGATGAAGCCCTGTCGAAGAAGTACGCCGCGCTGTGCGACGTGTTCGTGATGGACGCGTTCGGCACCGCGCACCGCGCGCAGGCCTCGACCCATGGCGTGATCCGCTTCGCCCCGGTCGCCGCCGGCGGGCCGCTGCTGATGGCCGAGCTGGATGCGCTGGACAAGGCCCTGGCCAACCCGGCGCGGCCGCTGCTGGCGATCGTCGCCGGCTCCAAGGTCTCGACCAAGCTCGAACTGCTCTCCAGCCTGGTCGGCAAGGTGGACCAGCTGATCGTCGGCGGTGGCATCGCCAATACCTTCATCGCCGCCGAAGGCCACGGCGTGGGCAAGTCGCTGGTGGAGAACGACCTGCTGGAAACGGCGCGCGGCATCGACGCCGCGGCCAAGGCGCGCGGCGCCGAGATCCCGCTGCCGGTCGACGTGGTGGTGGCGCCGGCGTTTGCCGCCGACGCACCGGCAACGGTCAAGGCGGTCGATGCGGTGGGCGCCGACGACATGATCCTGGATATCGGCCCGCAGACCGCCGCGCACTACGCCGCGCTGATCGCCAGGGCCGGCACGGTGGTATGGAACGGCCCGGTCGGCGTGTTCGAGTTCGATGCCTTCGGCAAGGGCACCGAAGCGCTGGCCCGCGCCATCGCCGCATCCGACGCGTTCTCCATCGCCGGCGGTGGCGACACCCTGGCCGCGGTGGACAAGTACGGCATCGCCGACAAGGTCAGCTACATCTCCACCGGCGGCGGCGCGTTCCTGGAATTCCTCGAGGGCAAGACCCTGCCGGCCGTGGCCGCGCTGGAGGCCCGCGGGGCGTGAGCCGCGATGTGCTGTTCTTCGATCTCGACGGCACGCTGATCGATTCGGCCGTCGGCATCACCCGCTGCGTGGCCTACGCGCTGGAGCGGATGCAGCAGCCGGTACCGCCGCCGGCCGAGCTGCGCCGCTGGATCGGCCCGGCGCTGCGCACCAGCTTCGCCCCGCTGTTCGGCGACGCGCAGCGCGTCGAACAGGCGGTGGCGCTGTACCGCGAACGCTTCGAACTGCACGGCTGGCAGGAGCATGACGTCTACGCCGGCATCGGCGAGGTGGTGCAGGGGCTGCATGCCGCCGGCCACCGGCTGGCGGTGGTCACCGCCAAGAACGAGCCGCACGCGCGGCGGATCGTCGAGCACCTGCCGTTCGGTGGCTGCTTCGAGGAGGTGATCGGCGCCACCGCCGACGGCGCGCGCAGCCACAAGCCGGAACTGATCGGCGAAGCGCTGCGGCGGCTGTCGCTGGCGCCGGCGCGGTGCTGGATGATCGGCGACCGGCGCATGGATATCGAAGGCGCGCGCCACCATGGCATGCGCAACATCGGCGTGCTGTGGGGCTTCGGTGGCCGCGAGGAACTGACCGCGGCCGGTGCCGGTTCACTGGCCGGCACGCCGGCCGAACTGGAGCAGCTGCTGTCGCGCTGATGCGATGGCGGCGATGCAGGCCGCGCGGCGTGCGTTGAACCCGCGCGCGCCGCGCACGCGTTGCGCTGGGCGCGGTCCACGGGCTGCGCGTCGCAGGTGCCGGTGATTGCCGGCGCGTTGTCCTGGCTGGCCACCAGGCTGTCCCTTGCTGACAGTCCGCGACCGATCCATGTCCGCTTGTGCATAGGCGGGCGGACAGCGCCGGGCAACGCGCGGGCGATGTCCGGACATGCTGTCCGCCCTGTCTGCGGGACAGCGTGGAAAGTGTCTTCTGAAATCGTATGCGACATCGTTGTCATGCACTGGATATGCTAATTTCGGCGGCCTTTCAGGGAGTTTTCGCACCATGATCGAACGCCAGCGCCGCACCAAGATCCTCGCCACCCTCGGACCGGCCACCGATGCGCCGGGCGTGCTCGACGATCTGTTCCGCGCCGGTGTCAACGTGGTCCGCCTGAACTTCTCGCATGGCGATCCGTCCGGCCAGGCCAAGCGTGCCGCCGAAGTGCGCGCCGCCGCCAACCGGGTCGGCGTGGAAGTCGGCATCCTCGCCGACCTGCCGGGGCCGAAGATCCGCATCGAGCGCTTCGCCGAGGGCAGGGTGCAGCTCAAGGTGGGCGACCGCTTCGACCTCATCGCCAGGGCCGACGCGGCGCCCGGCGACGCCACCCAGGTCGGCGTGAGCTACCTCGGCCTGCCGCAGGACGTGGGCCCCGGCGACGTGCTGCTGCTGGACGACGGCCTGATGCAGCTGCAGGTGGTGGAAGTGCAGGGCGAGCGCATCGTCACCAGCGTGCTCAACGACGGCGTGCTGTCCGACCGCAAGGGCCTGAACAAGCAGGGCGGCGGCCTGTCGCTGGGTGCGCTCACCGAGCGCGACAAGGAACTGATCGGCATCGTGGCGAAGATCGGCGTGGACTTCATCGCCGTCTCGTTCTGCCGCAACGCGCAGGACATGAACGACGCCCGCGCGATCGCCCGCCAGCACGGCTGCGACGCGGCGCTGGTGTCCAAGATCGAACGTACCGAGGCGATCGAGAACCTGGAGGAGATCGTCGAGGCCAGCGACGTGGTGATGGTCGCCCGCGGCGACCTGGGCGTGGAGATCGGCGACGCCGAACTGCCCGGCCTGCAGAAGAAGATCATCAAGGCCGCGCTGGCGCAGAACAAGGTGGTGATCACCGCCACGCAGATGCTGCAGTCCATGGTCGAAAGCCCGATCCCGACCCGCGCCGAAGTGCTGGACGTGGCCAACTCGGTCATCGACGGCACCGACGCGGTGATGCTGTCGGCCGAGACCGCGGCCGGTGCCTACCCGGTCAAGGCGGTCGAGGCGATGGCGCGCATCTGCCTGGGAGCCGAGCGCCAGTTCCAGACCGAGACCGACTTCAATGCCTCGCCGCGCAACCTGGAGCGCGCCGACCAGGCCATCGCCATGGCCACCATGTTCCTGTCCCAGCACGTGGGCGTGCGCGCGATCGTGGCGATGACCGAGTCCGGCGGCACCGCGCGCTACCTGTCGCGGTTCCGGGCCAAGGCGCCGATCTATGCGGTCACCCGGCATGACGGTGCGCGCCGGCAGATGGCGCTGATGCGCGATGTGTTCCCGATCAATTTCGACAGCCGCGGCTTCACCCCGCGCGAGGCGGCGCGCGGCAGCATCCGCCTGCTGGTCGAGGCCGGCCTGCTGCAGGCCGGCGACCGCGTGGTGTTCACCAGCGGCGAGCACATGGAAACCCATGGCGCCACCAATACCCTGCGCCTGCTCGAAGTGGGCAGCGACGGCCGCGCCAGCGGGCTGGGCGAGCTCTGACGGATCTGCGTGCACGGGCCACCGCGATGGCCCGTGCATGACTGCAGTGGACAGGATTTGTCCTGGCGGACGGATTGAAACCGGTTCCAGCGCGTCCTCACGGCCGGGCAACGACGGCCGCGGGCTATAATCCGGGTTTTCCCGCACCCCGTCACAGGAACTTCATGAGCATCGAACTGCTGGCTGAAACCGCCCAGGCCATGGTCGCCCCGGGCAAGGGCATCATCGCCATCGACGAATCCACCGGCACGATCGCCAAGCGCTTCGCCAGCGTCGGCATCGAGAACACCGAAGAGAACCGCCGTGCCTACCGCGAGCTGCTGCTGACCACGCCGAAGCTCAACGAACATATTTCCGGCGCGATCCTGTACGACGAAACCATCCGCCAGAGCACCCGCGACGGCGTGCCGTTCGCCAAGTACATGGCCGACCACGGCATGATCCCGGGCATCAAGGTCGACAAGGGCGCGCACCCGCTGGCCGGCTGCCCGGGCGAGCTGGTCACCGAAGGCCTGGACGGCCTGCGCGAGCGCCTGCAGGAGTACTACAAGCTCGGCGCCCGCTTCGCCAAGTGGCGCGCGGTCATCAACATCGGCGAGAGCATCCCGTCGGGCACCTGCATCGAGTCCAACGCGCACGCGCTGGCCCGCTATGCCGCGCTGTGCCAGGAGTGCGGCCTGGTGCCGATGGTCGAGCCGGAAGTGATCATGGACGGCGACCACGACATCGAGACCTGCTACGAAGTCACCGAAGCCACCCTGCGCTCGCTGTTCGACGCGCTGTACCAGCAGAACGTGCTGCTGGAAGGCACCATCCTGAAGGCTTCGATGGTCATCTCCGGCAAGGACTGCGACGAGCAGGCCGACGTCGAGGAAGTGGCCGAAGCCACCGTGATGTGCCTGAAGAGCACCGTGCCGGCGATCCTGCCGGGCGTGGTGTTCCTGTCCGGCGGCCAGAGCGACGAACAGTCGACCGCGCACCTGAACGCGATGAACCAGCTCGACAAGCTGCCGTGGCCGCTGAGCTTCTCCTACGGCCGCGCCATGCAGCAGGCCGCGCTGAAGCTGTGGGCCCAGGACATGCAGGGCAACTACGCCGCCGCGCAGAAGACCGTGTACGAGCGCGCCCGCGAGAACGGCCTGGCCGCGCTGGGCAAGTGGGAAGGCTGATCGCCGCCTGTCGCTGATGGACGTGGAAACGCCGGCCCTGCGCCGGCGTTTTCATTTGCGCGCAGGCCCAGGGCCAGACGTGACCGATTCGGTGGTGTGCAGATGGCGCAGCTTCTGCGGCCATGCGCCAGCGGCGCACCCGCCCACGTCTCCGCGGGGCGCCGTAGCGCCAGGCAACGCCCAGCGGGCCTTCGCAGGGAAGGCTCCATGCGGGGCAAGCCCCGCATCTACGACAGGGGGGCGCAAGGTTCCGTAACGTCGCGCATCGCCCGCGGTGGCGTTGCCGGAAAGGTCCGGCGGGGCGTTGCCTCGCTCTCCAGGAAATGCACTGCAGCGGCGG